>NZ_BOQB01000012.1 GCF_018332475.1 Bacillus sanguinis | reverse complement strand
TAATGCGACGCGGGGCCATCCATAAGTGACAGCCGAAGCCGCCTTTCAATTTCGAACCATGCGGTTCAAAATGTTATCCGGTATTAGCCCCGGTTTCCCGGAGTTATCCCAGTCTTATGGGCAGGTTACCCACGTGTTACTCACCCGTCCGCCGCTAACTTCATAAGAGCAAGCTCTTAATCCATTCGCTCGACTTGCATGTATTAGGCACGCCGCCAGCGTTCATCCTGAGCCAGGATCAAACTCTCCAATAAAGTTAGTTTGTCTAGCATCAAAAAATAAAAATTGACGTTTCACGTTGTTTGTTTCGTTCAGTTTTCAAAGAACTACTTCATCGCTCAGAAGCGACTTTTTTAATATAACATTTCGTTATATTTTCGTCAACAACTTTTTTTAATAAGTTGTTTTTCGTTTGTTTTGCTTGTTACCTTTCGTGGCAACGAATATAAATATACCAGTTTGATTATTAAAATGCAATAGTTTTTCTAATAAAATTTTTAACTTAGTAAAAAAGTATAAAAGCAGCATATTTCTTCTATATAAATATAATTTCTCACACTATCAAGATTTACTATCTCCAGGTAACTCATACTCAAATAAAAAAAGCTTTGGAGAAATCTCCAAAGCTTAATCTTGTTTATGACGCATAGCAGGGAATAATAGTACATCACGAATAGATGGTGCATTCGTTAATAACATAACAAGACGATCGATACCAATTCCTAGTCCACCTGTAGGAGGCATACCATACTCAAGAGCTTCGATATAATCATCATCCATCATGTGAGCTTCGTCATTACCTTGTTCGCGTTCTTTTAATTGCGCTTCAAAACGTTCTTTTTGATCGATTGGATCATTTAACTCAGTGAATGCATTTGCATGTTCACGTGCAACGATAAATAATTCGAAACGATCTGTGAATCGTGGATCTTCATCATTCTTTTTCGCAAGTGGCGAAATTTCTACCGGATGACCGTAAATAAATGTTGGTTGGATTAATTTATCTTCTACTTTTTGTTCGAAGAATTCATTTATAATATGACCAACTTCCATTGTATCCTTAATATCTACATTATGTTCTTTTGCAAGTCCACGCGCTTCTTCCACACTCATTGGATTCCAGAAATCTGCTCCAGAATGTTCTTTAATTGCATCTACCATATGAAGACGTGTCCATTCTGGTTCTAGATTAATTTCATAATCACCATATTGGATTGTTGTTGTACCTAATACTTGTTTCGCAATATGAGCAACCATATTTTCTGTTAGTTTCATAATATCTTTATAATCAGCATACGCTTCATACAATTCAATCATCGTAAACTCAGGGTTATGACGAGTTGACACACCCTCATTACGGAATACACGACCGATTTCATAAACTTTTTCTAATCCACCCACGATAAGGCGTTTTAAATGAAGTTCAATTGCGATACGCATATATAATTCCATATCTAACGCATTATGGTGCGTAATGAAAGGACGAGCAGAAGCTCCACCTGCAATTGCATGCATCATAGGTGTTTCCACTTCAAGATAACCATTGTCATCTAAGTATCTTCTCATTTCACGAATGATCTTACTGCGAGTAACGAATGTTTCACGGCTTTCCATACTTGTAATTAAGTCTAAATAACGTTGACGGTAGCGTTGTTCAACATCTTTTAATCCGTGGTATTTATCCGGTAGTGGACGAAGAGATTTCGTTAATAGTGTAAAGCCCGTTGCTTTTACTGAAAGTTCTCCAACGTTCGTTTTGAACACTTTACCTTCAATACCTACCAAGTCACCTAAATCTGCTGTTTTAAATAATTCGTACTCTTCATCTCCAACAGCATCTTTACGAACATAGATTTGAACTTGTCCATGTAAATCTTGAATATGTGCAAATCCAGCTTTTCCTTTACCGCGCTTTGTCATAATACGACCAGCGATAGAAACAGAGATTTCTTTCTCTTCTAATTCTTCTTTAGAGAACTCTCCATATAAGCTTAATAAGTCATTTGTTGCATTTGTACGTTCAAATCGTTTACCGAACGGATCGATCCCTTGCTCACGTAAGTTATGTAGCTTTTCACGACGAACAAGCAATTGGTCGTTTAATTCTTCGTGGTTCATGTTATCCATGGTATTGATATCACTCCAGCTCTATTAATTTTTACAATATATACAGTATAGCATTTTCTACTCAACTAGAAAAACTGCCAGCAACTAACTGGCAGTTCTTCTTTCTTTCACGTAATTATAGGAAGTGTATAAAAGAATGTCAATCTTCCCTATCTATTATTACCCAATGTGAATTGTTTGTTGTTTTGCTTCTACTTCTTCTACAAATGTACCTAATACACTTGCAAGGTCTTCACGCGTATTACAAGCATTGATACCATTACGTACAGTTGCATTACCACGAATACCTTTTAAATACCAAGCCGCATGCTTTCTCATCTCTCTTACAGCGACACTTTCATTCTTTAAATCAATAAGACGATCTAGATGCAACATACATACGTCAATTTTCTCACGCACTGTCGGTTCCGGCATTAATTCACCTGTCTCTAAGTACTTTACCGTACGATAAATCATCCACGGATCTCCAAGGGCAGCGCGACCAATCATGACACCATCTACACCAATTTCATCAAGCATACGCTTTGCATCTTGTGGCGTTGCGATATCACCATTTCCGATAACCGGGATATTTACAGCTTGTTTTACTTGTTTAATAATATCCCAATCCGCTGTTCCTTCATACATTTGTACTCGCGTACGTCCATGAACTGCTACCGCTTGTCCACCAGCACGCTCAACAGCTTTTGCATTCTCGATTGCGAAAATATGATCCTCATCCCAACCAATACGCATTTTAACTGTAACCGGCTTTTCTACAGCATCTACAACTGCCGCTACCATTTCATATATTTTATTTGGGTCTAAAAGCCACTTCGCTCCCGCATCACACTTAACGATTTTGGGTACTGGACAACCCATATTAATATCAATAATGTCTGCTGTCGTATATTTATCTACGTATTTCGCAGCATCTACAAGAGTTTCTTTCTCCCCACCAAAAATTTGTAAGCTTAATGGCTTTTCTCTCTCATCGATATATAACATATCTAATGTTCTTTTATTGTTTAGTAGTATTGCCTTATCACTTACCATTTCTGCACAAACTAGACCTGCACCGAATTCTTTTACTGTCAAACGGAATGCAGAGTTACACACTCCCGCCATCGGTGCTAATACAACTGGATTCTTCATCTCAATATTTGCGATCTTTAACACTCGATTTACTCCTTCCTTCATAGTCACTTTGGCATTAACTCATCTATCGAGACCTTTAATGCTTTAGCAACTTCCACTACAAAATCTTGGGAAGGCGATCGATTCCCTCGCTCAACTTCACCTAAAACAGATACAGATACCCCTAATTCTTTCGCAAAACCTTCTTGCGTATAACCTTTTAGCTTTCGAAAAGCACGAATGCGTCTTCCCCATTTTTCTGCTTCCATATCGTTACTCCCTCTCGCCTTTTCATTTCTTCTACTTGTGAACGTGAAATGTTTTGTTTTATATCTTGATTAATCTCTAACAACGGAACGATAACAAAAGCTCTTTCGAACATCCGCGGATGCGGAACAATAAGATTCTCTGCTTCAATATTTTCTTGATTATATAGTAAAATGTCAAGGTCTATAGTCCTTGGACCCCACCTAATTTCCCTTTTTCTTCCTAAATCATTCTCTACTCTTTGTGTAACCTTCAATAATTCTTGCGGTGATAAATTGGTAGAAATTTTTATAACTAAATTCAAAAAGCAACTTTGGTCAGTATAACCAACTGGTTCTGTTTCATATACAGATGAGATATCATTAACTTGGATATACGGATTTTTGCTTAAAAACTGAATCGCTTCAGTTAAATACGTATAGCGTTCTCCAATATTTGAACCTAATGCAATGTAAGCTATATTATTCATGGACGTTCTCTCGTAATTTCTACCGCTACAGCACGATAATGTCCCGGGATTGGCGGATCTGGTTTAATTACTTTAATTGTACAACGGAAAATACTCTCATATTGTTTCAATATATCTGCAGCAATATTTTCAGCGATACTCTCTACAAGCTTATACGTTCTATCTTCAACAACTTTTCTACACAATTCGAAAAGCTCTCCATAATTGACAGAATGCTCTAAGTCATCACTTTCTCCCGCCTGCTTCAAATCCAATTCCACCGTTAAGTCCACTTTAAATCTCTGACCCAATTTATTTTCCTCTGGGAATACACCATGATAACCGTAAAACTCCATATCATGAACATAGATTTTATCCAATTACTTTACCCCCTTACCAATCATCGCGTCCATCATCTTAGCCATACGTGCCATTTCCTTCACGTCATGAACACGAACAAACTCACAGCCCTTTTCAATACCGAGACAAACAGTAGCTCCCGTTCCCTCAAGACGTTCCTCTACCGGTAAATCTAGCACATGCCCAATAAAGGACTTTCTCGAAGTACCTAACAGCACCGGGTAACCTAGTACGTTTAATTGTTCTAAATTACGCATCGCTTCTAAATTTTGTTCAGGTGTTTTAGCAAAACCGATGCCTGGGTCTAAAATGATATTCTCATCTCTTACACCAGCATCTTTAGCAATTTTAATACTGTCATATAAATCAGCAACCATATCCGCCATTAAATTACGGTAATTCATGTTATCGCGATTATGCATTAAAATAATAGGTACATCGTAATGAGCTGCAACTTCAGCGATTTTTGGTTCCGCCTTCGCTCCCCAAACATCATTAATAATATGAGCACCCGCTTCAATTGCTTGTTTTGCAACTTCAGCTTTATACGTGTCGATAGAAATAGGCAATTTTACTTCTTTTGAAACTGCCTGAATCATCGGAACAACTCGCTTGATTTCTTCTTCTACTGATACTTTAGCAAAACCCGGACGAGTAGATTCACCACCGATATCAATAATATGAGCACCTTCATCTCGCATTTCTTTCGCATGGCGCACCGCAGCCTCTACCTCGTTGTAACTCCCACCATCAGAAAACGAATCTGGTGTTACATTTAAAATCCCCATAATTAAGGTTTTTTCATTTAAGTTCAATGTATATTCGCCGCAGCGCAAATCATAATCCCACTTCAAACTACACATCTCCTCTTCGCAATTCATTTCTGCTCCACAATTTCTCTCTCTGCATGTCATAAAGACTCATAAATCTCTTTGTAACCATACCCACTTTACCCGGGAAATCTCGTCCCTCTATACGATAAAGTGGAACAATTTCTTGAATCGAATTTGTTACAAAGACTTCATCAGCTGAAAGCAATTCATCTTTTGTAAAGAAACCTTCCTTTACTTCTATACCTAATTCTTCAGCAACCTTTATAATAAACGCACGAGTGATACCATTTAAAATCCCCGTTTTTAACGAAGGTGTATATAAAATACCACCTTTTACGAAAAAGAGATTCGAAACAATCCCCTCTGCAACATAACCTGTTTCAGTAAGGAAAATACCTTCCTCATTCACAACATTTCCAATTTCACGTTTCCCTAAAATGTTATTTAAATAATGATGAGACTTCAAACGAGACGCACCCTCTGGTGTATTTCGCACTTGCTTTAAAACAACCCCTTCTTTTTCCACTACATCTCCTGGGGCTACTAAAGGTTTTATAAAAACAATAACAGACGGCTCTTCATACATTTCTGTTTGCAATCCAATTTCATCTATACCTGCTGATACATTAAAACGGACATACGCATGCTCTAATTCATTCTTCACGAGTAGGTTCTTCAAAATAAGCAATACTTCATCTTTCGTCATTGTCCATTTAATTTGCAATGTATTCAGCGCATCTATTAAACGATCATAATGGTCATCCAATAAGAAAGGATGACCATTATAAATACGAAATGTCTCAAAAACTCCAAGGCCATATAAATAACCATGGTCATAGGGAGAAATTCTCGCTTCATTTGCTTCTACATACTCACCATTTACGTAAATTAACATAATGTCACACTTGGACTGTATTTAAGAATGAAGTTTTGCAATAACTCTTTCCCATGAGAAGTCATAATAGATTCCGGATGGAACTGTACACCTTCAATTGGTAATGTTTTATGACGGAGCGCCATAATTTCCCCTTCCTCTGTCCACGATGTTACCTCTAAGCAATCAGGTAACGTCTCTTTCTTAACGATAAGGGAATGATAGCGCGTCGCAGTAAACGGATTAGGAATATCCGAAAAAATCGTCTTTCCGTCATGATGCATAGATGACGTTTTTCCATGCATTAATCGCTCGGCACGAATAACCTCTCCGCCAAATACTTGTGCAATGGATTGATGCCCAAGACAAACCCCAAAGATCGGAATCTTTCCAGCGAAGTACCGAATAACTTCCATACTAATACCCGCTTCATTCGGACTACACGGACCTGGCGAAATCATTAAAAAGTCTGGTTTCATATTCTCAACATCTGAAATAGTCACTTCATCGTTACGTTTAACAACAAGCTCTTGTCCAAGTTCTCCAAGAAACTGCACTAAATTAAATGTAAAAGAATCATAATTATCAATCATTAATATCATTTCTCTCACCTAACCGTTTCTTCACTACGTTCTTTTGCACGCCATAAAGCAATCGCCTTTTTTAACGACTCTTTATATTCATTTTCCGGATTTGAATCAATTACAATTCCCGCTCCTGCTTGTACATGAGCCTTTCCATCTTTAGCAAGAAGTGTTCTAATTACAATATTCAATTCTGTATCTCCAGAATAACCGATCCAACCGATTGAACCTGTATAAATCCCTCTGCGAACAGGTTCTAATTCTTCAATAATTTCCATCGTACGTATTTTCGGGGCACCAGTAATTGTTCCCCCAGGGAATACAGCCTTCACTAAATCAAAAGCATCTTTATCTTCATCCACCTCACCACGCACATTAGAAACAATGTGCATTACATGTGAGTATTTCTCGATTACCATAAATTCATCTACTTCTACAGTGCCATATTTACAAACACGCCCTAAATCATTTCGTTCTAAATCCACAAGCATGACGTGCTCTGCTCGTTCCTTTTCGTTCTCAATTAATTCCCTTGCTAGTTCTTCATCCTCTTGTTCATTCGCACCGCGGGATCTTGTACCAGCAATTGGTCTTGTACTTACTTCTTGCCCTTGTTTTTTAATTAGCAATTCCGGCGAAGCACTAACAATTTGAAAATCCCCAAGCTCCAAGTAACCCATATATGGAGATGGATTAATTTCACGAAGACTTGTATAAATTTCTAGCGGGTGTGTTTGTAACGTTCTTTCTTGTCTCGTCGACAAGTTTACTTGGAACACATCACCAGCACCAATATATTCTTGAATACATTCAACCGCCTTCATAAAGCTTTCCTCTGTAAAAGCAACTGCTTCACTTTTCTTTTCAGGGCATGCAAATGGTATAGTCACTTCTGGCACTTCTGTCGTCCAAAGAACCTTCCCCTCATTTAATCGCTCTTTTGCCTCTTCATGCTTATCTACATAATGTGTAATAATCCATAATACTCTCTCTTCTTGATCATACACAAACACATCATCAAATAATAAAAAGAATATATCTGGTATATTAATATCATCCTCTGCAAGAGAAGGAAGTTTTTCAATATAACGGATGCAGTCATAACTAAAGTAACCAATTGCCCCCCCTTGAAAAGGCGGATACTCTGGATTATAGTCTGTTTTCCATCGCTCCATATATTCCTGCATTAAATCTAATGGGTTTCCTTGCTTTATTGTTTCCTTATCACTTTCGCTTATATGTAACGTCTCACCCTTCCCTCGGATTACCGCTACTGGGTTTAATCCCACAATGTTATAACGACCGCCACGTCCACTTTCTAATAAAATATGTTGCGGTTTATCCTTAGAAAGAAATTTATATTGCTTAAAGAAATCTAACTGATATGGAATAGAAAGCGCTAAAGATTTTCTTCGTTGCATATCAACACCCCGTCTTCTTTTATCCCACCCTCTTAGATTAACCACTTCAAACTACATTCGTTATGTATATAGAGTGGTTACACTAGAAGGCTAGTGAAAATAAATTAATTATACTACCTCTTATTTTACATGAAGTTTTCTAGTCATTCACTCTTTTCCTATTTCCAATCCAAAAAGAAAAAGCATCCTTTTTCAAGGATGCTTTTTCAATCACATATAATTAAGATTCAAATTGATAAAGTGGTGTACTTAAATAACGTTCACCGTTACTTGGGATAACAACAAGTACCTTCTTCCCTTTACCTAACTTTTTCGCAATTTCTGTTGCCGCATAAATAACCGCTCCAGAAGAGATACCAACTAAAATCCCTTCCTCTTTCGCCACTCTTCTTGCATATTCAAATGCTTGCTCTGTTTTCACTTGAATGATTTCATCATATACTTCTACATCCAATGTTTCTGGAACAAACCCAGCCCCAATTCCTTGGATTTTATGTGGACCCGGTTTTCCACCAGATAATACTGGTGAATCCGCAGGTTCTACTGCATAAATTTTAATATCTTTATACGCTTCCTTCAGTACTTCACCAGCACCAGTAATCGTTCCCCCTGTACCAATACCTGCAATAAACGCATCTAATTGGTCACCCATTTGTTCAACAATTTCTGGCCCCGTAGTTAAACGATGAATTTCCGGATTCGATTGATTTTTGAACTGTTGTGGTATAAAGTAACCATGCTCTTTTGCTAATTCAGTCGCTTGACGAATCGCCCCACCCATTCCTTCGGGCCCTGGAGTCAATACTAATTCCGCACCGTAAGCACGTAATAAGTTACGACGCTCAATACTCATTGTTTCTGGCATTACTAAAATTGCCTTATATCCTTTAGCAGCCGCTACCATCGCTAAACCAATTCCTGTGTTACCACTTGTTGGCTCAATGATTGTATCGCCTTCTTTTAATAATCCTTTTTTTTCAGCATCTTCAATCATAGCTAATGCAATACGATCTTTAACGCTGCTCCCTGGATTCATAAATTCTAATTTTAAGTATATATCTGCGCTGTCTGATTCTACGATGCGGTTCAACTTAACGATCGGCGTTTTCCCGATTAATTCTGAAACTGATTGTGCCACTCGCATTCCTGTCACTCCTAACACCGAGTATTTTTATTGGTTTTATCTATATTTAGATTTTGTCAGAAAATTCCCTGTTTGTCAATCTATTTAGAGGGGGAATCCCCTTAATTTCCTTATTACAAATTCTCAATTAAATTTGTAATATCTTCTTTAGAGAACTTGTATCGCTCATTACAGAAATGACAATGAACTTCTGTTTCTTCTTCTTCTTCACGAACTTGCTCTAACTCCGTTTTACCTAAACTAATTAACACACTTTCAATACGTTCGCGTGAACATGTGCAATTAAATTGAACATCCATCGTTTCTAATACTTTTACTTTATCTTCTCCAAGAACTGCATACAGTAACTCTTCTGGAGAAAGCCCTTGTTCGATCAACGTTGATACAGGAGGAATCTTCTGCAAACGATCTTCAATAAATGAAATTGTTTCTTCCTGTGCACCTGGCATAATTTGAAGAATAAATCCACCTGCAGCTAATATACTGTCATCTCCATTTACAAGAACACCAACACCTACAGAAGAAGGCGTCTGTTCAGAGACTGCGAAATAATACGTAAAGTCTTCCCCTAATTCTCCGGAAACGATTGGGGATTGACCGATAAATGGCTCACGCATACCAATATCTTTAATTACTGTTACAAAACCTTCTGTACCTACCGCTTGATATACACGTAATTTCCCTTGTTCCGTTCCTTCAAAGTCAACATGTGGATTTGTTACATAACCACGCACATCCCCATTTGCATGAGCATCTACTAAGATAGGACCAATCGGGCCATTACCTTCTACCTTAATCGTCAGCTTTTGGTCGCCTTTTAACATTGCACCCATCATTGTACCTGCAGTTAAAGAACGACCAAGTGCCGCTGAAGCTGTTCTCCATGTATCATGACGTCTTTGCGCCTCACTTACTGTATTTGTAGTACGTACACTATATGCACGCACTTCTCCATCAAACGCTAACGCTTTTACTAAATAATCTTTCATACTTATTTATTCACCTTTCTCATGCTGTAAATTTGCATTACGCTCGTATAACATATACAAACCTTTTAATGTTAAGAATGGATCTACAACATCAATTACATTCGATTCTTCTGAAATTAATTTCGCCAATCCACCTGTTGCAATAACTTTCGGTTCTTGTTTAGCTTCCTCTTTCATACGCTTAACAATACCTTCCACTTGTCCAACATATCCATAAAGAATACCAGATTGCATCGCACTTACTGTATTCTTTCCAACGACACTGCTTGGTTTTGTAATTTCAATACGAGGAAGTTTTGCCGCTCTACTATATAAAGCTTCTGCTGAAATCATAATTCCCGGCGTAATAACCCCACCCATATAATGCTTTTCTTCGTTAATATAACAATATGTAGTAGCCGTACCGAAATCGACAATAATAAGCGGACTTCCATATAAATGGATTCCTGCTACTGCATTTACAATTCGGTCCGCGCCTACTTCACGTGGATTTTCATATTTAATATTTAGCCCTGTTTTTATTCCAGGACCTACTACAAGCGGTTTAATTTTAAAATACTTTTCACACATGCGCTCTAAAGCAAACATAATTGGTGGTACGACTGAAGACACGATAATACCTTTTACATCTTCAAACGAAAGACCTTCATGCTCAAGCAACTGCTTTACAAGCATTCCATATTCATCTTCTGTCTTATGACGATCTGTTTCCATGCGCCAATGTTGACGAAGTTCCCCCTCTTCAAACACGCCTAGTACAGCATTTGTGTTCCCTACATCCAATACAAAAATCATATTCTCACCACTTATCTTATTTAATCTATATTTGTGTAGTATGTATAAAACTTATAAAAACATCATATCACACATACTTATATAATCAGCTTTTCTATCCTCATCATTTTACAAAAAGATTACGCCCTATTTCAATTTTTAATACCCGATTTATTTAAATTCTTTTCCACTTCATTTCGTTCCACAAATAAAAAAAGGAGTGACCATCGTCACTCCTTCATCTCTTACTTCTCTTCTGATTCTTCATCGTCCTTCTTCATGTTGATGTTTACTTTCACATCAGCTGAAGACGTTGGACGTTCTGGCAATCTGCCGTAATCACATAAATGATTGATTTGCTCTGCATCTAACGTTTCCACTTCAAGTAGCGTTTTCGCAATAAGATCTAGTTTATCACGATTTTCAGTAAGAATTTCTTTCGCACGAGCATAACAATCTTTCATAATCGTTTGCATTTCCACATCGATTTCATGTGCAATTGCATCACTGTAGTTTTGTTCTGAATGGAAGTCTCTTCCTAAGAACACTTGACCACCTTGTGAACTACCAAATTGCATCGGTCCAAGCTTATCACTCATACCGAATTCCGTAACCATACGTCTTGCAATGCCAGTCGCACGTTGGAAGTCGTTGTGAGCACCTGTACTCACTTCACCAAATACAATCTCCTCAGCCACTCGCCCACCAAGTAAACCAGTGATTTTATCCAGTAACTCTGGTTTTGTCATGAAGTAACGATCTTCTTTCGGAAGCATTACTGCATATCCACCAGCTTGACCACGAGGGACAATTGTTACTTTATGAACGACATCAGCTTCATCAAGAACAACACCAATTACAGTGTGGCCCGCTTCATGGAAAGCAACGATATTACGTTCTTTTTCAGAGATAACACGACTTTTCTTAGCAGGACCTGCAATAACGCGATCCGTCGCTTCATCAATGTCACTCATATCAATTTTCTTCTTATCTTGACGCGCAGCCACTAAAGCGGCTTCGTTTAATAAGTTTTCAAGATCGGCACCAGAGAATCCTGGTGTACGAGTTGCGATTGCTCTTAAGTTGATATTCTCATCAAGCGGTTTATTACGAGCATGTACTTTCAGTACAGCTTCACGACCATTTACATCTGGACGATCTACTGTAATCTGACGGTCAAAACGACCTGGACGTAATAATGCTGGATCAAGAATATCAGGACGGTTTGTCGCAGCGATGATAATAATACCTTCGTTTGCACCGAATCCATCCATTTCAACAAGTAATTGGTTCAACGTTTGCTCACGCTCATCATGGCCACCACCAAGACCTGCGCCACGTTGACGACCTACCGCATCAATTTCATCAATGAAAATGATACAAGGAGCATTTTTCTTTGCATTTTCGAATAAATCACGTACACGTGATGCACCGACACCGACAAACATCTCTACGAAGTCAGAACCACTGATAGAGAAGAACGGAACGCCCGCCTCACCTGCAACAGCACGTGCTAATAAAGTTTTACCTGTACCTGGAGGTCCTACTAATAGAACACCCTTCGGAATACGGGCACCAACTTCAGCGAACTTACGAGGGTCTTTCAAGAATTCAACTACCTCAACAAGCTCTTGTTTCTCTTCATCCGCTCCAGCAACATCTCTAAAACGAACTTTTTTCTTTTCGTCATTATATAACTTCGCCTTACTTTTCCCGAAGTTCATAACACGGCTACCGCCGCCTTGAGCTTGGTTTAATAAGAAGAAGAATAAAATGAAGATAATAACAAACGGAATGATAGAAGTGAAGAATGTTACCCAAGCACTTGTTTCTTCTGCTGGTTGATACTTAACTTCAGCACCTTGCGCTTTGTCATTAATTTTCTTTTGTAATTCCTCAGTATTTGGTGCATAAGTAACAAATTGTTCTCCTTGGCTAGAGTTGTTAAATTGTCCTTTTACCTCAAATACACCATTTTTCGGTTGAAGTTGCACATTACGCACTTCACCTTTTTCTAGTTTAGTAATGAATTTATCGTAGCTAACTGATGTCGTTTTTTGTGTCGAACCATTAAAATAGCTCACGATTCCAATTACTACTAGGAATATCAGTAAATAAAAGATGGTATTACGGAAGATACGATTCATTCCTAACCTCCTCTCACGGCATAAACACTATAGTAAATCGTAACATAGAAAAACTTTCCTATACAATTGTGACGCCTGTATTTAATTAATTTGAGTAAACGCTTGGTTTTAATACTCCTACATAAGGAAGATTACGGTACTGCTCTTTATAATCTAATCCATACCCTACAACAAATTCATGCGGTACAGTAAATCCAACATAATCCGCTTTCAAATCTACTTTACGACCTGTTGGCTTATCTAATAACGTAACAATTTTTACAGATTTCGCTTTACGATATTTAAATAGGTCTACTAAGTAGCTTAGCGTAAGACCACTATCAATAATATCTTCAACGATTAAAATATCGCGACCTTCTACAGAAGTATCAAGGTCTTTTAAAATTTTCACTTCGCCTGTTGAAACAGTAGAGTGACCGTAACTAGATACAGCCATAAAGTCCATTTCAAGATATGTATCTGTTCTCTTTAATAAATCTGCCATGAATGGCATTGCACCCTTTAATACACCGATTGCAAGAGGTACTGTATTTTTATAATCCTCTGCAATAATTGCACCTAATTCGAGCACCTTTTCTTGTATTTGTTCTTCAGAAATTAATACTTTTTCGATATCTTGATTCATCATTTCATTATCCTCCCGGAAGACTCCTTGCTTTTGTAGTGAATAATCATATATTTATCCTTCTTTGCCGTCTCTTTCGAGATAGCAAATGCAGATCGCTTCAACAAGGGTATCCAAATAATATTCCCACTTGCATCACAAACGACCGGCCATTCTTCTCTTTTTTCTCTTGGTACTTTTGCCTCGATAAAAATAGCTTTTATCTTTTTGGTGCCATTCATACCTTGTATTGACATGCGATCTCCATTTTCTCTAGACCGAATACGAAGTGGATATGATATATCATTATACTTAGCAACAAATACTGTTTCATTCATGTTACTTGGTATATCTTCGCTCACCTCTGTTACAAGCTTATCCCCGTTCGATAGCGTAATTGCCCCGGGTACTGATAAATCTTGCAAAAAAGGAGAAACAATTTCTTGTTTAAATCCAAAGCTACACTCCTCGTATGTGCGGACAATTTTTAAATCACCTGGGAAATCAAGTGAACCCGAAGGTTGTGTCCGTTTAAAAAATTCAATCACTTTGTCAATATGTATAGAGGAAAGAGAAGATGGAATCTTATATTCATAAAGATAGTTTAATATTAGTTGAATCCCTCTTCTTTGTAAAGGCATAGACATGGATTCAAAGGCAGGAATTGATATGCTAATTTGTTTATCACTTTTTTTTGTAATTACTTTATTCATTTTCTCAAAAGCTAATTCCTGCAAATACGCCTCATCCTCTTGCAACTGCATGCTAAATTTTTGGAATTTCTCATGCACTTGTGAATTTTCTTCTTTCAAATGCGGAAGGACATATTTACGTAATCGATTCCTTGTATATACTTCCTTTTTATTACTTGGATCTATACGAGGAATTATTTTTAGCGCATTACAGTAATCAACAATTTCTTCCTTCGTTACTCCAAGTAACGGCCTAATTAAATATCCATTATGAAAAGGACGCTTCACTGCAATGCCTGCATATCCTTTCGGAGTACTCCCTCGCACAAGGCGCATTAAAATCGTTTCTACTTGGTCATCACCATGATGTCCAAGAGCTACATATCTCGCATCATATTTCTTCATTATTCTTTCCAAAAATGCATATCTGCATTCTCTAGCAGCAACTTGTGCATTCATCCCGTATTGCTGTTGATATTGCGACACATTAATCCTTATCGTTTCGCAAATAACTCCCAGTCCCTTACAAAGGTCCTGCACAAACTGTAGGTCCTCATGAGATTCATCACCTCTAAACATATGATCCACATGTGCCACTACAATTTCAAACTGTTTTGCTGCTCTTTTTTCTAACAAATAATATAGAAGAGCCAAAGAGTCAGGACCACCAGAAACCCCTACAACAATTGTTGAATGTTCCTTTAATACATCATGCTGCTTTACAAAGTCATCTACCTTTTCAACAAATGTATCTTTCAACTTCGTAATCACCTTTCATTAAACAAGAACAGCAACGTTAGTTACCTTGTTTATAATGGTACAACTTTTACAAACATTGTGCAAAAAAAAGATATACAAAAATCACATTTTTATCTTACATCATCCGTACATATTCACAAAAATAATAACATTCCCTTTTAAAGCAAAAAAACCTAGGCATACACCTAGGTTTTTAGAAAGAAACATCAAACTTAAAGTTTATTGCGCCTGCATTCCTACAATTGGAATCGTAGCCCACTTCGGCATATTTTTCTTCACTTTCGCTACAACAATAGTCATATCGTCATTTATATAACCATCACTCGAGCGAATCACCTCTTCCATAATGATATCAGCAATTTCTTGTGGATCTTCGGTTTGTAATTCTTTAATTTTTCGTTTCATCCATAGTTCATGATTCTCCACATGTTGCGCTCCCTCAAAAATCCCATCGCTCATCATAATAAGAATATCGCCCGTTTTTAATTGTTCACCCACTACATCAACTTCAACATCCTCAATAATCCCCATCGGCAAATTACTTGCCTCAATTTTCAAAATATTATTTGCGCGTTTAACGAAACTTGGCGTCGATCCAATCTTTAAAAATTTCGCACTCGCATCCCGCAAATCTACCATAGCTAAATCTAACGTCGTAAACATCTCTTCTGTTGTTCTTAAAGAAAGAATAGAATTGATAGATTTAATCGCTATTTCTTCATCGATGCCTGATTGAAGTATTTTTTGTAATAATTTTACCGTTTCTTTACTCTCCATATGAGCCCTTTGCCCATTTCCCATACCATCACTAATTGCAAGGGCATATTTACCGACACTTAAATCCATCATCGCATAGGAATCACCCGAAACAAACCCACCGCCTTTTGCAGCTGTAGCCAAGCCCGTATCAAGAGAATACGTTTTTGCTGAACCAAATGATATTAAACTGTGTCCGTTTGGATAAGAAGATTTTTCTTCATGTTTAACAACTATATTTTCCTTTAGAATATCAGAAAGCATCGGCGCAACTAACTTTTCACATTCTCCATGTTCATTAGATGCAACTGGAATCAGCATTTCAATATCAATACTTCCTCTATCTAAACAATATATATCAACATGCTCTACTTCTACACCAAAATCACGAAACGCTTGCAGAATCTGTTCTTCCTGTACTTGATGATTTTCTCTTTCCCTTTGTATCTCCTTAGCAAAATCCTCCATAACTTTTGATACACCTAATAGTTGCTCCGCTACTATTCTACGGTTTTCTTTCATTTGTTTTCGCAATTTTTGCCCCTCATAGAAATGATCTAATTCACCTGCTACTAAATCCGTCACTTTCTTCCCTCTCACACAATGCTTGTCCCATTCACGGACTAACTTCCGATTATGCTGCAACGTCCCCTCTTCCGTTTCGCTCATTATTTGTTTCATATAATCATACGTTTTGTCGAAATTAACTACCCAGCATTGGTCCTTTTTAAAGCATGTTTGACATGTTTTTGCAGTAATTGTACTTAAGAACAAATCTGCCTCTGTCTCTTTATCTTCCTCCTCCACATACCCATATACAGAAAAGCTATTAGATAAAGCAGCAAATACATTAGCAAATTGATTAATTTTATTCGCTGTAACATCACGCATCCTTCTTAAATACTGTTGTTGATCTTGCGAATGTTCCTGTGTGCCCGGCATGAATTTAGCAATACGATCCATAACAAGTTTCGGCGTTAATAAGAAGAAAGTAATCGCCACACCGGATTCAATTAAAGTTGTCACAATGTTTGTTTGCTTGTCTACATACAGCGTAATCAAGCTTGTCCCAATTAATAAACCTAAACTAACACCTAAACGCTTCCCTTCTTTTAACAAACCACCAAGCAACCCGGAAAAAGCAAGCAGACTAAGTTGAGACAAACTGGAGACATTGGCTAAACTTAATATTAGTCCAGTGACGACCCCCACTGTAGATCCTGTAGCAGCCCCCGCGATAAATGCAAACACAAGCACTAAATACCTAGTAAAAATATGTTGAATAGAAGCGTCATATACAAACCAATCTGTTGTACCTGTTAAAACAGATGCTAGTAATATAATTAAACAAACAATTTCTTCTGTCTCTAGCGCTTGTTGTTTACCTTTTCGTTCAACTAAAAGCGGAACACTTTGTAAAAATATCATAGTTAATACGAAGCTAAGCCCTGCCTCGATCGTACTAACGAGTAAATCGTACATGGTAACAGTTTGTTGCGCAAAATATACGACAACTAAATGTGCAGTTAATGCGGAGATAAATACTTGGAATGGCACAAGTCCGACAGTTTTACGTGTAAACCGACTAAAGAAGATATTATAAATGAAGAAAGTAAAAATAGATGCAAAGGTAAAGAATAAATTATCTATCGAAACTGAAAGTGCTCCCCCCATTAGAGCCAAGAACGCGAGCGGCATTTTATCCCGCTTCATAACATAAACAGCAGCAAAAAATGGCAGTGCAAACGGTAAAATGTTTGTTAATATATATGCTCGTCCCAAAAGAAAACCAATAACAACAATAATAAATCCCCATCTAAAGAAAACTTGTTCAAACTTCATTCGCAACTTACTCGTCCACTTTACTGCTCCAAGCTGACTCTCATTCATTGCCAATGCACTTGTATTCATAGTATTCCTTCCTGCTTTAGGCATATTTTTAACACCACCTGCATAGTTTAATTACTGTCATTATAAAAGATGATTATTGGGATTTTTGTCAAAACAACAGTTTTCACTTTTATAATCGTTCGACTTTTTATTCGAAATAACTCTACATATATACACGGTATGTAATTTATTCTCAATATTTTAATTGAAGATTCAGAAAATATAGGGTGATTTTGTAGAAGTGTTGTATGTCTTAATTTATTTAATAAAAAAAGATCATGCAAATTTGCATGATCTTTTTAGGATGACCCGTACGGGATTCGAACCCGTGTTACCGCCGTGAAAGGGCGGTGTCTTAACCACTTGACCAACGGGCCGTTAAATTAAATATAGCGGCGGAGGGGATCGAACCCCCGACCTCACGGGTATGAACCGTACGCTCTAGCCAGCTGAGCTACACCGCCATGTCGTCTTATTTAACGGACAATTAGTATCTTACCTCAGATACATTTTAAAGTCAACACATCTTGAAAAAATTTTAAAAAAATATATTTTTACATATAAAAAAGCACCCCGAGCAATCGCCCTGGGCACCTCTCTATATGCTAAGAATTAAACGTTCTTATTATCCGCGACGTGCGCCACGGCCACCACGTTTAGATTCTGTGTTACGCTTTAAAGAAGTTAAACGATCTTCGCTATCCTTTAAGAAACGTGCCATCTTTTGCTCGAATGTTTCTTTTGGAGCTCGTTCGTTACCGCCGCCACGGTTATCTCTGTTGAAAGAGCGATTACGTTGTGGACGTCCAGAACGTTGTTGATCGCCACCGCGTTGGTATTCACCACGTGGACGATCTCCTTCTGTTTTTTCACGCTCTTTCGCTTTTTTAATAGATAGACCGATCTTACCATCTTTTTCAACGTTAATAACTTTTACTTCTACTTGGTCGCCCACTTTTAAGTGATCGTTAATATCTTTCACATAATTATCAGCAACTTCACTAATATGAACAAGACCCGTTAAGCCTTCTGGCAGCTCCACAAAAGCCCCAAAATTTGTAATACCTGTTACTTTACCCTGTAACTTGCTGCCTACCTCGATTGACATAAAAAAAATGCTCCTCCTTAGTGGTTAAAAAGTCAAATTTTACTTTATTATATATAATCCTAAAATATAGTGTCAATAAGACATACTCTACTTAGAAACAGGAAAAATTATCTCCCCTTTTCCAGAGAAGAAATAATCCCTTCTAGCAATCTTTAATACGTACTCTTCATCACTTAACTTTTGAACTTCGTCTTTCAGACTCTTTTCTTTATTCGTTAATGAATCCAGTTCTTTTTTCATGTCCTTAACTTTTGCTTCTTTTGCTCTAATGGAACTGTTTTGTTGATAAAACGTTACACTAATACTCGCAATAATTGTAAAAGCAAAGACAAGAAAAACCGCTAAACGGCGATAAAGTCGCTTCCTGTTCTCATCCGTTTGTATTATATGCTCTTTAACAGGATTTGGACTCTGTTTTTCGATTGTTCTTTGTCTCAGTTCCCTCATTTCCGAGGTCCCCCTAACTTCTTTTTTATACGCTCCCATAATTGGAAGATGTGTCCCTTCAATTTTGCTATATATTGCAGGAACCCTACATGCTTCATTATAAAAAGTTTAACACGATTAGGGAGAAGTTTCCATATGAGCGAAGCAATAAATCGAACAGGCCAGAAAAAAACTTTCCATATGAAAAGTAATATCCAAATCACCATTTTCCATAACACATGTCCAATTGAAAGCAGTATACGAAATAAGAATAATATAAATGCAATAAATAGCTGCGCTATAATAATAACAGGTTTTATCATGAGTAGCTTTATAATTTGAACAAAAAAATGTGTTGTTTGCATAAAAATATAGATGAGAAAATTTAACAGTTTCATGTATAGTGCTTTCAATAAGCTTTGATACGCCGCAAAACCACATAATAATGCCAAAAATACATATATACGTAGTTCAGCTTCATTTACAAGAAGCAATACGTAAAAGACGAATAATGCTTGGACAATCCAAAATAGTATATCATGTATAAATACAAGCCAACGTTTACGTTCCTGACGATTTAAAAATCGCTGGTATGTATCTAAAGACGCTCCAATCCAAGCACCCATTCCAATCATTGAGAGCATCGTATACAACTGAATTGTTAGACTCATTTAAACAACTTACTAAAGAAACCTTTAGTTTTCTCCCCTTGATTCTCATCAATATACAACATCTCATGAACTTTACCTTTAATCGATACAACACCTTTTTCTACATCTAAATTTTTCATTTGCAAATTTTGACCACGAATTGTTAAAAAGCCCATTACGGTCTCAAGTAAAAACTCTTCGCTATCAAAACTCTCTACCTGCTTTACACCGGTAATATCAATTACACGCCTGCCACGCATAATAATATCATGTTCTACAGAAACATTTTGTTGATTAGAAGACATAGGTGAGTAACCATTATTCACGTAAATCCCCCCATACATTTATACTAGCTAATAGTAATGTATGAAGGGGTAATGGATTTTAGAACAAGCCTTCTTCAGCCTTTACTTTTTCTTCACGAACTAAGCTATACATATTTGCTGCATCTTCTTTTTTAGTCGTTTCTTTCAATTCATTTATTTTTACAGTTACTATTTTTTGACCAAAACGAATTGTTAATTCATCAGCTACTTTCACATCTGAACTTGCTTTTGCCACTTGGCCATTAATTGATATTCTTCCTTGATCAGCTACTTCTTTCGCTAACGTTCTTCTTTTAATTAAACGTGATACTTTTAAAAACTTATCTAGACGCATATTAAATCCCCCTATTAACGCTCTGTTTGTTTTGCCTCTTCCCATAAAACATCTAACTGCTCTAATGATAAATCTTGCATCTCTTTATTCATTTCAGCTACCTTTGCTTCCATGTATAAGAAACGACCGACGAATTTCTCATTCGTTGAATGTAACGCCTCTTCTGGATCTATTTTATAATGACGAGCTATATTAACAAACGCAAATAGTAAATCGCCAAATTCACCTAACATCTTCGCTTCATCCATGTTTGTGACTTCTTGTTGGAACTCTTGCCATTCTTCTAAGGCTTTCTCTATCATCGGTTGTACATCAACCCAATCGAAACCAACCTTGCCAGCTTTTTTCTGGATTTCATAAGCGCGTAGTAACTGTGGCAAACTTTTTGGAACTCCATTTAAAACAGACTCTTTTACGAATCCTTTTTCTTGTTTTTTAATTTCTTCCCAATTAGCAAGTACTTCATCGGCGTTATTTACATCTGTATTCCCGAATACATGCGGATGGCGACGAACCATTTTCTCAGATAAAGTTCGAATAATATCATCTATAGAGAACCAACCTTCATCTTCCCCGATTTGGGCATGCAGCATAACTTGTAATAATACATCACCCAGTTCTTCTACTAAGTGATCATCATCCTCTTCATCAATCGCTTCCAACACTTCATAAGCTTCCTCAATTAAATACTTCTTTAAAGATTGATGTGTTTGCTTTTTATCCCACGGACAACCATTCGGTCCACGAAGGTCTGCAATAATTTCTCTAAGCACATCAAATTGTTGATACAAGGACGCACGTTCCTGAACTGGTGGTACATATACACTCGTTAAATTATTCAACTCCGTTTCATGATCTAACATGTACAACGGTACCTTTTTAACTTGTTCAAATGAAGTCCCTGCAGCTGTTACGATATATACTTCATAATCATCTGGCAGCATCTCCATTAATGTTAATTTCACATCAGATGCAACGAATGCGTCATATACTTGGCAAAAGATTAAATGTTGACGTAATTCTAATTGTCCTCTTTCAAATGATGTGGCGTCAATTAATTGGAATCCTTCAATCGGATCAATCTTTAGACTTGCAAACATCGGATCAAGGAAACTTTGTCCACCTTCAATACGTACTTCAACATTCGCTACTTCGCCTTTTTCCAACAATAACTGAACCGTTCTTTCCGCTACAAGCGGATGCCCCGGAACGGCATAGATGATTTCTGCGCCTTCAGCTTGTTCTAGTAATGTATTCGCAATTGTTTCATATACAATTTCAAACGTATCATGCGCTTCATACACACTGTCAAAAGCTGTATATTGTATACCTTCTTTCTCCAATTCTTCTATAACGGGATGTTCCTTCGTTCTAACAAACATGTGATCTGCTTCTTTTATTTTTCGATATACACCCATCGTTAACTGATCTAACTCACCAGCACCTAATCCTAAAATAGTAATGATTCCACTCACAACCTGCCACCTCTATCCACTCTTCTTCAAAGAACCTTCTTTTTTCTCTTTTTTCATAACGGTTCCTATTTCCGCTTTTGTAAATACACGTAATTTTAAAATTAAAAACACATATGCCAATCCGCCGATAGCTACACCTAACAACGCCTCAATTGTCGCGATTCCTCTATCTTCCGTATCAATTACTAATCCAGACATTTGCATCACACGCATAAACATTATTAATACAAATCCCATACCGATACCACTAATAACTACACCTAACATATTACGTTTATCGATGAGCGATTCAGATACGGCTTGCATAAGTAATGTACTATTTAACACAGAAATTACAATTAACGCAACGAGTGTTGCGATTGCAGCTCCCTTCACACCAAAATACGGCATTAATATATAATTTAAAGCTAACTTTAAACAACCCCCAAATATAACGAATATTGCTGGTTTTAATGTTTGTCCTAACCCTTGCAAAATAGAAGCAGTTGTAATCGACAATGAACTAAATAAAATAGATAAAGATAAAATGGATAAAACATCTGACCCATTACTATTTTCAAACAGCATAATATTCGTAGGCTGAATAATACAAGTTAATCCAATGGCCGCTGCAAATCCAATAACAAATGTTATTTTCATCGCTAACTTTACCTTTTCTCGAATAAAGGAAAGATCTCCTCTTTCCTTAGCCGCTGTAATGATCGGAATAAGCGACAACGAGAAAGAAGTTGTCACGACAGTCCCTAATTGCATAAGAGGGATACTTCTGTCATACACACCTTTTAATACCTTTGCACTTTCAGCTGGCTCTCCCGCCCCAATAAGTAAAGAATAGAAGGAAACAGAATCAGCCATTTGTATAAAAATAAGAACTAAGTTACTAATACAAATCGCCAAACCCTGCCAAAACAGAATTTTAATGATCCTCTTTTTCCCCTTAATTCTCTTTACACTTTTGAAGAATATAGAACGAAAGTCATGACGCATATAAAGTACAAGTACGATAATCCCAATCAGTCCGCCTGCGATTGAACCTAACATAGCACCTGCACCGACTGTATATAAATCAAATTCATGAGCAATTAGGAATAGAGATAAAAATACAATAATCGAAACACGAATCGTTTGTTCTATCACTTGCGAAACAGCTGTTGGCATCATATTATTGAACCCTTGAAAATACCCTCTTGCTACAGATAAAAACGGCATCAATATGAACGAAAAGGAAATAACACGTAATAGCTTATCTAAATGTATATCGCCCATGGCTGTTGCAATTGCTTCGGCACCAAAGAACAATGCAAAAAAGCCTATGAAGCCAATCCCTAATAAAAACCAAAACGATACACAAATAATTTCTTCCGCTTCTTTTTGTTTCCCTCGCTCTAATCGTTCCGCAACCATTTTTGAAATTATAATGGGGAACCCATAAGTAGCTAAAATTAAACAAAATCCATAAAAGGGATAAATTTGTTGGTAAATATAAAAACCAATATCACCCGCTATATTTTGATATGGAATACGGTAAAAAGCGCTTAATACCTTTGTAACAAAACTTGCGATTGTTAATATAATAGCCCCACGCCAAAAGGCTTGATACTTCTTCGATTCCATACAAGAAAACTCCTTTTTCTATTCTCACCCCTCGTATTATATCATAAAGAAAAGAACAAACTCCCTTACCTACACGAGTAATCATACGTTCGTGCCATGCTAGAAATGTTCAACGAAAAAAGGTAGCAAAGCGCTACCTTCATTCAATATACATATATCTCCAAATAATTGATTTCTCAAGAAGAAATATCATAATTAGGAAAAATTGCTACTTCTAAAATTATGCACCCTTACTGTTCCATTTGTTTCGCTAAGAAACTTGCAGCAGTATTGACCGCTTTATGCTCAATTTCGCTTATAATTGCTTCTTTTGAAAAAATAATGACAGCTCCAATTGGATCACCATTTGCAACAATCGGCCCAACTGTATAAGAATGAACCTTTTCTGTTACACCATCAATAATGGAAATATCGCTTTCGTCCGTCATAATAACAGACTTTCTTTCTTCCATCGTTTTTTCAATTAGATCGCCAACACTTTTGTTTAAGTATTCTTTTTTGGATACGCCTGATACCGCGATAATAGAATCTCGATCGCATACAAGCACATTATGTCCTAAGCTATCATATAAAGCGTCTGCATATTCTTTTGCAAAATCACCTAATTCGCTAATTGGAGAGTATTTCTTTAAAATTACTTCTCCATCGCGATCAACAAATATTTCTAGTGGGTCTCCTTCTCGAATACGTAAAGTTCTACGAATTTCCTTCGGGATTACTACCCTACCTAAATCATCAATTCGACGTACGATTCCAGTTGCTTTCATTCTAATGCTGCCTCACTTTCTACTGATGATCAAAGTGGTGAATTTACCTGTTCATGTAAAAATCACCAACTGTTAGACATAGTATTTTACACATTAGTTCTTCTATGCACGCCGAATTGTATTTTTTTATCTTATATTAGGCATTTATGACTTCTTTTTTTACATCTGGTAGGCCTTTTAATAAATTTTCAGCAATTGTTAACCACTTCGATGTCTCTAAGCCATTGGTTTTCATAACGATTTTCAATTGTGACCCTTCCATTCCTAAACCAATCATACGTCCAAAACTATTTCCAAGCATGAATAATTTTCCGCCATCAATATTTTGACTTGCTTGTTCCGAGAACAGAATCGTTACTTCAAATTTATTTTGCTTAATTAACTCAATTTGTTCTTTCATTGCCAATACTTTAATATTTGCAATTTGTAATAAGTAACCAACTTCTTGCGGGTAATCACCAAATCGATCTATCATCTCTTCCTGCAATTCTTCAATATCTTCAATTGCAGAAACACCTCTAAATTGTTTATACATCATAATTTTTTGTTTACTATCTGAAATATAAGCATCCGGTAAATATGCATCTACTTCTAAATCAATTTCAACATTAACTGTATTTTCAACCCCGTCTGTTCCTCTACGCTGTTCAATTGCATCTTTTAACATTTGAGAATATAGATCAAATCCGACGGAATCAATAAATCCGTGCTGTTCGGCTCCTAACAAGTTACCTGCACCACGAATGGATAAATCTCTCATCGCAATTTTGAAACCTGATCCAAGTTCTGTGAACTCTTTAATAGCTTGCAGACGCTTCTCTGCCACTTCAGATAACACTTTATCTCGTTTGTATGCAAAGTATGCATATGCAACACGATTAGAACGGCCAACGCGCCCACGAAGCTGATACAACTGCGATAATCCCATACGATCTGCATCAAATACAATTAACGTATTTACATTCGGAATATCTACACCCGTCTCAATAATTGTTGTACTTACAAGAACATCATGCTGCCCTTCTAAAAACGATAGCATAACAGACTCTAATTCACTTTCGTTCATTTTCCCATGCGCATACGTTACACGCGCGTCTGGAACTAACATCGAAATTTCATCTGCTTTTCTTTCAATATCCTCCACGCGATTATATAGGAAGTAAATTTGCCCACCTCTTGCAAGCTCTCGTTCTATCGCTTCTCGTATTAAAGCTGGATTATACTCTACTACATACGTTTGGACTGGGAAACGATTTTCTGGTGGTGTCTCAATAACAGATAAGTCACGTACACCAAGCATAGACATATGGAGTGTACGCGGAATCGGGGTTGCCGTTAATGTTAATACGTCAACATTTGCTTTTAATTGTTTAATTTTTTCTTTATGCGTTACACCAAATCTTTGTTCTTCATCAATAATAAGAAGACCTAAATCTTTATAAGTAACATCTTTAGATAAAATACGATGCGTTCCAATTACAATATCTACCGTACCATCTCTTAAGCCTTTAATTGTTTCATTTTGCTGTTTTCTCGTACGGAACCTACTTAATAATCCTATATTGATTGGATAATCTTGAAAACGCTCCCGAATTGTTTCATAGTGTTGTTGTGCAAGGATCGTTGTCGGCACTAAAATTGCAACTTGTTTTTCATCCATAATCGCCTTAAATGCCGCACGGATAGCTACTTCCGTCTTTCCATATCCTACATCACCACAAAGAAGCCTATCCATCGGACGTCCACGTTCCATATCTTTCTTAATCTCTTCAATAGAACGCAATTGATCCTCGGTCTCTTGATACGGGAAAGAAGATTCAAATTCTTGTTGTTCTGCCGTATCTGGTGTATATGCATAACCCTTTGAAGCTTCGCGTTCAGCGTATAGCTTAATTAGGTCATCCGCAATGTCTTGTACAGATTTTTCAACTTTCGTTTTGACCTTTTTCCAGTCATTTCCGCCTAATTTATAAACTTTCGGATCCTTACCTTCAGATCCTACATATTTTTGCACTTGGTCAATTTGTTCAATTGGAACGTATAACTTATCATTACCTTGATATTTAATATTCAAGTAATCTTTATGAACACCATTAATCTCTAATGTCTCGATACCTAAGAATTTACCTATACCATGATTTACATGAACTACATAATCTCCAACTTTTAATTCCGAATAACTTTTAATACGTTCGGCATTAGATAATTTTTGCTTACGTTGTGATTTTTTAACTTTCTTATGAAAAAGTTCTTTTTCAGTAATAACAACAAGCTTTTGCATCGGCATTTCAAATCCTGCATGTAAATCACCTACAGCAATTTGTAACCTTCCAGGCAATAATATATCTGTGCCCTCTACGATATCTGCCTCAATATCATAATCACTTAAAATATGTTGTAGTTTTTTTACACGTTCATCATCAGTCCCGAGCACAACAGTCGTAAAATGTCCTTCGTTCCATCTATCAATTTCAGTTTTCAACAACTGCATCTGCCCATGGAAATCTTGCATTGTTTTACATGTCACATTCACAATGTTTTGCGGATGTGTATGTGCTATATGACGTAAGAATAACGTTAAATATACAAAACTTCTTTTTTTATGATGCAGAAATTCCTCAAATGAGTGTGAGAAAGATAAATCTTGAATAATTGTTCCCTCACCAAGAAGTGATATATACCATTCCGCCTCTTCCGTTTCAAGATGTGATGCTGTTTCTTGAATACGGGAAATCTCATCTAAAATTACAACACCATCTTCTGGTAAATAATCTATCAGACTAGCAGGTTCGTTATAGAAAATAGATAAGTATTTAAACATCTGTTCTATACTTTGCCCGTTTTTTAACATCTCAATTTCATGACTTACCGTCTCAAGCACTGTAGTCTTCAATTTATCATCGGAAAGTTTTTGCATCGTCTTAGTCAAGCCTTCCTCAAGACGCTTAATTCCCGACTTCAATTCTTCCTGTGAGAATAAAAACTCTGTTGCTGGACCAAATCTAACACTTTCTTTTTTATCTTGAGAGCGCTGCTCATCCACATCGAATAATCGAATAGAATCAACTTCTGTGTCGAAAAATTCAATACGAAATGGTAACTCTTCAGTTAATGGATAAATATCTAATATTCCCCCGCGCAAACTGAACTCTCCAGGAGCTTCTACCATTGACTTACGCTCATAACCAATATGATGTAAAGTATGCAAGAATGTATCTAAATCAATCTCTTGCCCTAGATTGATTTCGATTTGCCTTTGTTTCCACAACTCTTTCATTGGTAAAAACCTACGTAGTCCTGCAACTGGGGCTACAATAATCCCATTCTCTCCTGCAGCTAAACGATTCAATACTTCAATACGTTGCGCCTTCAATTCTGGGCTTGCAACACCAATTTCTGATGCTATCAATTCATTTACTGGGTATAGCCACACATCTTTTTCACCAAGTAACGCCACTAAATCTTCATGCACCTTTTGTGCTTGATATAAATTATGCGTCACAATAAGTTGTGATTTTTTTGTTTTTTTATATAAGGCCGCCATTAATAATGAACGAGAAGAGGTTGCCATACCTGATACAAGTTGTTCTTTTAAACCATCTTCTAGTCCATTAATAACCGATTGGATCTCTTCATTTTTATAAAATTGCTCTAATAAACCTATCATTTTCAAAACCCCTCTCAACATAAAGAGCAAGCCACTACATTTTATGCAAATATTTCGGAAAAAGAAAACAGAAAAATGCTTTGGACATGCCAAAGCGACAACATTTTATTGCAGAAATTTTTCATATTCATAATACTCAGGATAAGATGCAAGCGTTTCTTGACACGATTCACAAATCGTTTTTATGTATATATTTCCATTCTCATGAAAATGAATCATCTCTACTACTTCTTGCTCTGTTAGTTGAAATAAAACGTCGCTATACACTTTTTCTGCAGTAACGGAGCCTACATTACTCCCGCAATGTCTGCAATAATAATATCCTTCCATACTAGCCTCCTAAAAGTCCAATTACTGCTAGTATGGGTAAAAATAAGACAAAATATCCCCAATTATATCCTTAACTATTGAAGGTATTCATAATTTGAAGAAAAGGTTTATTTAACCATTCTTCACATGCATCCGCTGCTTTTTCAATAGAATGATTCACATCAGGAATTTCTTCTGATGTAAAACGTCCTAATACGTAATCTACTACCTTCATGCCATTTTTCGGACGATCAATTCCCATGCGGATGCGTTGGAACTCTTGTGTTCCTAAATGTGAAATTGTTGATTTCACACCATTATGTCCACCAGCACTACCTTTCATACGAAGGCGTAATTTACCTACAGGGATGTCTAAATCATCGTACAGAACAACGAAGTCCTCTACATCAATTTTATAGTAATCCATGAGTGGACGAATACTTTCCCCAGATAAATTCATATATGTAAGTGGCTTTAATAAGATTACTTTTTCTCCATTAACAAATCCTGCACCAAATACTCCTTTAAATTTTTGTTCATTCAAAGAAATATTCCAACGTCTTGCAAGTTCATCAATCGCCATAAATCCAATATTATGCCTTGTTAATTCATATTCTCTACCCGGGTTCCCAAGTCCTACTATCAATTTCATTCTTGTACCACTACTTTCTTTTTTCGATACGAAAAGACGTAACCAATCTTGGTTACGTCTCATTCTATCCAATTAATTGAATAATACACTTACAGATTCTTCTTCGTATACACGAATAATTGCTTCTCCGATTAGTGGAGCAACTGAAAGTTCATGTACTTTGTCGATTTTCTTCTCTTCTGGTAATACGATAGAGTTCGTTACAACTAACTCTTTAATATTTGAGTTTTGGATACGCTCAATTGCTGGACCAGATAATACTGGGTGTGTACAGCAAGCATATACTTCAGAAGCACCGTTCTCAACAAGAGCGTTTGCTGCTAATGTAATTGTACCAGCTGTATCAATGATGTCATCAATTAAAATTGCTGTTTTACCTTCAATATTACCGATAATGTTCATTACCTCTGATACGTTCGGACGAGGACGACGCTTATCAATAATAGCGATTGGTGCTTTTAGGCGATCTGCCATTTTTCTAGCACGAGTTACCCCACCGTGGTCAGGTGACACGATTACGATATCTTTAAGACCTTTTGTTTCAAAGTAATCTGAAAGAATCGGTACACCCATTAGGTGGTCGATTGGGATATCAAAGAACCCTTGAATTTGTGGAGCATGTAAATCTAGAGTGATTACACGAGTTGCACCTGCTGTTTCAAGCAAGTTTGCTACAAGTTTCGATGTAATTGGTTCACGAGAACGCGCTTTACGGTCTTGACGCGCATAACCATAGTAAGGAATAACAATATTAATTGTTTTTGCAGATGCACGCTTTAATGCATCGATCATAATAAGTAATTCCATGATATGTTCGTTTACTGGGAAGCTTGTAGATTGAATAATGAATACATCGCAACCACGGATACTTTCTTCAATGTTAATTTGAACTTCTCCATCACTAAAACGATCAACAGAACATTTTCCTAGTCCTACTCCAATGTGCTTTGCAATTTGCTCAGCAAGTTCCTTATTAGAGTTTAAAGAGAATACTTTCAAATTAGAATTTAGATATTGAGTCGACATCTAGATTAACCCTCCACATTATGATTTTTTCTTATTCAGCAATTGATCAACATAGTCTTCTTTGTTAACTTGACGTGCACGTGCTACAGATAATGCTTTTGATGGAACATTCTCTGTAATTGTAGAGCCTGCTGCCACATAAGCACCATCTTCAACTGTTACAGGAGCAACAAGGTTTGAATTACATCCAATAAATACCCCGTTACCAATCACAGTTTTGAATTTATTCTTACCGTCATAGTTCACCGTAATTGAACCACAACCAAGATTCACGTCTTCTCCAACTTGTGCATCCCCGATATAACTTAAGTGTGAAGCTTTACTTCTATTACCAAAAACAGTTTTTTTGATTTCCACGAAGTTTCCAACGCGTACTTCATCTCCAATAACCGAATCTGGGCGAATATGTGCAAATGGACCAACCGATACTTCTGTACCAAGTTTACTATCATGTACAGTAGATTGACGAATTGTCGTACGATCTCCAATTTCACTATCGCGAATTACTGTATGCGGTCCAATTTCACAATCAGAGCCAATTACAGTGTTTCCCTCAATAATTGTTCCTGGATGAAGAACTGTATCACTACCGATAATTGCATCAGCAGAAATATACGTGTTACTTGGATCAATAATCGTAACACCATTTACCATGTTCTTTCGGTTGATACGGTTTTTCATAATAATTTCCGCTTGCGATAGAGCGACTCTGTCGTTAACACCTAACGTTTCATCGAAGTGCTCTGTTTGATAAGCCGATACAATATGACCTTCATTTTTTAAAATCTCAATAACATCTGGCAGGTAATATTCACCTTGTACGTTATCATTTGAAACTTTAGAAAGTGAAGCGAATAAAGCTTTATTATCAAAACAATACGTACCTGTATTGATTTCTTTAATAGCTAATTCTTTCTCATTTGCATCCTTATGCTCAACAATCTTTTCAACATGACCATTCTCATTACGAACGATACGACCATATCCAGCAGGCTCTTCTATGTAAGCTGTTAGCACCGTTGCCATTGCCCCTGCTTCTTTATGTTGCTGAAGCAATGATTCCATCGTTTCAGCAGTTATTAGCGGCGTATCACCACAAATAACTAAAGTTGTTCCTTCTTCATTTGCAAGTACACTTGCAGCTTGATCTACAGCATGCGCTGTACCAAGTTGTTCTGCTTGTAATGCAAACTCACTTACGTTTCCTAGCTGTTCTTGTACCATTTCAGCACCATGTCCTACGACTGTTACAAGTTTCTGCAATCCTAATTGAGATACTTGATCGACAACATGTTGTACCATAGGTTTTCCACATACAGGATGAAGCACTTTGTATAGCTTAGACTTCATACGTGTGCCTTTACCTGCAGCTAGAATCACTGCAAATCTGTTTGACATATAGACCCTCCATCGCAACCTATTTATCCATTAACGATATTATCCTAAATCATCATATATTTCAAGAAACACATTTTAACTATTAAATTTTACCATAATTCTCATACGATGTTTTACTCTTTAGTATCTTTTTTAAGAAATAAGCTATACTATTTAAATTGATTTTGAAAAAATTAGAAGTTCCCCTCTTCATTTTGATAAATTCTGAATTTTCCGCACGTTAAATGTATAAAACTACAAAAAAAAAACAAACTCCTGTAAATGCTTACAGGAGTTTGTTGCAAAATTATAGGGCTTTCTTAAAAAAACCCTTTTCATTCGAATTTTACGAAGCACCCGCTTCTTCAAACTCAACCTCTTCTAACTCGCCTAAACGATGATACTCTGTTAAAACCGCATCTTGAATTTTAGAGCGTGTGCCAGAATTAATTGGATGTGCAATGTCACGGAATTCTCCATCTGGAGTACGTTTACTTGGCATTGCTACAAATAATCCATTATTACCATCAATTACACGAATATCATGAACAACAAATTCATGGTCTAGAGTAATAGAGGCAATTGCTCTCATGCGGCCTTCTGTGTTTACGCGGCGTAATCTTACGTCAGTCACTTCCATCTTGTGTTCACCACCCTTTTCTAAATAAGCGATATATTTGTATAAATTCCACAAAATTTCTATTTTCCCTTTAATTTTTTAAAAATTTTTAAGATAAAAATTTTTAATGTAATTGAATATAGAGATTAGTGGAGGTTATCGCTTACAAAGAACTACTTAACAAGGGCAATTACTTCGATTTCAACTGAAACATCTTTCGGTAATTTTGCTACTTGTACACAAGAACGAGCTGGCTTATGAGTAGAGAAATAAGAGCCGTATACTTCATTAACAGCATTAAAATCATCCATATCTTTTAAGAATACTGTTGTTTTTACTACTGAATCAAATGAAGCACCTGCTTCTTCTAATACCGCTTGTAAATTTTGAAATACTTGCTCTGTTTGTACTATCACGTCTCCTGCTACAAGCTCTCCACTTGCAGTTAATGGAATTTGTCCTGAACTGTAAAACATATTATTTACAATAATCCCTTGTGAATATGGTCCAATTGCTTGTGGTGCATTGTTTGTTTGAACAACTTTCATATTTTTTCACCCTTTTATTATTTATTTTTACTCTTTAAAAATAGTGCAGGAAAAGCTGTTTGTCCATCTATTTTATAATTTATAAATAGAATAAAAAAAAGATAAAGCGATCTGCTTTACCTTTTTACTCAGCCTCTACAAGCCCTTCATCAAATGGCGCCAGTGAATAATTCCCCTTTTCCACTTGAATCGCTTTTTCTTTCACATCAACTTCTGATAGACGAATTAATGATACAAAATTATTAATTAGTCTTTCTTCAATATCCGTGGATTCTACTAATACACCAATACCAACAACATTAGCCTTGAACTCTTCTAACATACTCATCATACCTTGAATTGTCCCGCCAGCTTTCATGAAGTCATCAATAATTAAAACATTTGACCCTTCTGGAAGGCTACGCTTTGCTAACGTCATTGTTTGAATTCGCTTAGAAGAACCTGATACATAGTTAATACTAACAGTTGGGCCTTCTGTTACCTTATTATCTTTTCTTGCAATTACTACCGGTACATCTAAGTAATTTGCCACCGCATAAGCAAGTGGAATCCCCTTCGTTGCTACCGTCATAACCGCATCAATTGGTTGCCTAGCAAAAACAGAAGCAAACAAACGACCTGCGCCATTAATATGACGAGGATTACTTAAAAGATCTGTCATATATAAGTAACCACCGGGTAAAATACGACCTGGATTTTCAAATAGGCTACAAAGCTCTCCAATAATGAGATCTGCCTCTTCCGCACTTATATATGGTATATATTTCACTCCTCCTGCTGCTCCTGGTATCGTTTGCAATGTGCCGACCCCTTGTTGTTCAAACGTTTGCTTAATAATAACTAAATCTTCACTAATGGAAGACTTAGCTGATTGATACCTTTCAGCAAAAAAAGTGAGAGAAACTAGCTGACGAGGATTTTGTAACAAGTAATACGTCATATCGACTAATCTTGTACTTCGTCTAATTTTCATACTCTCACCTCAAATCACGAATATTCTAAACAAATCATACCGTATTATACGTCTTTATTCAAGCGTTTCTCGCTCTCCCAATAAACGTACTGCGTATACTTGTTCACAAAATCCTTTTAATCCGTTATATATACGATGCATTCGCGAATCATGGTGCACAAGGCCAAATACGGTTGGGCCACTTCCACTCATTAATACAGCATCCGCCCCAAATCGCTTCATCTGTGCCTTAATACGTGCAACTTCAGGATGCATCGCAAACGTTACATCTTCTAAAACGTTACCAACAGTATCACAAATCCCTTTGTAATCCCCGGCATTTATGACATCAACCATTTTATCTACATTTGGATGTGTAACTCGATTTAACTTTAAATTTCCATACACATCAGCAGTAGATACACCAATATGGGGTTTTGCTAAAATAACCCAACAAGAAGGCGGAGTTTTGATGTGCTCAATTTGTTCTCCTCTTCCAGTAGCAATTGCTGTCCCACCATATACGCAAAACGATACATCTGACCCAATTTCTGCGCCAAGCTCTGCTAATTGGTCAATCGTAAGCCCTAAATTCCATAATTTATTAAGGCCACGTAATGTCGCTGCTGCATCACTACTTCCACCTGCTAATCCAGCTGCTACTGGAATCGTTTTTTCAATAGTAATAGATACGCCTTTTTTCACATTAAACTTCTCTTTTAATAATCTCGCTGCTTGATAAGCTAAATTTCTTTGGTCGTCTGGGACATACCGATTATGGGATAAAATTTCAATACGGTCTTCTGCTAATTCCATTAGTTCTAAACGATCCGCTAAATCAATTGTTGTCATAATCATTTTCACTTCATGATATCCGTCTTGTCTTTTTCCCAGTACATCTAACGACAGATTAATCTTTGCTGGTGCTTTCACTAGTAGCTTCAATCTATTCACCCACTCTATGTACTCAATCTTTTATCGTTTATTTTACCATAAATTTATAGTAAGACGATGACACTTCCCTAATTATAACGAAAAGCATTCAGAATGAAACTACTTATGTAAAATGATGGCACCTTTTAGAGTACAAAAAGCCGAGGAATCACTCCTCGGCTACCGTAGCATAGAAAGTATCTTACAACTACTGGTTTTGTTTCATTAATTGCTGTTCTGCAATTTCTATAGCACGTTTCACCATGTTACCAGCATCTTTCGCACGAATTCCGCCCCAGCCTTCTTTCTGAACAACATCATAAAAGCCTAGCTCTTTTGCAAGCTCTTCTTTAAATTGATTTGACATGACACCTCTTCGTCTACTCAATGCAGAGTCCCTCCTTATTTTGCTACGGTATAATTAGTATGCAAAATAATATAGCTTTTCATTTGTGGGAATATATGTAACGGTACATCAATTATAAAATCACTTCGTTATGAGGTTCACCATAAAATGTTAACTCTACTGTCTCTGTTAAAACATCCGCATAGCTATACGATACACGTTGCAATGCATCTTCTTGCTGATCCAATTGCACAACAAAAACAGAACGGTACGTTTCTGCAAGTACACCTGATTGTTCTACTGTTTTCCTTCTCCCACTATTTGCCTTTAACATCAGTCTCTGTCCAAGATGGTGATCTAGTTCGCTTTTAATTTCATCTAAACGTTTTGACATATACTTCGTTACACCTCGCTGTAATTTAGATTGAACACTTAAAACACGATATATCTATCCCAATTATTAACCGCAACTCACAGACAATATCATTATAAAAGCATTATGCGTTCGAATAGATAGAAGAAATACTATATTGTAAAAGTATCATTATGTAGTCTGTGCGTTCTTATCTCTTTTTATCCAAGCTGATTTAAATCCTTTCCACACAAAAAAGCAAGATACATATGTACCTTGCTTATTCTTCATAGTGTTGAAAGGGTAATCCAGTTCGTAAAATCCCCCTTGTCTCAATCCCGCCAAGTCCCTTTTCACCGGTAATCGTATTACGTACAACATCCCATACATTGACTCTCTCCATAAATGACGTAAAGCTAATTTTACCCACCACATATACAGGATCTAGTGCGTGAATATTAATTCTAGATGGTGAACTAGCAAAATTAGCGCCTGCTCGAATTAATGCTTCAAAGTGTGATTGGCATGCACCTGCGAAAATAACGAGTTGATCCAATGATGGATATTTTTTTCTCACTTCTCGAACAGCCTGTACAAAATGCCTTGAATGTCTATATGCTGCTAAATCTCCCTTTACCCCTTTTGACTTTGTATATGCATCGTGCCCTGTGATTACTAAAATATCCGGACGAAAATGATCTATTAAATCTACTACCTTTTCATGCATCTCTGTTTCCTTACAATGAATACCTTGTACAGGAACACCAATTTTATTATATAAGTCTAAGCACTTGCGCAAATATAACGGGTCTCCATCTATATGCAATACACGTCCCGGCATTTGAAAATAATTCACCTCACTTGTATATCCACCCGTTGAAGTGTGTTCATGCCTTTGTTTCATTAATACATAATCTTGTTGAAACAATCGATACGTACGCTCCATCGTTTCTTTCTCGCGCTTCGCTCTTTTTTTATGTTCTCGTTGATCTATACTAATTAAATCTTCAAGTGGTGCATCCGCCACCAGTCTAATTTCCTCTCCAAACAATATAGCTATCTCGCCTTTTATTTCTATAATACGAAAAAGAATATCCCTATTATGAGAATATCGTTCCACTAATTCTCCAACATGTAAAACCATTCTCCTACCTCCAAACTCGTTAGGCCATCTTACCTGTTTTTAAAGTATGAATGTAGGCGAGGAAAGGTGACAAAAGGGACAGTTCAAGTTGAACTGTCCCTTTTCTATTCTTATGACAATTTATGAAGAACTAATGCATTACTTAATGTTGCAAACTCCTCGATAGATAGCGTTTCTCCTCTTCGTTTTGGATCAATTCCTACTTCTGTTAAAATTTGATCCAAAAGCTCTTTATCTTTCGGGAAACCATTTAAATTATTCGATAAATTATTCATTAACGTTTTACGACGCTGTGCAAAACTTGCTCGTACTACTTCAAAGAAGAATGTCTCATCTGTTACTTCTACAACTGGTTTCGGACGCTTTAGGAGACGGATAATTGCAGAATCAACATTTGGTTGTGGTACAAACACTGTACGCGGTACAGTCATAACTGTTTCTACCTCTGTATAATACTGAATAGCAATGGATAAAGAACCATACTCTTTCGTTCCAGGTTTAGCAGCTAAACGATCCCCAACTTCTTTTTGCATCATAACAACAAATCCACGAACCGGTAATTTCTCTTCCAGCAATTTAAATAAAATTGGCGTTGTAATATAGTACGGTAAGTTAGCTACTACCATTACATCTTGCCCTTCTTCAAATTGCTCGCTAAACACTTCGTGTACATCTGCCTTTAGTACATCTTTATTAATAACTGTAACGTTGCCATATGGAGCTAACGTCTCATCTAAGATCGGTAATAATCTTTGATCAATTTCAAAAGCCACAACTTTTTTAGCACGCTTCGCTAATTGTTCTGTTAATGCACCGATACCTGGTCCAATTTCAATTGCACCACTTTCTGATCCAATTTCAGCGTGATCGACAATACGATTTAATACATTCGTATCAATTAAAAAATTTTGCCCTAAACTTTTTTTGAATGAAAATCCGTACTTTTCAACAATGTCTTTCGTACGATTTGGCGTTGCGATATCCTTCATTTTCTTTCCTCCTGTATGACTTGCTTATAAGCTTCTGCAAATGATTCTTTTGAAACTTGAAACATTTGTAAACGTTTATGTAACTGTTTTGCGTTTGTATAACCAATCTTTAATAGCTTACCCATTCTTTCTCTGCGACTCTTTGCCATTTCTCCGCCCACTAAACCTGCATCGACTAGATCGCTCCAACTAATTTCACTTGTGTAAGCTTCCATTTCTTCATGTATATTCTCTAAAGCACGGCGAATTGATTCATTAGAAGCATGTTCAATTCCGACACCCTTTTTCCTTTTAGCAAGTGCTTCTTCCTTCGGTAAAAAGGCATGTTTACATCCAGGTACCTTATCAGAAATAATTTTTCGAATACGCTCTCCAGGATAATCCGGATCTGTGAAAATAATAACGCCTCGTTTTTGCAGCGCTAATTTAACTTGCTCAATAACATGATCACCGATTGCTGAACCGTTCGTTTCAATTGTATCCGCATCAACAGCACGCTTAATCGCAACTGTATCATCTTTACCTTCTACAACGATAATCTCTTTAATTTTCATGCTTGCCTCCACACTCGTTTCGTCTCTACTTAGTAAAACAAAAAAATGACGACTTTTCCATTATTATTTTCCCCATTCTTACATTTTAAAAAATAGAATGTCCAAAGCTTTGTTCTCTCTCCTTATTGTAACGCTTCCTCATTCGCCTTTATTTTCTCTATCACTCCTGCTATTTTTCCACAAAAATAAAAAAGAATGGGTTCTCCCACTCCTTTTTATTCAACACCAAATAAAGCTTTTGCATTTTTTGTTGTTACTTCTGCTACTTCCTCATAAGAAATCCCTTTTAAGTTCGCAATTTCTTCTGCTACGAGTTTTACATAACTTGGTTCATTTCGTTTCCCTCGAAATGGATGCGGTGTTAAATACGGACAATCCGTCTCTATTAACAATTTCTCTAATGGAATCTCCGCAGCAACTTCTTTCGGTTTCTTAGCGTTTTTAAATGTAACTGGTCCGCCTAACGAAATTAAAAAGTTCATATCAACACATCGCTCTGCCACTTCTACGCTGCCACTAAAGCAATGCATAATACCTCCTACTTCAGCTGCATTCTCTTCTTCTAGAATATCAACAATATCTTGAGTTGCATCACGGTTATGTATAATAATCGGCAATTTCACCTTTTTCGCTAATGCAATTTGTTTACGGAATACTTCTTTCTGTATTTCTTTTGGGGACTTATCCCAGTGATAATCTAAGCCCATTTCTCCAAGTGCAACAACTTTAGGATGAGAAGCAAGTTCTTCTAACCATGCTAAATGTTCTCCTGTCATGTCGATTGCATCAACTGGATGCCATCCAACCGCAGCGTAAATAAAATCATAGGCTTCAGCTAATTCAATCGCCTTTTTTATCGTTACCTCATCAAAACCAACAACAACTGTATAAGTAACTCCTGCTTCTTTCATTCGGGCAATAACTTCTTGTAAATCTTCTTCAAATTGCTCTGCATTCAAATGTGAATGTGTATCAAACAGCATAATACATAACTCCTTTTATATTGAAATCAAGTTTATTCCACAAAAACAAGCTCTTTCATAACTTAACGATAACAATACTACAATTTTAATGCAAAAATTGAGAGTGTAAAAAGAAAAAAGACGCTTCACACATGTTACACGTGAAACATCTCTTTTCTTGTCTGAATTACTTGATTTTTGTACCATTTGGTAGATTTTGATCAATTGATGCTAATGACAATACACCATTCTCTTCACCCGCTAAAATCATACCTTGCGATAATTCACCGCGTAATTTTACAGGTTTTAAGTTTGTTACACAAATAACCTTTTTACCTTTTAGGTCTTCTGGCGAATAGAATTTTGCAATTCCAGAAACAACTTGACGCTTTTCTGTGCCTAGGTCTAGTTGGATTTTTAACAACTTGTCTGCTTTTTTCACAGGCTCAGCAGATAATACTTCAGCTACGCGTAATTCTACTTTAAAGAAATCATCAATTGTAATTTCTTCTGCCTTCGGTTCTTCTTCTTTTTTCTCTTCTACTTTAGGAGCAGAGGCTTTCATTTGTTCTTTAATGTACTCTACCTCTACCTCCATTTCTAAACGAGGGAAAATTGGATTTCCTTTTTCTACTTTTGTTCCAGCCGGAATGCAGCCAACCGTAGATAGACTTTCCCAAGACTTATGTGCTTCATCAGTAAGGCCAAGCTGAGCAAACATCTTGCTTGGTGCTACTGTTAAAAATGGCATAAGCATAATACCTGTTTGACGAAGTACTTCTGCTAAATGGGCCATTACAGAAGCTAGCTTTTCACGATCATTCTCATCTTTTGCTAATACCCACGGTTGTGTTTCATCAATATATTTATTCGTACGGCTAACCAATTGCCAAATTGAGCTTAGAGCTACAGAAAATTCCATATTCTCCATTGCTTCTTCTACTTTTTTCAATGTATCCTGTGCGAAAGCTACTAACGTTTCATCAAATTCCGTTACATTTGCTTTAAATGCAGGGATTTCTCCGTTAAAGTATTTATCAATCATAGCTACTGTACGATTTAATAAGTTACCTAAGTCATTCGCTAAGTCGAAATTAATACGCTCCACGAATCCTTCTGGTGTGAATACCCCATCAGATCCGAATGGAACTTCACGAAGTAAGTAATAACGTAATGCATCTAATCCATAACGATCGATTAATGTAACTGGATCTACTACGTTTCCTTTTGACTTACTCATCTTTCCATCCTTCATTAAAATCCAACCATGAGCAAAGACTTTTTTCGGAAGAGGTAAATCTAATGCCATTAAAATGATTGGCCAATAAATTGTATGGAAACGAACGATTTCTTTTCCAACTAAGTGCACATCAGCCGGCCAGAACTGTTTATACATCTCTTCATTTTCTGTTCCATAACCTAATGCTGTAATGTAGTTAGATAACGCGTCAACCCATACGTAAATAACGTGTTTTGGGTTACCTGGAACACGAACTCCCCAGTCAAATGAAGTACGAGAAACAGCTAAATCTTCTAAGCCTGGTTTAATAAAGTTATTAATCATTTCATTCTTGCGAGATTCTGGCTGAATGAAATGTGGATTATCTTCATAGAATTTTAATAGTCTGTCGACATATTTACCCATTCTAAAGAAATACGATTCTTCACGAACAAGTTCTACATCATGACCACTATCTGGACTTTTTCCTCCAACTACTTTGTCACCTTCCATAATTGGATCTACTAATTGATGCTCTGTATAGAATGTCTCATCTTGTACAGAATACCAACCTTCATATTCATCAAGATAAATATCACCTTGATCTACTAGTTGTTTGAAGATTTTTTCAACTACATCTTTATGACGATCTTCCGTTGTACGAATAAAATCATCATAAGAGATATCCATCTTCTCCCAAAGTTCTTTAATTCCTGCAACGATGTTATCCACATATGCTTGTGGTGTAACGTTTAATTCTTCTGCTTTCTTTTGGATCTTCTGTCCATGCTCATCAGTTCCTGTTAAGTAATGAACATTATATCCTTGCATACGCTTATATCGTGCCATCGCATCTCCCGCTACTGTTGTATAAGCATGTCCAATGTGTAATTTTCCACTTGGATAATAAATTGGGGTAGTAATATAAAAGGACTTGTTTTCCTCTGTCATTGTTTTGGACCTCCCGGATAACCTCATATGTATTTATAAACAGTATATCAAAAACTTATATATAAAGTGAAACTTTAATCTGTGAGGGGTTTTGTTCATTCCCGCAGATTATTAGCCTGCACCAATCGAGCTTTTACGCGCAATCCGGCTCTTACTTAACCTCTTTCCTCCAGCCGAATTTTGAATTTAAAATCTTACCGCTTGTTAATGCGGGATAAAAACGAGTTAATACTTGATACCTTTATCATCTATTACTCATATTTCAAGAAAATATACAGTCCTCACTTATAATTTATAAATTTTTCAGAAAATAAAGTAAAATAATAGTAGAAATTACTCGCATTCTATTATATATAAGAAGTAAGAAATCTATAAATCTTTTTAAAAAATATAGAATTAAAGAATTGACGGAAATGTAAATGATTGGTATCATATGTCCATAGGGTATTTTGTCGAAAAATGACGAATCTAGAAAATAGACTCGAAACTTATAAACTATTTCTTTAGGAGGAAAAGAATTATGAAATCTACTGGTATCGTTCGTAAAGTTGATGAATTAGGTCGTGTGGTAATTCCAATCGAATTACGCCGTACTTTAGGTATTGCAGAAAAGGATGCTCTTGAAATCTACGTTGATGACGAGAAAATCATCTTAAAAAAATATAAGCCAAACATGACTTGCCAAGTAACTGGCGAAGTATCTGATGGTAACCTATCTTTAGCTGAAGGTAAAATTATCTTAAGCAAAGAAGGCGCTGAGCAAATCTTAAACGAACTTCAAGATTATATCGAAACAGCAAAATAAGCTTCTCAATTATGAGAAGCTTATTTTTTATCGACATGATAGATTTGATATACATCGCGTTTCGACAAATCTCGATCTTTAGCGACTGTTTTTATTGCCTCTTTTGAATTCATACCTTTTTCGTTTATATAATGTTCAATATGATCATATACTGAGATAGATTCCCACCATTGTTCTTCTGGGGCAGGCTCTTCCGTTGAACCAGCTACTAAAATACAAAACTCGCCACGAACTTCATTTTGTTTCGTCCACTCAATTGCTTCTTCGATTGTTCCTCGAATAAATTCCTCGAATTTTTTCGTTAACTCTCGACATAATACAATTTCTCTATTTCCCAACACTTCTTGCATCGAGATTAAAGTATCATCTAAACGATGAGGCGCTTCATAAAACATCATTGTAGTTTGTACATAACGAAGCTTCTCTAACTCCATTTTTCTTTCTTTCTTATTTCTTTGTAGAAATCCATAGAAATAAAATTGTTTTGTTTCAAGACCTGACGCAATTAATGCTGTAAGGGCCGCATTTGCCCCAGGAAGCGGGATAACATGATATTGTTCCGCTACAGCCTCTACAACAATATCGTAACCTGGATCGGAAATACACGGCATACCAGCATCACTAACAAGTGCCACGGTCTTTCCTTCATCTAACTTCTCTAATATTTTCTTTCCACTTACTTCCTTATTATGCTCATGGTAACTCATAACAGGGGTTTCGATTTCGAAATAATTACAAAGTTTTTTCGTTTGTCTCGTATCTTCAGCAGCAATTAAATCAGCTTCTTTTAAAATTCGAATTGCACGAAATGTCATATCTTCTAAATTTCCAATAGGAGTTGGTACTAAATATAAAACTCCCTTTTCATTTTGTTGAAAGCTTTTTTGTTGCCACATAGCGTTCTCCTTTTTGCATATATTCTTCTTTTTGTTTTCTACTTAATTGCTTAAAATAATACTCTGCTTGCATAGCTGTACGCTTATCTTCATGAAATTCTACGTATTTTAAAACAACAGGAAGTCTAGCACGCGTATACCTAGCTCCTTTTCCACTATTATGGGTCTGAATCCGCTTCTCTATATGATTTGTATATCCAGCATAATAACTGCCATCAGAGCACTCTACCACATAAAAACAATGCTTATTCTTCTCCATATAAAATTGAACGAATCTCCTTTGTATATTCATTATTTTCTTCATATACAAAAAGAGGTGGCAATATTTTCAAATCTGCGTTTCCGTCCTTAATTCCTTCAATTAACAATGTATTCGCTTCTTTCCCTGCCTTAGGATAAACGAATCGTACACGCTTTGGTTCAATCTTGTATTTACGCATTAATGTAACAATATCTAGTAAACGACCTGGACGATGTACAAATGCTACTTTTCCGCCTTGCTTTACTAGCTGACTACTTGCAGATACAACATCCTCTAATGTACACATAATTTCATGACGAGCTATCGCTAAATGTTCATTCATATTTTTCTCAGACGTTGCCGGTGTTTGAAAATAAGGTGGATTACATGTGACAACATCATATTGATGACGTCCGAGTTTCTCCGGCATATCTTTCAAATCCCCGTGTATTAAGTGAATTCTTTCTTCTAACTTATTGTATTGAACGCTTCTTATTCCCATATCATATAAACGTTCTTGAATTTCCACACCTGTAATATTCCCTTTCGTTCTTGTACTTAATAGAAGGGGCACAACTGCGTTACCTGTACACAAATCAAGTAAATTACCTTTTTGAATTGGCACCCAAGCAAAATCTGCAAGTAAAACAGCATCTAAAGAAAAATTAAATACTGATGGGCTTTGTACGATCTTCATATCTTGCGCTAATAAGTAATCTAAACGTTCATCTTCATATAAATTCATGTGTTACTCCTTTTCTTACACTTAACCTACCCTATTTCATCTTCCACTAATAAAAAACATATTTCATTCTACTCTCATGTATAAAAAATTACCTTTCCAATTATCATTGGAAAGGTAATTTCACTTTTTATTTAAAAATGACAGGCAGAATAAACAATCTCCCTCTTTACGTACACTTCCATAATGCAGATTACAAATATGAAAACCTTCTTGATATAGTCTTGCCAAGTTATCGTAGCCTTCACCAATATCAGTTGTCTTTGGTTTCACTTCTTTACGTTTTTGAGTTTTTTGTTTTTCTTTAATCTGCACTTCTTCAAAGCGGTGTCGCAAATTTTCATTTTCCATTTTTATATGTTGGTTTTCTTCCAACAACTCTGCAAGATGTTGTTTTAATTCTCCCAACTGTTTGTATAAATGTCCAATTTGCTCTTCCATACTAGAAACCGATGCAAAAATATCTTTTTTCTCCACAAGCACCCACCTCATTAATCTGTGGTTTGACTCGAAACGACCCCTTTATTCACTAACTCATCTAACGTATATTCTACTATCCGTTCCTTGTCTACTAGTTCCACTTGAATTAATCTTTCTAAAATATTTAATCCGATAACACGGCCAGTACCATGCGGGGTTTGTATACGTTGATCTAAATCAGGAAGTTGTTCCTTTGCTGCCTCATATTCGTCATTCTCATATTTTAAGCAACACATTAAACGACCACATAAACCAGAGATTTTCGCAGGATTTAATGATAAATTTTGATCCTTTGCCATCTTAATAGATACAGGTTCAAAATCACCTAAAAAAGTAGAACAACAAAGCATACGACCACATGGACCAATACCACCAAGCATCTTCGCTTCATCACGAACACCAATTTGTCTTAGTTCAATTCTTGTCCTAAAAATTGCTGCTAAGTCCTTCACCAGTTCGCGGAAATCAATCCGACCATCCGCAGTAAAGTAGAAAATAATCTTATTGCGATCGAACGTATACTCTACATCTACAAGTTTCATATCAAGATTATGCTCTACTACCTTTTGCTGACAAACTTGATATGCTTCTTTCGCAGCATGTTTGTTCTCTTCAACAATGGTACGATCATTTTCATTTGCAATACGAATAACCTTTTTTAGCGGTAATACAACGTCGTTCTCATCAACTTGCTTTTTGGTAATAACTACTTTTCCGTACTCAATACCCCTTACTGTTTCTACAATTACGAACTCATTTTCAGAGATATCGAACTGATTCGGATCAAAGTAATATACCTTTCCGGCCTTCTTAAAGCGAACACCTACTACATCATACAAAACGGTCATCCCTCCTGCAACCGCAACACTAACTGTTCGAACACAAGCTGCGCATTTACATTAGCGTTGATTCTATTTTTTGCCTCTAATATATTAAAGAGAGCTGATACAATGCGCTTCTGAGCATAGGAGAAAGATTCAAACATCTCTTTCTGCTCATGAAAAACAAGACGATCTTCTTCTCCAAGTTGAACATATAATAAATCCTTATAAATAAGGAGTAACATATCTAAACCTTGCTGTAATTGTTCTTTCTCTCCAAAGTGTTTTCCCCATTTTTCTTGTACAAAAAAAATAGAGGCTTTATCCTTTTCGAGCGCTTCACATAATTTTATCACTAAAGCTCGTGCTTGTGCAAACCATTCATCACCACATAAAGCTAAAGCTTCATCAAAACTATTCGTGAGTTGTGCAGCAAGTGTCGATAAAGACGTCGTAATACCTTCATCCTGTAATCTTCTAATTAAAGATTCCGTAGGTAATGGTCTAAATGTAACAACTTGACAACGAGATAAAATCGTATTTAAAATTTGATGACTTTGTTCAGTAAGTAAAATAGCTGTTGTATCACTACTTGGTTCCTCTAAAAATTTCAAGAGTGTATTTGCTGCATTTGCTGTCATACGGTCTGCGTGCTCAATAATATATACTTTTTTATTTGCTTCTAATCCTGTTTTTGAAAACTCTTCTTGTAAATCATGAATTTGTTGCTTTTTAATAGATAATCCGTCTGGTTTTACAATATGTAAGTTCGGGTGGTTACCTGAATCAATTCGCTTACAATTTGTACATACATGACAAGGCTCTACCCCATTACGCTGAGAACAGAGGAAACTCTTTGCCATTTGAATTGCCGTCGCAAACTTTCCTGTCCCTTTCCCTCCCTCTAACAAGTAAGCGTGGGATATACGCTCTTTTGCAATGCTATTCATCAACATTTTTACACCGATGGGTTGTATAGCAGAAAGCTGCTCCCACGTCTTCATCATAATGCATACCTCACTTATTTCATTCTTTCCTTCTATTATAACAATTTATCTTCTATAATCTGAACAACTTCTTCTATAAGTTTTTCCATTGGTTGATCAGCATTTACTAATACAATACGATCTGAGAAGCGTTCTACAACTTGTAAATACCCTTCACGCACACGTTTATGGAAAGAGATATCTTCCATATCTAATCGATTCACTTCACGTCCTGCATCTTTTTCAATTCGAGCTAAACCAATCTCTGGTTCAATGTCTAAGTAAATCGTTAAACTAGGCATACAGTCCTCTGTTGCGAAACGATTGATTTCAAATACTTTATCCATACCTAATCCTCTTGCATATCCTTGATACGCTAAAGAGCTATCTATAAAACGATCACATAATACAAGGCAATCCTCGTTAAGTGCTGGCATAACTTTTTCCACCAAATGTTGTCTACGGGCAGCAGCATACAGAAGTGCCTCTGTACGTGCTTCCATCATCGTATATTCTTGTTTATGTAAAATCGTTCTAATATCCTCAGAAATTGCAATACCACCTGGTTCTCTCGTCGCCATTACCTTCTGTTCTTTTTGTTCAAAGTATGGCAATAAACTTTGAATTAACGTTGTTTTACCAGAACCTTCTGGACCTTCAATTGTTACAAATAATCCCTTCATCCTAAAACCCACTTTCTATATCATACACTTTCATATATTTCGTACTGCCTTGAAAACGAGCGCCTGCTTTCTCTAAATACATAATTTGCTCTTTATGTTCTGAAGTAATTCTTTCCCCATACATAATCAATGGAACTCCAGGTGGATACGGAATTACCATTTCTGCCGCTATCATCCCAACTGCTTCCTCTACAGATACTACTTTAGTTTCATATCCTTCCAGTTGTTTATATGTATACGGTAAAGGGGAAATTTCCCCTTTATAAGTATAACGAATAGATTCCTTCTTGTCTTTCACCTCATAATATTGCAATGCCCCTCGGATCGTCTCTATAGCCTTCATATATTCCTTATTTACTTGCAAGGGCAAAATAAATAGGACATTATATGGATCCGCCATTTCTGTATATATGCCAACCTTTTCAAATACTGACTGTAATTCGTATCCTGATAACTGGCAACGTGTCTGTACGGTTACCTTTAATTCGTCTTGTAATGGATATTGTAAAATAGCTATTTGTGGAATAGAACACAATTCTTCTTTAAATTCCCGTAAAAACCCGGCAATTTCATCATGGCCCTTTTCTTTTATGTGCGCTATTGTAAAACGTGCAATATCAAGAGAAGCCATAATTGGATACGACGGACTACTAGATTGTAGCATACTTAAATAAGTAGAAATTTTTTCTTCTTTCACCAGGTGACTATTTATATGTAAATAGGATCCCATCGTCATCGCGGGTAATGTTTTATGTGCAGAATGAACTACAATATCTGCACCGTATGCTAACGCTGACTTTGGGAATGCTCCCCCTAAACAAAAATGAGCTCCATGTGCTTCATCTACTAAAACAGGGATTTTATGTGCATGCGCATAAGCGATGCCTGCTTCTAAATCTATCCCCATACCATAATAATTAGGATGTGTTAAAATGAGTGCTTTCGCATTTGGATATTCTTCAATTGCTTTCTTAATAATTTCATCATGAATTCCCACTGGTACGTTATAAGCTTCATCAATCCATGGATCTAAAAAAATTGGATTTGCTCCCGCTAGTTTTAAACCATTAATAATTGATTTATGACAATTTCTTTGTACAAGAACAATATCATGTTCCCCGCAGCAAGACAAAATCATTGCTAAGTTCCCGACTGTTGAACCATTAATTAAAAAATAACTTTTTTCCACTCCATATACATCAGCTAATAATTGTTGCGCCTCATCTATACATTCAAACGGACTATGTAAATCATCTAACCCTGACAACTCAGTCACATCGATAGATAATATATCTTTAAACTCCTCTACTGCCTCCTGAGGGAAGTTTAAACCATTTTTATGACCTGGAACATGAAAGGACAATGGCCCTCTTTCTTTAAACTCTATTAATGCCTCATATAAAGGTATGCGATTTTGATTCATCTATATCTCTTCCTTATTATTTCATTCTTTCTCTATTATACAGAACAAAAAAAATAATAGGCATATGCCTATTTAAAAATATGATACTTCTAATTTCCGAAGCTGTTTTAAATAATATATATACTTCGGATCATTTGTCTCCGTATTCACCATGTCCTTTTCACATTCATAACATATTAAATTATTATAAACATATATTCCTTCTTTTCTTTCTGTCTCACAAACAATACAAACTTCGTTTTGTGATTTCATATCCTTCCCTCCCTATTTAAATGGATATATTTCATACTTCTATTCCTTAACAATTTACAGAAAAATATACATCAATTTCTTATATAATATGATTCATCCTTGGGCAACGTGTTTGTATTATCATTACTTCTTTTCGCGTACTGTTTGAAAACACAAAAAAACACGAATCAAATGATTCGTGTTTTAGCTTGCTTGGCGACGTCCTAC
>NZ_BOQB01000011.1 GCF_018332475.1 Bacillus sanguinis | reverse complement strand
ATTGTACATTTTTGCAATAACTACATTATATTCGGGTATTACTAAAATAGTTGGTCCCGTAATTCCTAATATTTGATACGATCCTTTTGGAACGTGTTCACCAAGTTCACTTAATTTTGTAGGTTTATTTTGAACGAACCAAAACAAGCCATTTTGCGGTAGATCTTTGTTTTTAAATGTAGGGCTCTGCAAACTTGTAGCAATTTTTATAACTTCTTTTGGAACAATTTGTTTAGCATGTATCATACCTTGATTTAGATGAAGATTGCCCCACTGTGCAAATTCTCTAGCTGAGACAAACAGATTTTTTTCAGTACCGTCATCTAACGTACCAATTTCACTAATCGCGTCTTCATTTGGATTATTAACAACGTCAACTAAATTTTTATCTTGCTGAACTCTCCAACCTGTTTCTTGAAAATTAGCAGGTTTAAACACACGCTCTTTTAATAATTTTGGAAAACTTTTATTATATAGCTGATAAATAAGACGTGTCATCATTCTTACATTAATATCTCTATACGCCCATGCTTGTCCAGGTTCAAATTCACGAAAAATTGTTCCGTCATCCGTTTCTCCTAATCCGTGCGAATGTGTTACTAAATGTCTTATCGTTGTTTTACCAAGCAATGCAGGATCAAAGTCTTTAAAATATTTTATCGCTTCCTCATCAATAGAGATTATTTTCCCCTCATAAAGCGCGTATGCTACCATTAAACCTAAATAACTTTTTCTAGCAGAAGCAACATTGAACTGTGAAGATGCGGTTACTTTTTTATTAGTCGATGTATTTGAGTGATACCCACTATAATGCTCTAGTACAATTTTGTTATCTTTTATAATACAAAGTGCTGTTGCAGAACAATGATTTTTTTCTTTTATATTCTCTACCCAAGAAATCAACTTATCGTACGTATACAAATAGATCCCCCTAAGCACAAATAAAAATTACAGCATAAAAGAAAAGTATAAAATAGTATTTACACCTTTCTTTCATGCTAAATATTATTGATTTTCTATACTTAAATGATCCACCAGTTCCAGCAGTTAAAACAACCGAAACATCCAGCGCATCCTACACAACGTCCACCGCAACCTCCACATCTTCCGCCGCCACATCCACCACAGCGTCCACCACAACCTCCGCATCCGCCGCAACGACGTGCATCATCTTGAATGTAATAGTATGGATATTGATTTTGTTGCAGTTGATCCCAATACACAACATTACCAGATTGATAATCATTAAGATTTAACGATTGTAGTTCTTGTTGAAACTGATTCATTACGAAACCCTCCATTTATAAAAATAAATTCCGTCCCAATGTTAAAGTTCGTATATTTTTGCAAACAAACTAGAAACAAGACTATAGACTAAATGCGTACATCAACAAAATATGAACTTACACTAGGTGATGTACCTTGTTTTTTAGCCTATTTTCTTAATCTTCTTTCAGTGGACGAATTTATTTTTAATAGAGGTGTTTAAAAATTACTAATCCAACAGTTTAGTAGTTCTTCACTTAATTTTCTTTCTAGTAAATCTTTAACTGAAGGCGCTGGCATGATTTTATATGTGTTTAAAGCTTCTTGATTATAATCTATCCAGCGAAACGCCAAATGTACTTCTTTCGATTTTGGTATGAAATCAATATGTAACTCTTGCGAATCTACTTCAAAAACGTGATTGATTTCATGGTGAAGCACTTCTTTATCTTGCCACTGATTTTCTATAACTCCTAAAAATTGTTTTATACTACAATTTACTCCGAGTTCTTCTCGCAGTTCTCTTATTAATGCATTCTCAGCTGATTCGCCAATTTCAACATGACCACCTGGTAAAAAATAATGATGGCCAATATATTCAGCTACTAACAATTTATTATCCTTAATCATTACCGCTCTTACAATATGATGAAATTTATTTTTCAATTGTTATTCCTCCCAGTCATTTAATATAGAGGTGATATAAATCATAGGTGTTTCATACGGGTGAATTTCGTTAATCACTTCAAGTGTATCCTTTAAAAGGTGATGCAACGTCTAGCGGTCCACGAAACTATAGGAAAGACAATGGTCATATTTTCCCGTTTTACAAGCCCCAATTCTATTTAGTTCATTCCGTAGTATCTCAATGTATTCTTCAGGAATAAACACTTCGATTTTCCCTCCCGAAAATTGCATCTTTCCTTTCACACCTTTAATTTATAAATATTTAAACGAATAAACGATATACTTGCTCACCATCATAATCATGTCCCAATGGTTGAAAACCGTAACGTTCATACAGTTTCTTTGCAGAGATATTATCTTTATGTACTGTTAATCTAATTTCTTTACACGCCCTATATGTATTTTTTATTAAGTAAATACTTTCTTGTAACGCCGCTTTTCCATAACCATTCCCTTGCTGCTTTTGATCGATAATAAAACCGTTTATCCAATACATATCAGTTGTCTCTTTTACAACAGCATGCATAATAAAACCAACCATTAGATCACCGTCGTATATCGCAAATGGTATGTACTCTACATTATCACCATCTGGTTTTATATATACTTTAGCAAGTGAAACTGCTACGGATGGAACAAATACCCTTTGATCCTCTTTAACTTGTAATTGTAATGCATCCTCCCAATTCTCTCTCATAACAACCTTTAACTGGACATTCAATATTGTAAGCTCCTTTATAAAGAGAATGTATTTACATATTCAACGCAGTGAAATAAATCCCTGTTTCGATTTCTAAAGTTAATTGGTTACGATATGTGCTAAATTGTTATCACAAAATAAAAGCTACTTTGTTGAATTACAGTACTCTGCACTTTGTATTTCTTTCTTTAATGATACATGTGCAATGAAAACACCAAGTATAGTAATTCCCCCGCCAATTATTGAAACAAAAGTCGGTACTTCACCTAACCATACCCAAGCTATAAAACACGCAGTTACCGGCGTTAAATATAGAGAACTTGTTGCCTCGGAAGCACCAGAATGAGATATAATATAGGCCAATGCAATATACGGGAGTACTGTTGGAAACAAACCTAAATATATAACGCTCAAATTAACTTCAAGAGGAGCTGCTAGTATTTCTTGATACATTCCCGGTAAGAAAATAAGCATACATACCGTACTAGATAAAATTGTATATATGGTAAATGGCAAGAAGCCGTACTTTTTTAAGTAAGGTGTTTGGAAAACGAAAAATAGGCTTTCTGAAATCGCTGCTAATAATATAAATACTCCCCCACTATTTAATTGAATAGCATCTCCTTGACTAAATGATATAAAAGCAATTCCTATAAAACTAATTACACCACCGATCCAACCATTTAATTTTATTTTTTCATTCAAAAAAACAGAAGCAAGAATTGCCGTTACTATAGGTGTGACTGAAATAATTAAACTTGCAGATCCAGCATTTACTGTTTTTTCACCGTAGTTTAATGCAATGTGATAAAAAGTAAATCCTAAAGCACCCAATATAAAAATTGCTGGGATATCCTTTAAATCAGGTAGTCGTAGTTTGTATATAAAAGAAAACACTAAAAGTATAAATGAAGCAATTAATAAACGTAGTAAAGTCAGATGCTCAGGCGTATAAGATTCAAGCCCCATACGAATTGCTGGAAAAGCAGATCCCCATATAAGAATCGTAAAAACGTGAGCACATATAATGCGTAAATCCCATTTTTTATTATGCATGTTGTCTCTCCCTCCCTAATAAACAAACCATTTTTAAATTACCAATTATTTCTTTTCATCATATTTAATAGTTGATACAATGTCTTCAACCAGTTTTTTATCGTAAAAACCAACCACTTGGCATTTTTCAAGTGAACGAAGGAGTTTTTTGATGACAACTAGTAAAAAACTGCCTAAGTATAGGCAGATAGTAGACTATATGAAAGAAAAAATTGAAAATGGAGAATGGCCAATTGGAAGTAAGATTCCTAGTCAAAGACAGTTAGCCAAATTATTTCATGTGAATCGAAGTACTGTAATAACTGCGCTAGATGAACTTATGGCTGATGGATTGATTCAAGGGAAAATTGGAGCTGGAACAATTGTAACGAATAATACATGGTCATTATTAGCGACGAATCCTCCGCCCGATTGGAGTGAATATGTAAAGGCAGGTATTCATAAACCAAGCAAGTTAATGGTACGAGAAATAAATGAAGCAGAAGCAAATAACAAACTTCTCCATCTAAGCAAAGGTGAACTTGCTCCTCATCTTTTTCCGTTAGAAACAATGCAGTTCATTATGAAAAAAGTAAGTGAGGAATTAGATTATTTCGGATATGAGGAACAAAAAGGGTTTTATCCGTTACGTGAAGCAATAAGTACATACGTAAAATCATTCGGAATACATACATCACCGGGTTCCATATTAATCGTCTCGGGTGCATTACAAGCATTGCAATTAATATCAATTGGTCTTTTACATAGAGAGTCAACCATTTTACTTGAACAACCTTCTTACTTATATTCACTTCATGTATTTCAATCAGCAAATATAAATCTATCTGGTATATCTATGGATCCTCACGGTATATTACCTAACGAGTTATTAAAACGAATTAAATACAGTCAGAAGAAAAATATTTTATATTCAATTCCTTGTTTTCAAAATCCAACAGGCATATTAATGTCTAAAGAGCGGAGAAAAGAAATATTAAAAATATGTGAAAAGGAACAGTTACCTATTATTGAAGATGATATTTACCGCGAGTTATGGATTGATGCACCACCCCCAGCTCCTTTAAAATCAAGGGATAAACATGGACATGTATTATATATCGGTAGTCTCTCTAAGACGCTTACCCCAGGACTTAGAATTGGATGGATTATCGGTCCAGAACCTGTTATTGATAGATTATCAGATATAAAAATGCAAACAGATTATGGATCAAGCTCCTTATCCCAAAGAGTTGCTGCTGAATGGATAAATAAAGGATTTTATAAGGAACATGTAGCGAACGTAAGAATTAAACTAAAAGAACGAAGACAAATAATGATACGAGCTTTACATAAGTATTGTGCAGATATTGCCACCTGGGATATACCTAGTGGTGGAGTTTTTATATGGCTAAAGGTAATACCTAGCATTCCGATGAAGAAATTATTTTCAGAGGCACTATCAAAAGGAGTTCTTTTAAACCCAGGACGTATATATGAAGAAGAATCAGACCGGCATATTCGTTTATCATATGGATATGCTTCTTCAGAGCAAATGACTAACGGGATTAAATTGTTGAGTGAATTAATTCGTAAGCTAACGGCATAACAAAAACTCCTCTTTTCCTATAGAGGAGTTTTTATGTATCTTATTTACCACAATCTCATTTCCTGTCCTAATAAAATAAGTGCTTCATAAGGATCCCCGTTAATGTTTAATACTTGAGCAAAAGCAGGCTCTGTTTTTAAACCGTTCTCTTTTAAGCGAAGAATTTCTTCCCTTATATGGGGATGCTGCATTAATAGCATGTGTTCTACTATCATATGTCTATACGCATTTTGGTTACGCACTGGCTTAGGTTGGGCAAATAATTCAAAATCAAAACCTTCAAATTTAAAATTCACCTTTATTGATTCAGTATTTTTAATTTTTTTCTTTTTTATTTTGAATCCTTCATATGAACCATATAAAGATCTCATTTCCTGTTCAAAAACATCAAAGTTATGTACTTCCATTACAATATCTAAGTCAGATTGAAGAGTATCAATTCTTATAGGGATTGTCCCGCAAAGAACAGGACTATACAAAGCTAAATCCTCCATTATGTTCAATGTATTCAAAACATCATATACTTTTTGTTGCTTGTCATTCCCTGATTGTAAATATGTAATAGATGTAAACATGGAAGTCTCTCCTTCATTTCAACATATTAACGTGAATAAACAATACGTTTCAACTTTTCTCCTATACTGCAATACTATAAAAATAAAAAAGGAGGAATTATTATGAGCATTTTTAACATTCTTTTAACCATCCATATATTATTTGGAACAATATGCTTAATTACCGGTATTTTAGCGATGGTTGCTCAAAAGAAGAAAGGAAAACATACGGAATGGGGTGAAATATATCATGCATCCTATGTTGTGATCACCCTTACTGCAATTATATTATCCATTATAAACTGGGATACAATCGCATATTTATTTTATGTAGCAATTTTCTCTTATGCTTTTGCGATTTATGGCTACCTTGCACGAAAAAAACGTTGGAAAAATTGGCTTCATCACCATATTAGAGGTATGTTAGGCTCTTATATCGGTGCTGTTACCGCACTTTTAGTAAATATCGGTATTCATATTCCCTTAATTAATTTACTGCCACCTATATGGTTTTGGTTTTTACCTACATTAATCGGTATTCCTCTCGTAGCCAGTTTATCAAAAAAATATAAAAAGCGTAGTTAAAATTCATTACAATTTCGTTACTTTCTGATGATTAATATAAAAATCATACTCAATGTAATATTTTATTAACAAATTCAAATTCATAATGCTTTAAGTTCGTCACTTAGAGATAAATAAAAAGAATCCAATAAAAATATTGGATTCTTTTTCGGCTTTTATTTCAATATCAGCTCTATGCATTCAATGATGTTACCATTTGGACCACAAACTATCTTTGTATACTTATTTTTTTGCCTCAGTGATAATTACACCATTATAATTTAAGATTGTAATAACGAATGTAAACGATCCGGGTAATTCGTAAACATCCCTTCAACTCCCCATAAAAGTAACTTTTTCATATCTTTTTCATTATCTACAGTAAATGGATGAACTTCTAATCCATGTTTCTTTATTCTCTTTACATAAGCTGAATCAATATATTTATAGTTCATCCCAAGACCGATGCAGTATGTTTTATACTTTTTTATCTCTAATTCAGTTAATTGTACTGCCTTTTTGTAAGGTAGTAATTGGACTAGAGGTATATTAACATGTAAACTATGTAGCTTTTGCAAACTTTCTTCACTAAATGATTGAATAATAACTTTATCCTGTATTTCATAGTGATTGATAATTTCTAATAACTTTTCTTCCATTCCTGGATATTCATCAGGTGATTTGGTTTCAATATAATAGTTCGCGTCATGCCCAAACACTTCAATTACTTCTTCTAGTGTTGGAACTTTAGCATTTTCATATTCTTTCTTTGCTAAATTTGGATACTTTTTATTGTAAGTAGAACCTGCATTTAATTGCTTTAATTCCTCTAATGTATGTTCCTTAACTAGCCCTGTACCATTTGTAGTACGATTTACTGTTTCATCATGCATAGCTACTAAATGTCCATCTTTTGTCATTTGAAGATCTATTTCTATATAATCGCCTTTTAATTGTTGTCCCAATTTATAAGCTGCTATTGTATGTTCCGGCGCATACGCAGAAGCGCCTCTATGTGCAATATTTTTTATATAATTTGATTGATTAATAGCTTTCGTGTACTTAAGTTCATTTACTTTATGTAAAACAAAAGTACCTATTACTATAAAGGTGCAAAGTATTGTAATAATATATATTTTTTTCATAATGATGTATTTACTCCTACATGTAAGCAATTTGATTCGGATAATTTATTCAAATAAATGTCGATTTTCAAATACAGTCATTTGTCCAACAGATTGAAAACCGGCCTTTTTATAAATACTAATCCCATCAGCTGAAGCTTGTAATACACATTGAGCAACGTTTAATCCCTTTGCTTCTTGCAGCAAGTAATGAAACATAGTAGAGCCAAATCCTTTTCCTCTCTTTTCTTCTTTCGTTGCTATATCATAAATACCAATACTATCTAGTGTACATACTAATGAACCAACCGATACGACTTCATCTTTATAAAGTCCTAAGTACAGTTTCATATTTTCACTATTCCATAAATGGGAAGAAGTAGTTTGATTGTAGAATTCTTGTACGTATTTCCCTTCCTCTGATGTACCAAATAGACTAGCTAACGCTTCTCCAAACTTTTTAATTTGTCCTGACGAAGATGCTTTTTGTATCTCAAAACCTTCTGGCATGTTTATTATTGGAAGTATTGTATGTAAGTTTGCTACCATCGCGATATTTTGTTCTGCTTCTTTTAAGCCAAGTTTTATTAATTCGCTTTTTATAGTCTGCTTATGCTTATCCTCCCAAAACCAAACACTCATTGGAAATTTCTTTTGATTATAGTTGTTTACCACCCTATATAATTTCTCAATACCTTCCGTTACATCATTGTTTAATAAAGTAATGATATTAAATGTATCTGCAGGTAAACCACAGTCGACAGCAATATAATCCTTCGTTTCTTTTACATTCATTCCATGTACCTGTCGCGCAATATATGACGTTTTATATGTGAAGTTATCTATTAATAACTGTTTATAATTCATTCGTTTTTCTCCTTTCATAAAAATTCGTATTCGAATCATTCAGTATTAAATATAACATATATGAAATGTGCCTATTTCTATAAAAATAGCTCTATACATCACTCTTTTTCCCCTAAAAGAATTAAAAATGATATAACGTTGTCGGAATGAAAAAAGTGGTATATAATAAATATTAACATTACTAGTAATTATTTTAGGTATTCCTAGAATAAAGGAGCGATACATATGAAAATTACTATTTATTTCGGAAGTCATGAAGATCAAGATGTTCGTACTATGGACTGTCATTTAGATGTAGAAGATACAGAAGAGATCGTCTCTGTATCATAATATAAATTGTATGGATGAACCCTCTTCCCTACAGCATTTAAGACACCTTTTATAGGTGTCTTTTTTGTTGTTTTTTTCGTCAAAAATCCTTTACTTTATAGCGTTTTAATAGTAAAATATAAATATACGAACAAACGTTCTTTTTATTTTAATTGTACATGAAGGGATGATTTTTACAATGGCTCAAGCAAAGCGCAGAGGAAGAAAAAAGCAAACACCTATCATTTCAAATACAGGCTTTATCGGCTCTGTCTTTATTGATACATTGGAGTTACAAAAGAAATCCTATTATTTCGCTCGTAAAAAACTTCAAATTGTTCATCACGTACTTGATGGCCTCTCTGGGGCAACAAGTTCTCTATTTAAAGAACATAACATTTCAGCATATATGTCATGTGTGTATTTACATAAACAAAAGAAAATCGGCTTTGTTCTTTCAACGAAACCATTTGAACAAAGTGACGGTGTTGCTTATTTTGTAAATTATTTAATCGAAAAGAATTTTTACGGTAATGATGAAGAAGTAGAATATCAAGAAGTATTTAATACAGGTTTTATCGGTGTAGTATTCGCTGATTTATGTAGCATAGATCGCTTTAATTTCGAGTTTGAAATGGGTATGTTAACGAAATTAATGAAAGATATGATTATTCCGGTTAAAGAACTCTTTTTACGCCACAATATACCGGCCTACATCTCCACTTCTCATTTAGAAGAACAAAACAAATTAGGTTTCGTTTTATCTGTCAAACCATATGATGAACGTGCAGAAGCAGATTTATATTTTGAGGCGTATTTAAAAGAACGCGGGTTATTTATTGGTGATGAAGAAGACGATATTGATAAGATTGTTATTAGAAAAACAGCTGAATTACGATAGATAAGCGCAGGATGATGATCCTGCGCTATTTCGATATTATTTAATTACGTTCAACACTATACCCTTTTGAATGAATTTCTAAATTCAATTTATTTGAGTAAGCCTGATTTAAAATAAGAAATACGATCCCTCCTCCAATTGGAAGCGTGTAGGATGGAATATGATTTAATAATAGACCTGATAATGCCAGTGCTATCGGCTGCATCAGTTTACCTAAACTTAATCCAATACTAAGCACTCTGCCCCTATATTCATCTGGAATCTCTCTTTGCATAAAATAAATTAAAGGGATATCAATTAATGCTATCATTAACCCTAAAAAGAACATAATGGCGCAGTACATAGTCACAAATACAATTTTATTTACTTCAATACTTTTAAATAGAACAGGTGCACCTGAAACTATCATAAAAATTGCCACCATAAAACTTATTTTTTTCAATAGATAGGAATAAGAAAAATGATTCGTTATCTTTTTTACTATTATTGCACCAACTATCATACCTATTGGAAAAGTCCCTTGGATCAAACCAAAATGTTTAGAACTAAGATTGAGAACTGTATTCATAATGTATGGCAATGGAACAGTTACAGCAAATCCTAGGAAAAAATTAAGTGAAATTAAAATACGAAACATATTTTTTAAGCTTTCCCGCTCCATTAAATAAGAGTATCCCTCCTTTATATCTTTAATAAAATTAATTTCCCTTATTGAACATTCCTTATTTATGTATTGCTCGCACAATTTAAAGTTGATAAACAATATGGATATAGCCGAAAGGATAAATGAAATACCGTTAATAATTATAAAAGTTTTCATATCAAAGACTGCAAAAACAATGCCCCCTAACATAGGCCCTAGAATTAAAGATATAGAATCGATAATTTTACTTATAGAGTTAAGACTCATTAGTCTCTCTTTAGAGACGATATTTGGTTTTGCAGCCTCTAAACCTATTCCAAAAAATGTTGTAAATACTGTCATCAGAAAGGTAGTAGTATAAATGATGAATAAGTTTAACCCATAATAGTTGCTTAATATATAAACAGTTATTAATAAGCATCCGCTTAGTACATCCATACAAACGACGAGTTTCTTTTTATCAACCTTATCAGCAATTACACCGGCAAATGGATTCATAACAATCATTGGAATCGTTCCTAAAATAAGCGTAATCGCGAAATTTAAAGCCGATCCGGTTATTTGTAATACATACAATCCTAATGCGAAACTATAAATAGAGCTACCGAATATTGATACGGTTTTTGCAATTGAATATAAACAAATATTTCTTATTTCTTGGTTGCTTTTTTTATTTTCTATATGTAATCGTAAACTTGCCATAACTTTTTCCCCCTGCCTAATTTTGTGTTACGTACATTGTAAGTTCTTGGGTCAACCCAATCGCAATATGGACGATTTGAATAATTTTAAGGGGAAATAAATAAAAGATGGGGTTAACCCCATCTTTTTCCGAAAAATGAATATGTATAAATTTCTTC
>NZ_BOQB01000010.1 GCF_018332475.1 Bacillus sanguinis | reverse complement strand
GATTTGTTATGTATTTAACAATGCTCTGTTTAGGAGAGTTAGCTGTTGCGATGCCTGACGCAGGATCTTATCAAACGTATGCTACAAAGCACATTTCTCCTGCAGCGGGTTATGTAGTCGGATGGATGTCGTGGCTAAACTGGTCTGCTACGATAGGGATTGAACTGATTGCAGTTAGTATTTTAATGAAACGATGGTTTCCTGATGTCCCGTCATGGATTTGGTGTGTAGTGTTTGCGGTGCTTCTCTTTGCTATCAATGCGTTATCCTCAAGAAGTTTTGCAGAAGTTGAATTTTGGTTTGCGAGTATTAAGGTAATTACAATCATTGCATTTATTATTTTGGGCGGGGCAGCAATGTTTGGTTTTCTAGATATGAAAGGAAACGAACCAGCACCAATGTTCTCTAGCTTTACTGATTATGGTGGATTGTTTCCAAATGGATTATCAGCTATTTTAATTACGATGATTGCAGTTAATTTTTCCTTCCAAGGAACGGAACTAGTTGGTATTGCAGCTGGAGAGAGTGAAAATCCAGAAAAAACAATCCCGAAGGCAATTAATAATACAGTTTGGCGTATACTTGTGTTCTTTGTATTATCTATTTTCATTCTTGCAGGATTATTCCCATGGCAACAAGCAGGAGTGATAGAAAGTCCATTCGTAGTTGTATTTGATAAAATTGGTATTCCTTATGCAGCCGATATTATCAATTTCGTTATTATTACAGCGGTTCTATCCGTTGCGAATTCAGGATTATATGCAACTTCTCGTATGTTATGGTCTATGTCTAATCAAGGGATGATTAGTCCAATTTTCGGTAAGTTATCTAAAAATGGTGTTCCTATTTATGCATTGATTGTAAGTACGGTTGTAGGTTGTCTTTCATTACTATCAGGTATTTATGCGGAAGATACAGTTTATTTATGGCTACTTTCTATTGCCGGATTCGGAGCGATATTAGTTTGGGCATCTATTGCTCTATCTAACTTATTAGCTAGAAGGACATATGTTAAGCAGGGCGGGGATGTGAAGGACTTGAAATTTAAAACACCGCTGTATCCATTCGTACCACTGCTTGCGTTAGTATTAAATTTGACAGTAATTGTTGGTATGGCCTTTATTCCAGAGCAAAGAATGGCATTGTATTGTGGTATTCCATTTATGATTGTTTGTTTACTGTTTTACCGTGCGACAAAAAATAAGGGAAGCAAGATAGAACATGTTGAAAAAGTAAATAAAACAGAAGCAAAAAGTTTATAAATATATTAGAAACTTATGCAAAAAAAGAGACTGTAAAATTGTAAACAGTCTCTTTTTTTGTGAAAATAAAGCTGGAAACATACTATGTATGCAAAGGGGAATTAGCGATGAATCAAGAAGTTTCACAGCTGTTAAAACAAATAGATTTAAGGAAAGAGGAATTACTAGAACTTACAAAAACATTAATTCGTTTTGAAACACCAGCACCGCCGGCGAGAAACACAAATGAGGCGCAACAATTTGTTGCAGATTTTCTAAGAAAACGAAATTTTAGTGTTGATAAATGGGATGTATATCCGAATGACCCGAACGTTGTTGGGGTGAAAAGAGGGATAGAAAGTGACACATATAAAAGTCTTATTATTAACGGACATATGGATGTAGCTGAAGTGTCAGCAGATGAGGCGTGGGAGACTAATCCGTTTGAGCCGTTTATAAAAGATGGTTGGTTAGTTGGGCGTGGTGCGGCAGATATGAAAGGTGGACTGGCTGGAGCGCTATTTGCTATTCAACTTTTACAAGAAGCTGGCATTGAATTACCTGGAGATGTAATCTTTCAATCCGTAATTGGGGAAGAAGTTGGAGAAGCTGGTACACTTCAATGTTGCAAAAGAGGTTATGATGCTGATTTTGCAGTCGTAGTGGATACGAGTGATTTACATATGCAAGGACAGGGCGGCGTAATTACTGGATGGGTCACTGTGAAAAGCCCCCAAACGTTTCATGATGCAACACGCAGGCAAATGATTCATGCTGGAGGACGTTTATTCGGAGCGAGTGCGATTGAAAAAATGATGAAAATTGTGCAAAGTTTACAAGAATTAGAGCGTCATTGGGCAGTTATGAAAACATATGAAGGCTATCCATCTGGAACAACAACAATTAACCCAGCCGTTATTGAAGGCGGACGGCATGCAGCGTTTATTGCGGATGAGTGCCGGTTATGGATAACAGTGCACTTCTATCCGAATGAAACACATGAACAAATAATAAAAGAAATTGAAGAGTATATTGGGAAAGTAGCGGCTGCTGATCCATGGTTAAGTGAAAATCCACCACAATTTAAATGGGGCGGAGAATCAATGATTGTGGATCGTGGCGAAATTTTCCCTTCTTTGGAAGTGGATAGTGAACATGCAGCAGTAAAAACTCTTAGCTCAGTACACGAATCAATTCTATCTAAACATGTAATTTTAGATATGTCTGCAACGGTAACGGATGGTGGTTGGTTTAGTGAATTTCATATCCCAGCTGTTATTTACGGACCTGGTACATTAGAAGAAGCTCATTCAATAAATGAGAAAGTTGAAGTAGAACAGTTAATTGAATTTACAAAAGTAATAACAGCATTTATATATGAATGGTGTCATACGAAAAAATAGATTAGTATGTTGAAATCGTACAGGTATGTATACTTGTACGATTTTTTAGTGAACTATTTCAGAGTTGGATAGAAACAACTGAAATAGTTCTTTGTTTTTCTATGTCTTTCGTTTTAGTTCGATTAATTTCTCTTTCGCTAATTCAACAGCAATTGCATCATCTAAATAGCCAATTGGAAAGAGATAGTCGGGAATAATATCTGTCGATAAAATGAAATACAGTAATGCGCCGCCAAGAACTGCCCGCTCTTCTTTTGGAATCGTTTCATTGCAAAATTGTTGATACATATCCGTTAATTGTTCAATGAAAGGACCAGCACTATCAATTTGTTCTAACTTGCTTGCAAAACTTTCATGAATACGCTTTTCACCCTCTGTTGTTTGAGCATATCGTTCATAGTTTTCAAGTTCTTGTTTTACGCGGGTTGTTGTGTAGTCGAAATCGAATAAGTTAGAGGATTGCAGAGTTTGCTGAATTGTATCAAGAGATGTGTACATATCCGTCTTTTCTTTATTAATGTGAGGAGAATCCGGATACATTTCATCAAATAACAATTGGGGTGGAACTTGCAGACATTCTGCGAATTTTTGTAGGTGTTTTTGTTTTGGCGGTTGTTTACCATTCATAATTCTTGAGATTGTTGCAGGATCAATATTTGTAAGCATTCCGAGTTGGCGCATAGATAAGGCACGTTCTTTTAAAAGTTTTTTTATTAATCTACTAAGCCGCTCATTTGGGTTTTCTTTAGGCATAGAGAAGGCACTCCTTTTTATTGTTGAAAAAATGTTGAGCATTTATTACATGTATATGAAACAGACAGGCACAGTTGCTCAACATTTTCATAAGATGCATGGAAAAGTGAGAAAAAGGGGTGGCTGTTTATGAGTACGGCAGGTCTATTTTCAATTTTTTTAATCGGAATTGCTTCTAATTTAGATAATGCAGGTGTCGGGATTGCATATGGTATTCGTAAAATTCGAATTTCGTGGCTTAACAATTTTATCATCGCATTTTTTGGTTTTTTATTTACTTTATTAGCTGGCTTTTTTGGAAACTGGATAGCGTTATTTATTTCAGAGTTTACTGCAAACCTAATTGGAGCAATCGTTTTAGGGGTAATCGGGGTGTTTATTTTGTGCCAGCCTTTCTTAGGGCAGAGAGATACCGTAAGCTCTAAAGATAGTAATGTACTTATGGGAATTTTACGTGATCCAGAAAAGGCAGATTTTGATGGTTCCAAAACAATTAGTTTTTCAGAAGCAATTGTTTTAGGAGTCGCATTATCTATTAATAATATTGCGGGTGGATTTGATGCTGGGGTAACAAACTTGAATCTGTGGCTTACAGCAACTATTTCTGGAGTGTTTAGTTTTATTTGTATTAGTGGTTTTGCGTATGTAGGAAAACGATTTTTAGCAGCATACTTAGGGAAATGGGCTACTGTGATTGCAGGCTTGCTATTAATTCTTATTGGGATCGATCAGTTGTTGTAAGGAGAGTAGAAAACAAGGTTCGAGTATTTCCTTGGAAATATGGCAAGGGATTGCATATATCGACGTACTTTTCTCCATACTAATACGGATTTCTTTTAAGAAAGGGGGATTTGTATGGGACGCGGAAAAGCATTTGATCATAAGAAAAAAGGGCACGATCATCAACCACCTAAAGGTGCGTTCATTCATAAAGATGTAAATGAACATACTTTGGAAGAGGAAGAACTACCAGTAAATATTGAGGCGTATAAAAATAGTTTAAAAAAACATTAAAAGCACCTACATAGGTGCTTTTTTACCGTATATCTTCAATTAATTGTTCTGACTCTTCATGCATACTGTACTCACTTAATACTTGGATACAAAGCCACTTTAATTCTTCAATCGTATGTTCAAGTTCTTCAGGAAGCACATGATGAATGTCTTCAAGTCCCATTCCGAAATGAATAAGTTCAAGTACTTGATCATCGATGTTCCGATCCATTAACAGTTCAAGTACTTCTAAATTGAATATGTATCGGTGAGCTTCATCGAGTGAAACAACTTTTAACTTCAAGCTTTCTACAATGCTCAATATAAAAAGGAGAATTGTTTTTTCAAGAACAGGCTGTTTTCCCATTTGAAATATTAGTTTCATCTTTCACACCTCCACATATAGCGCTAGGTTGTACTATATTATTCAGGAGGGGGGAGCAAATATGCATGATAGAGAGAAACTTTCATCACGGTTTTTGTAAGGGCGTGGATAGCTGATAAAGTTAAGAGTTTTATGAAATGAAAAAATCCTGCTAGTATAGCAGGATAGCTCTGAATTAAAAAATGCTCCAACCCTCTTGAGCAGAAAGAAGTTCAAGAATTTTAAAACCAGCGATACTATTTCCGTTTGCATCTAAAGCTGGTCCGAAAATACCAATTCCCATTTCTCCTTTTACGCAGCCGAAAATGCCACCAGCTACACCGCTTTTTGCTGGGATACCAACACGAATCGCAAATTCACCAGATTCGTTATACATACCACATGTAACCATAAATGTTTTACAAATCTTTGTAATATGCTTAGGGATAATTTGTTTTTTCTTATATGGATCATATCCATCCATCGCAAAAATTAAACCGATACGTGCTAAATCAATACAGTTTACCTCAACTGCACATTGACGAGTGTATAAGTCCATAAGCTCTTCGATATCACAATCGATAATTCCGTTTTGTTTCATATAGTAACAAAGTGAACGGTTTAAGTAAGCTGTCTCTAATTCTGAATTGGCAACTTTAGAAGAATAATTAATAGTAGGATTATCTGTTATTTCACGTACGAAATGAAGAATGCGCTCCATTTTTTCTTCATTATCTTTTCCTGCTAACATACTTGTAATAGCTAGTGCCCCCGCATTAATCATTGGGTTAAGTGGTTTAGAAGGACTTGTCGTTTCTAACTTAATAATAGAATTAAATGGATCACCAGTCGGTTCCATTCCAACTTTAGAAAATACATATTCTTCACCACGATCTAAAAGTGCAAGTGCAAGTGTAATTACTTTTGAAATACTTTGAAGAGTAAATAGTGTTTGTGAGTTGCCAGCATGGATGTATTCTGTTTCTTTATGGAAAATGGCAATCCCTAAATCATCTGGATTAGCATTTCCTAGTTCGGGGATATAAGTAGCAAGCTTTCCTTTTTTCGTATATGGTTTTACTTGTTCTAACAACTGTTGTAAGTTGTTTGTTTCAATGCACTGCATAGTACCAACGCTCCTATTTCGAATTAACTAAGTTTACTTTTCCCGATATGCTCGGAAATAAATAATAACATGAAAAAGTGGAATGATAAAACGAAAGTTACATGTTCTATAGTAGGTATTTCGTTTCGAGTATTCTATATTAAAAAAGGAGAATTTTCCTTTTATATAACAGTTTGGAAATAGGAGATTTATCCATAAAAAATTCGAAAATAAAAACTACACATCTATACAACTATATGTTATTATGGTTATGTAAATAGAAAGCGTTTTCTAAGGCGTACTTATAATGATAACGATTTCATAAATTTGATAGGGGGAATTAAAATGTTGCAGTTTCTACAACGTATTGGTAAAGCGTTAATGCTTCCAATCGCCGTACTACCAGCAGCAGGATTATTGCTTCGTTTAGGACAAGAAGATGTATTTAACATTCCTGTTATGGCACAGGCCGGTGCAGCAATTTTTGATAATTTAGCACTTATTTTTGCAATTGGTGTTGCAATCGGTTTGTCTATTGATGGTAGTGGAGCAGCTGGACTTGCCGGGGCAATTGGATATCTTGTTTTACAAAATACAACAAATGCTCTAAGTAAGACATATTCAGCAGCAGAGTTAAATGATAAATTAAAAAGTGTTCAAGATTTAGTCGGTTCAGTAGATCCAACTAAATTAGCAGATACAATGACAAAAGTTTCAAAAGCAGCGGCGTTAACGCCGAAAATTAATATGGCCATACTCGGTGGTATTATTGCAGGGGTTGTTGCAGGTTTACTATACAACAAATTCCATAAGATTAAACTACCAGAATGGTTAGGATTCTTTGCAGGAAAACGTTTTGTACCAATTATTACTTCAATCGTAATGCTTCTTTTAGGATTAGTATTCGGTCAAATTTGGCCAACAATTCAAAGTGGTATTGATGCAGTAGCACATGGCATCGTGAACTTAGGTTCAATCGGTGCTGGTTTATTCGGATTATTAAACCGTTTATTAATTCCAATCGGTTTACACCACGTAATGAACACATACTTCTGGTTCGTACTTGGTGACTTTACAAATGCAGCTGGGGATATCGTTCATGGTGATATTGCACGCTTCTTTGCAAAAGATCCATCAGCAGGTATGTTCATGACAGGTTTCTTCCCAGTTATGATGTTCGGTTTACCAGCAGCATGTTTCGCAATGATTGCGGCTGCTAAACCAGAAAAACGTAAAATGGTTACAGGTATGTTAGGTGGTCTAGCATTAACTTCATTCTTAACTGGTATTACAGAACCAATTGAATTCTCATTCATGTTCTTATCACCAGTATTATATGGTATTCATGCTGTATTAACAGGTCTGTCTCTATTCATTACAACAACACTTGGCATTCACGATGGTTTCTCATTTAGTGCCGGGGCAATCGATTACTTCTTAAACTTCGGTATTGCAACAAAACCATTGTTACTAGCAGGAATCGGTTTAATTTACGCAGCAATTTACTTTGTAGTATTCTACTTCTTAATTAAGAAGTTCGACCTAAAAACTCCTGGTCGTGAAGACGAAGAGGAACTAGCTGAAGGTGAAGAAGCTCCAGTTGCAGGTTCAATTGGTGAAACTTACGTATTAGCTTTAGGCGGAAAAGAAAACTTAACAGTTATTGATAACTGTGCGACACGTCTACGCTTACAAGTGAAAGATGCTGGTCAAGTAAACGAAGCAGCATTAAAACGTGCTGGTGCAAAAGGTGTTATGAAACTAAGTAACACGAGTGTTCAAGTTATCGTAGGTACAAATGTTGAATCTGTTGCCGATGATATGAAAAAACACGTATAAATAATTAGATAAGGGGATATCCAAAAAGATTGATGAAATCAGTTCTTTAGAGGATATCCTCTTTTTTTATGTTAAAAATTTAACAGGAATCTTACTTTTATAAATTTTCTTTTTCTTTTTTATGCATATAGGTTGGTAATATGTGCAGTGCGTGATAAAGTAGGGATGACATAGGATGGAGTATCCATAATCTACTAAAATAAATCTTTAGTAGAGGAAGTAAATTATTGTTGAATAAGGGGAAAAAAGCAATCATGGATCACGAAAAAAATAATGCGAATGGGAAATCACGTCGGCCGATTGTATACATAAAAAGAACAATCATTCTCGTCTTACTATTTTCACTTGTATATTTCATGTATACAAAAATTGTTGCGCATAATAAGAAACAAGAAACTTTAAAAGCAGCGGCAGAAATGAAGAAACAAGAAGAGCTAAAAAAGAAAGAAGAAAAAAAGAAACAAGAAGCACCAAAACAAAAAGAGCAGGAAGAACAAGTGAAGCAAGCACAAGCTGCAGAACAGCCTGCTGAGGGACCACCTCAAGAAATTAATGAAAACGCTCAATTAGATCAATATTTACAAAACGCAGGATTTAGTGGGACAGCTGTTATTGTGAAGAACGGAAAAGTTCTTTTGAATAAAGGATACGGTATGGCGAACAAAGAGAAGCAAGTACCGAATAATTCAGAGACAACTTTTTATATTGGTTCTATTTCAAAGGCGTTTGTAGCGACTGCCATTATGCAATTAAAAGATCAAAATAAGTTAAATGTAGAGGATACGATTGCAAAGTATATTCCAGATTTCCCTCAAGGTAACGGTATTCAGTTAAAACATTTATTAACACATACATCAGGAATTCCAGAATATGAGCAGGGAACAGAGGATATTTCTCATGAAGAACTGATAAAACGAATAGGAAACCAAAAGCGTGTTGCAGGTCCAGGAGAAAAATGGAAGTATTCAGATTCGAACTACTCTATACTTGCTTACATTGCCGAGAAAGTAAGTGGCCAACCGCTAGAAGAATATATTAAGCAGCATATTTTTGCACCTGCTGGTATGAAACATTCTGGTTTTGGTAGAGAGTTAGAACAAACAAGATTCCCATCCACGGGTTATAAAATAGTAAATAACAATATGACAACACCTAATATTCCAAGTATGTCACAACTATATGGTTGTGGTGATATATATACAAGTGCACATGATTTATATTTATTTAATGAAGCACTCTTCTCTGGAAAGTTAATTTCAAAAGAGAGCTATGATCAAATGTTTACAGCCGTGAAAAAGGATTACGGATTTGGTTGGTATGTAGACCCGGGCAGTTATTCGAATCACGGTGTAATGCCAGGATGGAATTGCTTAAATGGATTTAGTAAAAACGGAAGTGTGTATGTCGTTTTATTATCTAACATTCAAAATAATATTAAATCGTTTGGTAAAGTGAACAACGATATTTATACGATGTTGCGAAATATTGAAGTGTAAGAAGATGGTATTCCGTTAGAAGCTGTTAAGTATTTCTCCGCAAGCGGTGGTTCTCTTGTTACAGCTTCTATAAGTGAACAGGCAGAATTACCACCAGCGGTTTATTATAGCGTAGCTGCCATTGTTACAATTAAAAATTAAAATATTTATAAAGATAGATGGGATACCATCTATCTTTTTTATGTGATTAGAAAAGATTGTTTCTTTGAAAAATGTATGCCTTACCTATCACAAAAAAAGTCTGCTTTGTATACATTAAGATGTATGGATGTATTTTGTATACATTAAAAATAATAGGAGGAGAAGCATATGTGTCTGTTTAGGAAATATTGGCATAAATTATCCCGATTGTTTAATAGACAATTAGGCTATTTTTTAGATGACAAATTATTACCTGCTGTGGAACGACTTTTATTTTCGCAAAACTTTGCAAGGTTTATTCAAAGAAATTCAAAGAAAGCTACGGAAGAATTTATTGAATCAAGTCAATTTCAATCTATTATTTGTAAAATATTAAAAGAATGTAATACATCACCGTTTAAAGAAATTGCAGAGCAGTATTTGGGTAAAAACGTTGAAATTACTGTGACGGTTGGACAGTTAACAGGTGTGATTGTAGCAGTTGGTGATGATTTCTTAACACTACAAGAAGGAATAGGAACGGAAGTTTTATTACCATTTACAAGTATTATATCAATAAAAGAAGCGTAAGAAAGGAGATTTATATATGTTATTTACTGATGAATTGCGTAACCATGTTGGTGAGTTAGTGCAAGTTGTGACAGCTGTCGAAATTGTTGCAGGTATTCTGTTATCTGTGACAGACGGGGCAGTAAGCGTTCGTACTTCTCCTTCTTATGGACCACCGGAAGATGTAGTTGTACGTATTCCTATTATTTCTTATGTTCGCTTGGAAGGGTAAGAGTGATACAAGTATGAGAGTATCAGTTGTTATTCCAGTGCATAATGAAGCGAGTACTTTATCACAAGTTTTAGTAGAAGTGGAGAAGCTGAAGCCATATGAAATTATCGTAGTAGATAATGGATCGACAGATGGGACAAAAGAAATAGCGTTCCAACATCATTGCCATGTCATTTATTATCAATATTCTCTTGGTAATGATGTTGGACGGGCGATTGGAGCAAGAGAAGCGAAGGGTGACATTGTTTTATTTTTAGATGGTGACATCGTTATTGATAATAAAGAGTTGCAACGTTTCATAAAAGGAATCCGGCAAGGCCACCAAATTGTTGTGAATAATTTAACATGGTCCGTTTATTTAAAAGTGAGACCGCATTATACGACAGTTGGAAAATTTATGTTGAATCGCTATTTGAATAAAAAAGAGCTTGTTGTTGGATCTTTAATCGCAATTCCACACGCAATGAGTAGGGAAGTTATTCAGAAATTTGGCTGGTGGAATTTAGCAGATCCAGCACTGTTTCAAGCGATGGCGATGTCTAGAGGAGTAGATATTGTCGATATGGCTTCGGTCGATGTTATTCATACAAATAAAGTGCGTCCTGTTCATACTGGTACATCACCCGGTTCTCCTTATCCGAAAGCGACTAGTCGTATTATGGGAGATCATTTACGTGCTTTGCAATATGTAATCGAAATATATGGTAAGCGTGGTGGTTTTTCGGAGGGAAATAGGGATAGAGAGTTTATAGGAAAGTATAAACCAGTTGTATTACAAAAGAAAAAAGCAAAATATAGTGCCATTATCCCCGTATCAGAAGAGAAAATGACTATAAGATCTGTTATACAAGAAGTGAAAAAAGCAGGTGTAGATGAAATTATAGTGGTTGCGAATGGAGCTGATATCGAGACAATTAAACAAGCGAAGCTCGAGAATGTTATCGTTATTGAATTCGAGGAAGCGCTCGGACATAATGTGGCCCGAGCGATAGGAGCTATGCATGCCACGGCCGACATTTGTTTATTTGTCGATGGTGATTTTGTTATTCCAGGAAAAAAACTAATTCCATTTTTACACGCTATTGAAGATGGATATGATGTGGCATTAAATGATTTACAGTGTTTATTAGATACGTTTCATCCGGCAGACCCAATTAGTATGGGAAAATATTTTGTGAATTTGGTAGCAAAACGACCAGATTTATGGAATAACTCATTAACAGCAGTACCACATGCTATGCATAAAAAGGTAATAGAGAAAATAAGGTATGATTCTCTTATCATTCCACCGTTAGCTCAAATGAAAGCCATTTTGGAGGGATTCTCTATTACAGCGGTAGAATTTGTAGATGTTATAAAAACAAATCGAGTACGCCCAGAGCAACATGGATTTGTAAATGGGCGTATTCCAGCATTTGACCGTATTTTTGGTGATCAACTTGAGGCAATTGCATATTTATTGCAATCCACAGACGAGCGCGGGAGTTTTACAGATGGAGAGCGGGATAGAAATATAATTCAACAATTGAGAAAGGAAGAAGAGAATACAGATGAGTGCTAGTAGTACAGTTGCTATTATCGGATTAGGGTATGTTGGCCTTCCTTTGGCAGTTCATTTTGCAGAGAGAGGGCATACAGTAATTGGATTAGATAAAGATACTAGAAAAATAGAATCAATTATAAAAGGAGAAAGTTATATTCCAGATGTTTCTTCTAAATTGTTACAAACTTTATTGACTAAAAAAAAATTAATAGCAAATACACCGGATCAAGGTATTGCTGATTTTCAAAATAGTGATTATGTTATTGTCACTGTTCCAACTCCAATTAATGAAAAAAGAGAACCAGACTTAAGTGCCCTCATTTCAGCTTCGCATTATATACAACAAAATCTTCAAAAAGGACAAACCTTCATTTTCGAAAGCTCCACATATCCAGGTACGCTCGAGGAAGTTATTATTCCGATTATTTCTCAAGCAGGACAAAAGGTAGGAGAAGATTTCTATATCGGATATTCCCCTGAGAGAATTGATCCAGCAAATAGTCACTACTCCGTTCAAACGATTCCAAAAGTTATTAGTGGACAAACAGAAAAGTGTAAACAAAAAGTACAGGAGTTGTATAGCACGATCTTTGATGTAGTTGTTCCAGTTAGTTCTCCGAAAGTAGCGGAAATGTGTAAGTTATTTGAGAATATTCAACGCCTAGTCAATATTTCGTTAGTAAATGAGTTAAACACATTATGTGAAAGTTTAGGAATTGATTTTTATGAGGCGCTTGAAGCTGCATCTACAAAACCGTTTGGATTTACCCCATATTGGCCAGGACCAGGAATAGGAGGACATTGTATTCCGGTAGATCCTTTATATTTCCAATGGAGAATAAAAAAGAATGGGACAATCAGTCAATTAATTGAAGCAGCACATGTGATTAATGAAGAAATGCCAGAGAAAATAGTCCGGAAAGTAAAAGGCATGGCGCAGTCACCTACATCAGTTTTAATTGTAGGAATTGCGTATAAGAAAGATGTAAATGATTTGAGAGAATCACCAGCGTTGCCAATTATTGAATTGTTAATAAAAGAAGGATATGAGATAGAATATCACGATCCATATATTTCTTCTGCGAAATTTGGAGATAAAGTGTATCAATCTGTTTCTTTGGATGAACAAGCTATGAAACAAGCGGGTTGTATTTTAATTTTAACTGATCACTCTAATATCGATTGGAAGCTTTTTAAAGGAATGAAGCGAGTAATAGATACACGTGGAATTATAAAGAAGGTGAGTGTATGAGTGCTAAATGTTTAATTACAGGTGGAGCAGGATTCATTGGATCACATCTAGCTGAAGAATTGGTGAAAAGAGGAAATGAAGTCACGATTGTGGATAACTTTTATAAAGGAAAAAATAAATATCATGATGAGCTAATGAAAGAAATTCGGGTTATTCCAATAAGCGTTTTAGATAAAAATTCTATTTATGAATTGGTAAATCAACATGATGTAGTGTTTCATTTAGCAGCAATTTTAGGTGTGAAAACGACAATGGAAAAGAGTATAGAGCTTATTGAAACGAATTTTGATGGAACGAGAAACATTTTACAAGCAGCGCTAAAAGGAAAGAAGAAAGTAGTCTTTGCGTCTACCTCAGAAGTATATGGTAAGGCAAAGCCACCCTTCTCTGAAGAGGGGGATCGATTATACGGGGCAACTTCTAAAATACGCTGGAGTTATGCAGTGTGTAAAACGTTAGAAGAAACATTATGTTTAGGATACGCTTTAGAAGGTTTACCCGTAACGATTGTTCGTTATTTTAATATTTATGGTCCAAGAGCGAAAGATGGTCCGTATGCAGGGGTAATCCCACGATTTATCAGTGCGGCCCTGCAAGGAGAAGACATTCTCGTATATGGAGATGGAAAGCAGACACGTTGCTTTACGTATGTAAGTGATGCGGTAGAGGCAACGATTCGAGCAATGGATGAGAAGGTAAATGGTGAGATTATTAATATAGGTTCTGAGAACGAACAGAGTATAAAAGAAGTAGCAGAAGTAATTAAAAAGTTAACGAAATCTTCTTCAAAGATTATCCAAGTTCCTTTCGAAGAGGTATACCCACATGGCTTTGAAGAAATTCCAAATAGAAGACCAGATGTAACGAAATTAAAAGAACTTGTGCATTTTCAAGCCGCAGTAACGTGGGAACAAGGATTGAAGGAAACTATTAAATGGTTTCGTGAAGAACACAATGGCTAAGTCGCTATCAATTATTATACCTGTATGTAATGAAGCGGATACGATTTCAGACGTTATTCAATCGGTAAAAGGATTAAATCCAATAGAGATTATTGTAGTAGCAAACGGTTGTCATGATGGTACAGAAGAGGTTGCTAATCGTTTAGGGTGTAAAGTAATCAAGTATACAGAGCTACTGGGGAATGATGTGGGCCGTGCAGTTGGCGCAAAACACGCGATAGGTGACGTATTACTATTTATAGATGGAGATTTTGCTATTCAAACTTCAAAATTACAATTATTCCTGAATCCCATTTTACATGATCAAGCCGACATCGTTTTAAATAATTTGGATGCGTTATTTTTAAAGAAACAAAAACCACATTCTGTGGCAGTATGGCGCCAAATATTAAATGCAATGTTAGAGCGTGAAGAGTTAAAAGTTGATTCTTTATTATTTGTACCTCATGCGTTGACGAAAGAAGTTGTTCAAAGTATTGGATATGAAGGTTTTGTTAATCCTATTGTCGCTCATTTACGCCTAGTACAAAGCAAATGGAGAATTAGTCGTCATTGCGCAATTGACGTTATTACGCCGAATAAATTTAGGCCGACCGAGCATGCTGCATATGGCACGGGTCTTTCTCAATCTGAAAAACGGATGATAGGTGATCATATAGAAGCTGTAGCGGAGCGAATAGTAGGTAGCGATGAGCGCGGAGGGTATTATGATGGCGATAGGAAAAGAGATAGCGTTTATCATACTTTAGATTTCGAAGATCTTTATCAAGGATGGGGCGTCACATCTAATTTGTATAAAGGAAAGCAATTATCGGTCATTATTCCTGTACAAGATGAAGAAAAAACAATTGGAAATGTTATAGATGAACTTCGAAAAATTGAACCTTTTGAAATTATCGTTGTTGTAAATGGTTCGTCTGATCAAACAGCAACGATTGCAAAAGAAAAGGGAGCAACAACAATTGTATATAAAGAAGTGCTTGGAAACGATGTAGGGCGTTCACTTGGAACTTACTTTGCAAAAGGGGATATTGTGCTGTTTATAGACGGCGACTTTGTTATCCCGGCTAGGGAGTTATATCCTTTCGCAAAAGCTATTGCAGATGGAATGGATGTCGCATTAAATGACCTAAATCATTATTTAGATTTAAGAGTACCACTTCATCTTGTAACTGCACTTAAATATGCATTAAATTTAGCTTGTGATAGAAAAGATCTAGGAGTAGGATCTCTTATTGCTGTACCGAATGCGTTTAGTCGTAAGTGCTTGAAAGAAATCGGTTATAGATCTTTACTCTCACCTTGTGTAGCACAAGTGAAAGCGATTTTGTCGGGATTCGAGATTGCATGTGTAAGTCGTGTAGAGGTCGATAAGATGAACCGTATTCGCCTTAGTGAACATTTTGCAAAAATAGGCCATCCTCCAGCTGTTTTACGAATTGTAGGTGATCATATAGAAGGATTAGAGCAATTAATTGCATTAGAAGGCAGTCGTGGTGGATTCTATGGTGGGAATAGAAAAAGAGATGTTTTAGAGTAGTAACAAAAAAAGTGTACAACATATGTACACTTTTTGTTCTGTTATAAAAACTATAACAGATTAGGAGATAAGAGTATTACAGCTCTACAATGGGTATTGTTCTTATATTACAAAATAGGACTCGTATATAAGGATACCAAAAAAATACAATTAAGGGAAGGGTTAATTATAAAGACTTTTAAGTGAAGTTAACACTATACATATAGTAGTTTGCTCAACATTTCACAAACATGTCACAACTATTTCGTTCACTTTCGCCAAAAAGTAGTATTCTAAGTGTGTAAGCTGTTATATAAAAAATCTTAGTCCTGTACTAATCAAAAATGGAGGAGATTAGGATGACTCAAGTATTAGAAAATGTTAAAAACGCATGGGAAAACTTTAAAGGTGAAAAATGGAAAGCAGAGATTGATGTTCGCGATTTCATTTTAAATAATGTAAACGTTTTCGAAGGAGATGAATCTTTCTTAGCGGGAGCAACTGAAGCAACGAAACAACTTTGGGATCAAGTAATGGATTTAACAACAAAAGAACGTGAAAACGGTGGCGTTCTTGATATGGATACAAAAATTGTTTCTTCTATTACATCACATGAACCAGGATATTTAAATAAAGATATTGAAAAAGTAGTCGGTTTCCAAACTGAAAAACCATTTAAACGTTCTTTACAACCATATGGTGGTATTCGTATGGCGGAACAAGCTTGTGAATCTTATGGATACGAAATGGATAAAGAACTTAGTCGTATTTTCAGAGACTGGAGAAAAACTCATAACCAAGGTGTATTCGATGCTTATACACCAGAAATGAGAAATGCACGTAAATCAGGTGTAATTACTGGTCTTCCAGATGCATACGGACGTGGACGTATTATCGGTGACTATCGACGCGTAGCGTTATATGGTATTGATCATTTAATTGAAGCGAAAAAAGCAGATTTAAATTTAACTGGCGGTGTAATGAGCGAAGATACAATGCGTTTACGCGAAGAGTTATCTGAGCAAATGCGTGCACTTCAAGAGTTAAAACAAATGGCTGCTTCTCATGGCTTTGATATTTCTAAGCCAGCAACAAATACACAAGAAGCATTCCAATGGTTATACTTCGCATATCTTGCAGCAATTAAAGAGCAAAACGGAGCTGCAATGAGTCTTGGACGTACTTCTACATTCTTAGATATTTATATTGAAAGAGATTTAGCAAATGGTACTTTAACAGAAGAAGAAGTACAAGAAATTGTGGATCACTTCATTATGAAATTGCGTCTTGTGAAATTTGCAAGAACACCTGATTATAATGAATTATTCTCTGGTGACCCAACTTGGGTAACTGAGTCTATTGGTGGTATGGCATTAGATGGCCGTCCATTAGTAACAAAGAACTCATTCCGTTTCTTGCATACATTAGATAATTTAGGACCAGCTCCAGAACCAAACTTAACAGTTCTTTGGTCTAAACAATTACCACAGAACTTTAAAAACTACTGTGCAAAAATGTCTATTAAAACATCAGCAATTCAATATGAAAATGATGACATTATGCGTGCTGACTACGGCGATGACTACGGAATTGCTTGTTGTGTATCTGCAATGAGAATTGGTAAACAAATGCAGTTCTTCGGCGCACGTGCAAACTTAGCAAAAGCATTACTATATGCGATTAACGGCGGTAAAGATGAAAAATCTAAAGCACAAGTTGGTCCTGAGTATGCACCAATTACTTCTGAAGTATTAGATTATGAAGAAGTTATGCATAAGTTTGATATGACAATGGAATGGTTAGCGGGTCTATATTTAAACACATTAAATGTTATTCACTACATGCACGATAAATATAGCTACGAACGTATTGAAATGGCACTTCATGATACAAATGTTCTTCGTACAATGGCAACAGGTATCGCGGGTCTATCTGTAGTAGCAGACTCTTTAAGTGCAATTAAACACGCAAAAGTAAAACCAATTCGCGATGAAAACGGGATTGCAGTTGACTTTGAAATCGAAGGAGATTTCCCTAAATACGGTAACAATGATGACCGTGTAGATGAAATCGCTGTAAATCTTGTGAAAACATTTATGAATAAACTTCGTAAACATAAAACATATAGAAATTCTGTTCATACAATGTCAATCTTAACAATCACATCTAACGTTGTATACGGTAAGAAAACTGGTAACACTCCAGATGGTCGCCGTACTGGAGAGCCATTCGCACCTGGTGCGAACCCAATGCATGGACGTGATACAAAAGGTGCATTAGCTTCATTATTATCTGTAGCTAAATTACCATATGAAGATGCACAAGATGGTATTTCTAATACATTCTCTATTATTCCAAAAGCACTTGGTAAAGAAGATGATGTACAAGTACGTAACTTAGTATCAATGCTTGATGGTTATGCAGTAAAAGAAGGACATCACTTAAATATTAACGTATTTAACCGTGAAACATTAATGGATGCAATGGAACATCCTGAGAAATATCCACAATTAACAATTCGCGTATCTGGTTACGCTGTAAACTTTATTAAATTAACTCGTGAACAACAAATTGATGTAATTAACCGTACAATGCATGAAAGCATGTAAGTGAAAAAAGTGTCCCTCTGCATTTTATAAATAGCAGAGGGAGGCTGTTTCAATAAAGGAGGAAGTAACATGGTAAAAGGAAGAATTCATTCTGTAGAGTCTTGTGGTACTGTTGATGGCCCAGGAATTCGTTATGTCATATTTACACAAGGGTGTTTATTACGTTGTCAATATTGTCATAATGCTGATACGTGGGAGATCGGTAAAGGAAAAGAAATAACAGTCGAAGAAGTAATGCAGGATGTGACATGCTACCTTCCTTTTATTGAAGCTTCCGGAGGCGGTATAACAGTTAGTGGTGGGGAACCATTATTACAGCTAGATTTCTTAATTGAATTATTTAAGAAATGTAAGGAAGCTGGAATTCATACAACAATTGATTCTTCCGGTGGTTGTTATTCGGAAGAACCAGAATTCCAAAACAAGCTAGACATTTTAATGGATTACACAGATTTAGTTTTATTGGATTTAAAACATATTGATTCAAAGAAACATCGTAAATTAACAGGAAAACCAAATGAACATATTTTACAATTTGCTCGTTATTTATCGGATAAAAATAAACCAATTTGGGTACGACACGTATTAGTTCCTGGTATTACGGATAATGAAGAGGATCTACAAAAATTATCTAGCTTTATTCAAAGTCTGTCTAATGTTCAGAAAGTCGAAGTGCTACCATACCATAAGCTTGGTGTATATAAATGGGAGGCACTTGGACATAAGTATCCACTTGCAAATGTAGAACCACCTACTGAAAAAAATGTAGAACAAGCAAGACATATTTTACATGCAGTCTAATCCAAATATTGGGTTAGGCTTTTTGCTTTCTTTACAATAAAACCTAGAGTATATATATTGAAAAGAGTATACTGAAAATAGAATATCCATATTTTTGTAAGGGATAAGTGGAGAAATTTACATAATTGTAAAGGGAAATCAAAATAGTAAAAAGAATTAAGAAGTAAAAGAGTGAGTATCATGGAATAGAGAACATTTGTAAGTTATTGCGAAAGCTCTTATAGGAAAGTATAATGTAAAGATATGAGCACAGATAGGATTAAGGGGTCAATCTTATATGCTTTGCATATCCACGACAGGTACATAGCTGAAAGAGAAGTATTAGAATCTGTTTATGTAATTTTTAAGGAAAATGTTTTTCCTATTGTCGTATATGCAATATGGAGAAACAATAAGCTAGGAGTGGATTTGTTTGATAAAAAACCCCAAGGTTTTAATATTAACTGCACATTACGGTAATGGGCATGTGCAAGTAGCGAAAACATTAGAACAAACATTTCGCCAAAAAGGAATTGAAGATGTAATTGTATGCGATTTGTTCGGAGAGTCACATCCAGTTATAACCGATATTACAAAATATTTATATTTAAAAAGTTATACAATAGGAAAAGAATTATACCGCTTGTTTTATTACGGCGTAGAAAAAATTTATGATAAAAAAATAGCATCTTGGTATGCAAACTTTGGAAGAAAACGTTTGAAATTACTTTTACAAGCAGAGAAACCGGATATTGTTATTAATACATTTCCGATCATAGCTGTACCAGAGTTAAAAAAGCAAACAGGTATTTCAATTCCTGTGTATAACGTATTAACGGATTTTTGTGTGCACAAAATATGGATTCATCGGGAAGTAGATCGTTATTTTGTAGCAACTGATCACGTGAAAAAAGTTATGGTTGATATCGGTGTGCCTGCGGAGCAAATTGTTGAAACTGGAATTCCGATTCGTAGTAGTTTTGAGCTAAAGATCAATCCAGACATTATATATAATAAATATCAGTTATGTAAGAATAAAAAGATTTTACTAATTGTAGCAGGTGCTCATGGGGTATTAGGAAGTGTAAAAGAACTATGCCAATCATTTATGTCGGTATCTGATCTACAAGTAGTTGTCGTTTGTGGGAAAAATGAAGCGTTAAAACAGGATTTATTAGGGTTACAGGAAAAAAATCCTGATGCATTAAAAGTATTTGGTTATGTTGAAAATATTGATGAATTATTCCGTGTTACTTCTTGTATGATTACGAAGCCAGGCGGTATTACGTTAAGTGAAGCGGCAGCATTGCAAGTACCTGTCATTTTATATAAGCCTGTTCCAGGACAAGAAAATGAAAATGCGATGTACTTTGAAAGAAAAGGAGCTGCAGTTGTCATTCGTGATGATAGTGAGGTTTTTGCAAAGACAGAGGCGTTATTACAAGATGATATGAAGCTTCTTCAAATGAAAGAAGCGATGAGAAGCATTTATCGTCCGGAGCCAGCTGGTCATATTGTGGATACAATTTTGGCAGAAAATCATGTAGAACCAAATCATATACCTATTAAATCACCTGCTCTTGCACAACTATTTACGTAGTATGAAACCCTCTTTTATATGTTTAAAGAGGGTTCTTTATTGTTTTTATAAAATAAAGTAGTAACTTATCCACATGAAGATTGCGCTTTCATTAAACAGTGAAGTCGAAATATTAACAACTATATCCACATTGTCCACAATTTTTAGAAAAATATCCACAATTCTAACATTTACTATGCGTTACAACATATAAACGTGTGAAGGATTTGTTGAATTTATTCACAATTCTATAAATTGTGTGGATAACGTTATCCACACAAAAAAGGTTCCTTATTTATAAGGAACCTTTTTGTCTATTCTATCACGTAGAAAAAATATGTAATGAGAATGAATAATTAGGGGGGAAAACTTCTAATTATTCATTCTCACTTTAAATACTTTTCGAGCGATAACCCGCTGCGCGATCTGCTTTGCGAAATTCTCGTTGGTAGAGAACTTCTTGTGTACCAGATAATGTGTTTTTTACTTTGTCACGTTTCTTTTTATCCATTACAAATCACCTCGTGTCCTAAAGTCACTATCTATCGTTTCCAAAGACATGGGGTGATATACGCATATGGCAAAATGTTAATGATTAATTGTTTTTTCTAAAAATTTAGATTATGCTTCTTTTAATTGGTGAGTATCTTGGAATGTTGTATCTCGCATTGTAGCAAGTGTATATTGATCTTTTGGAATTTCATATAAGTTATATACTTCTTCATTTGCGTTAATTTCATCATAAACGGCTTTTCGTGTTTCGTTTGCTAGATTAACATATTGTAGTTTTTCGGCAGCTTTAATAGAACGAATATTTATTTTACGAATACGCATAAAGATTGTTTCGATATCTAATTCATAGAAAAGTTCGCTAAAAAATGAATCTTTCGCCAATTTATTATAGCCTTTTCCATGATAAGGTTTCCCAAGCCATGTTCCGAGAAATCCGGCTTTTTCTTGCACATCAAATAAAGTAATTGTTCCGATAGGGTTACCCCATTCATCTAAAATTGTACGTGAAATTAATTCCCCACGCTCTTCAGCTTCAATCGTTTGTTTCGTTAAAAATAAATATTCCTCATAAGAATAAGCCTTTTGACGCACAAAAGGGAAGACAGCTGGATCCACCATTAACTCGTATAGAACGTGGCTGTCGTGTAAGTCGCGTTTTTTCAACATACTAACTCCTCCTCACACGAGGGTAGCATGACGAAAAAACACCCCACCCTCGAAATTTTTATATCAATCTTTAAAAAATTTCGGGGTGGGAATCGAACCCACTAGAACCAGTTTCTAACGCTGGTGGCGCACCATTTGCCTTCCCCATTCATCAATTTGAAAATGATAATCACGACACAAATTGATTATGGTTTCATTCAGTTTATAATCGTATAATACTTTATCTAGTCAAAAAAATAAACTAGTTTTTTTTATTTTTTTTGTAAATTATTTTTCCATCAATCATGGTTAGTACAGGCTTGGCTAAATAATGGAAAGGATGATGAGTCCATAACACGAGATCAGCGTCTTTTCCAACTTCAATACTTCCAATTCTATCCTCTAAACGTAAATTTCGTGCTGGAAATATAGTGATTCCTTCTAGGGCAGTTTTTTCGTCTAATCCTTCTCTTACTGCGACAGCAGCACAAACATTTAAATATTGGATGGGTGTATAAGGGTGATCTGTTGTTATAGAAACTTCCACTCCATTTTTCGATAATATATGGTAAGTATCCCATGTTTTGTTTTTTAGTTCGATTTTAGAACGGCGTGTAAGAGTGGGGCCAACTGAAACCTTCAAATTGTGTTTCGAAAGCTCATCAACAATAAAGTGTCCTTCTGTACAATGTTCAATGCGTAAATCAAGATTGAATTCTGTTGCAAAGCGTAGAGCAGAACTAATATCATCTGCTCGGTGAGCGTGGATACGTACGGGTATTTCTCGGCGTAATGCTTTTAAGATAGGAAGCATTCGAAAATCAGCTTCATGCCCGTAGTGCTGTGCTTCATAGAATGATTCTCGAAGTAACCCCATAATTCCCATACGTGTTATGGATTCTTTTGTTCCATTACTATGGACCTTTTTAGGGTTTTCTCCAAAGGCAATCTTTAAGCCGGCAGGTTCTTGAATAATCATATGATCAATACAAGTTCCAGCTGTTTTTATTACACAAGTCGTACCACCGATAATGTTTTGACTTCCTGGCATAACGTGAACAGTTGTGATTCCATTTTGTACAGCATCTTGAAATGCAATATCAAAAGGATGGATTCCGTCCAAAGAACGGATATGTGGTGTTGAAACTTCAGATGTTTCATTTGCATCATTGCCAGCCCAACCAGTCCCTTCATCATAGAGACCAAGATGAGTATGGACATCGATAAATCCAGGTAAAAGATGAAGAGCACGAGCGTCTATAACAGTCATATCTTGGGTAGGTTGAATGGAAGGCTTGACCTCGGCAATTCTTTCTCCTATAACGAGTACATCCCCTTGAAATTTTTGGGATGTAATAGGATAGACAATGGCTTGTTTGAGCAATATTTTCATAGGTACCTCATTTCTGTTACTTTACAATGTTAATGGAATTTAAGGGAAAGTAACTGAAAGATTATTTGTGTAATAATGCTCCGGATTCTAGAAAATGAAAGTTTTGAAAGGGGCCCCTGTAAAACTGTGTTTTAGAAGTACTACATTGTATGCGAAAGTATATTTTGTAATGCATGGTCTATTGCCGGAAATGTGTATTGATACCCATGTTCAATTGCTTTACTAGGTAATACATGTTGTCCTTCTAGTACAAGCATACTCATCTCACCCAATAAAGTGTGAAGCATGAATGAAGGGACAGGTAACCAATGAGGTTTTTTCATTATAGTTGCAATGGTTTCTCCAAACTCCTTCATTCTTATAGGTAGGGGAGCTGTAATGTTAAGCGGTCCATCAATTTCTTCTTTGTGTATGATGAAATCAATCAGGCGAACGACATCGTCTATATGAATCCATGATAACCATTGGTTTCCAGATCCAATTGTACCTCCGATATAGAATTGATAAGGGAGTAGCATTTTTGGAAGAGCTCCTCCGTCTGCGCCTAATACAACTCCAAGTCTTGCGTAGATTGTTCGTATTCCGAGAGAACGTGCTTTAGATGCTTCTTGTTCCCATGAATATACTGTATTTGCTAAAAAGTCATTTCCAGGAATCTCATGCTGTTCTGTAAAAGACTCAGTTTCAGACGTTCCATAGTATCCAATGGCACTTGCATTAATAAATGTGTGCGGTTTTATGTTGAGTGTTTGTAATTGTTTAATGAGTCCTTTTGTTGTTTGAATTCTACTGTTAAAAATGGAGTCCTTTTGTTTCTTTGTCCATCTCCTATTAATAGACTCTCCAGCTAGATTAATAACTACATCAATAGAGGAGAGTGGGAAGGTTTGTAAATCTGGAGTCCATTGTACATATTGAAGATTAGGGTGGGAAGTTTCAATAGTTTTGTTTCGAGTAAGAATGTAAACATTATATCCTTTTTGAATAAAAAAAGTAGAAAGGTATTTACCGATAAAGCCAGTACCACCAGAAATTACGATTCTCACAATTATTTCCTCCTCATTATATATATTCTTGAAAAGCAAAAACGTTCCTGGACTATGTTAAAATAATAGAGAGGTGAGAGTATGGCTGTCATTACAAAAATAGAAGTGCAAAAACGATCGAAAGAACGGTTTAATATTTATATTGATAAAGGTCAAGGTGAAGAGTACGGATTTAGTGTGAATGAAGTAATCTTAATAAAACACGGATTACAAAAGGGCTTAGAAATTGATGAAATAGCGTTAGGAAATATTTTGTACAATGAAGAGGTACAAAAAGCATATTTACAAGCAGTCTCCTATTTATCCTATCAAATGAGAACGAAACAAGAAATAGAAGATTTTTTACGAAAAAAAGAAGTGGGACAGGCCATCATCTCTGAAGTCGTTTCGAAATTATTACATGACCGATATATTAATGATAAAGAGTACGCTGTTTTATATACGAGAACGCAAAGTAATGTGAATCGAAAGGGTCCCACTGTTATTAAAAGAGAGTTGTTAAATAAAGGTGTTCAGGATCTAATTATTACGCATAGTTTACAAGAATATCCGAAGGAAAAGCAAATTGAGAATGCTTTCATTCTTATAGAAAAGAAGAAAAGGTCCTATCAAAAGCATTCCTTTTTACAAATGAAGCTAAAGTTAGACGAAATGCTTGTTCGTAAAGGATATTCTAGAGATGTGATTCAAATTTGTTTAGAAGAATTAAAAGACGAAAAAGATGACGAACAGCAACAAGAAGCGTTACACTATCATGGGAATAAATATTATGAGAAATATAAAAAGTATGATGGATGGACATTCGAAAATAAGATGAAACAAGCGTTATATCGCAAAGGATTTTCTATTGATGAGATAGAGATATTTTTGCAGATGAAACGCGAAGAGGGATGAGGGGAAATAAGATGAATATGCCAAAGCGCTACAGTGAAATGACACCACATGAGCTAAGGGAAGAAATTGGAGTTTTGAAAGAGCAAGCGATAAAGGCTGAGCAGCTTGGAATTGTAAATGAGTTCGATGTATTAATGAGAAAGATGGCAATGGCTCGCGCTTATATGACTGATATAAACAAATTCCATATTGGTGAGACATATGAATTGGTAGAAGAACCTGGTATATTATTTGAAATTACGTATTTCAATGGGGTATTTGCTTGGGGACATAAGCAAAATGATAATGAAGAGATTGGAATACCGATTTCCTTATTGCAAGAAAAATAAAAACCAGAGAGCGAATATCTCTCTGGTTTTCATCTTTGGTAGGCGTTACAGGAGATAGGAGATTCTAGAATTGGCGTTTTTTACATTCATTCGCCAATATAATGAGAGACTGGGTTTGTTGCGTCTGTCCGTTAACTTGCGCTTTAGCATGTTTCGGACGAGTCCACGTATGGTTAAATAATTCAGAACGACTATCTAAGCGATCACGGTAGCTCATCTTTATCACCTCGTGTAGGAAGTTAATTTAATTTGTACTATTCTTCCTGCTGATTTGCAGCACGCATACGTTCTTGTGGGTGCGTGTTAATTGTGCCGTTAGGTCGTTTCGAAGCGAAGCGTGATTTCGCTTTCGGTTGACCATCGATTTTGCTGTTGTTTTTTGACTCAGACCAAAATTCGGCTTGTTTACCCATTGCGAACGCCCTCCTCATCATCAGTTGATACCTCTTTAAGAAGTATCAATTATAGAATGTGCAAAATAGAAGAAACTATCCTTTAGAAATGAAGGGATAAATAGGTAAAAGGAGATTAGAAAATGAATGATATTTATGAAGCACTAACGAAAGAACTATTAGACAAAAATGACAAACTTTCTTACGCGCAGGCTCGCGCGTGGGTTGAATTACTATGGGAAGATTTTCAAACAACTTATGCGAAGTCAGGTCGTTACCAAGGTGATGAAATGACTGAACAAGTGGTAAGAACATGGATTAATAACCACGGAGCGCGTCTTCATGAAATGCGTACAAATAATCCGAAATATAGCCATTTAATCAATCAAGAAGATCATTTGAAACATTAAAAAAAGCGACTTAAGTCGCTTTTTTTAATGTGGAAGTAACTCCAGCTTTTTTCGAAGTTTTTCTTCACTAAAAATCCATCCTGTATAGGAACTAATAATATTTAAATTATGATCGAGTTGAACGATTGCAACGAATGGATAATAATCTTTACTGCGATATCGCAAATCAATGAATCGAACTTCATAATAATGATCATAATCGAAAACGTCCCAGCGATACACAGGGGAGAATGATAAAAATGCTGAGATATTTTCATCTTGTTTCGCAGCGCGCATAATAGCATTGTCTGGGAACGGTACCCGGTCGAACTTATCATATACCATGATGTTACCACGATGCCATCTAGCAACGTAGTAATAATCAGTTGTAACGATTGCTAAATGATAATGATAAAATCGATAAGAAGGGGAAATGATTATCTTCTCAACGTTATTGAAACGTTTATATACGACGCTACGTATGTTTCTATGCATCATAATCCGCCCGATATAGTAAACAATCATCAATATATAAGCTGATAAGGCCGTATACCCTTTATGGGAACCTACGAGCATACAAGCAATTGCGAGTAGATGAATAAAGAAAATGACGGTATCGAATATATTAATGATACCGAGCGCTACCCATTTTTTTGTGAAGGGCCGTAATGCCTGTGTGCCGTATGCATTGAAAATATCCACAAAGACATGAAGAAAGACGGCAATAAATGACCAAAGTAGTAGATGCAAATATGGAGCGTCTGAAAAAAAGGCGAAAGAGATGCCACTTATAAGGAATGACCAAAGAATTACTGCAGGAATGGAATGAGTAATCCCGCGATGATTTCTTATATATTTAGCGTTATTACGCAATTTTAAAACTGTATCGATGTCAGGAATATTGGAACCGGCAATTGTAGCGAGCATAACTGCTTGTGGCCCAATATCACTTTGTGCTATGGCTGGATCTAACGTGGCCAAACTGCCTAGAGTAACGCCCATAACAAGGTGAGTGGCTGTATCCATAGAAATCCACCTCCGTTTTTTTATTAATGTAACTCTTTTTATTCGATACCTCAAGTCCTTTGCCTTCTATTTCCTATGTCATCTTACTTAAATTTTTTCCTAAAATCTTTATAATAGTACTTATATGCAAAAAAATGAGGGGGATCAAGTTTGACACTTGAAATATTAAATAATTTTAACATAGAGCAGTTTCAAAATGATTTAATTGGTTGGTTTGAAAAAGAGCAACGCGACTTACCGTGGCGTAAAAATAAAGATCCATATCGCGTCTGGGTTTCAGAAATTATGTTGCAGCAAACGAGGGTAGAAGCTGTAAAACCATATTACGCGAATTTTATGGGGAAGTTTCCTACTCTAGAAGCTTTGGCAAATGCGGATGATGAAGAAGTGTTAAAAGCATGGGAAGGTTTAGGATATTATTCTAGAGCACGAAATTTACACGCGGCCGTAAAAGAAGTAAAAGAAGTATACGGCGGGGTCGTACCGAGTGATGTAAAGAAAATCGAAAAATTAAAAGGAGTCGGCCCCTATACAAAAGGTGCTATTTTAAGTATCGCATATGGTATACCAGAGCCGGCGGTTGACGGAAATGTTATGCGTGTATTATCTCGCATTTTATCAGTATGGGATGACATCGCAAAACCGAAAACGAGAAAAGTGTTTGAAGAAATTGTGCGTGAAATTATTTCGTCTGAAAATCCATCTTATTTTAATCAAGGTTTAATGGAGTTAGGGGCACTCATTTGTATTCCGAAAAATCCAGCATGCTTACTTTGTCCTGTACGTGAGCATTGCAGGGGATATGCTGAAGGTGTTCAAAAGGAGTTGCCAGTAAAAAGTAAAGCGAAGGCTCCTACGATGGTACCAATTGTTGCAGGAGTACTGCAAACGGAAGATGGTCGTTACGTCATTAATAAACGTCCAAGTACCGGGTTATTAGCTAATATGTGGGAGTTTCCGAATGCGGAACTTGGCGAAGGGATTCGGAATCAGAAGGAGCAGCTTACAGATTATATGAAAGAAAAATTTGGGCTCTCGATTTCCATTGAAGAATACGCAATGAATGTGCAACATACGTTTACACATCGCACTTGGGATATATTCGTATTTTACGGAAAAGTAACCGGTGATATTGTTGAAACAGATACATTGAAATTTGTATCGAAAGAAGCATTTGAGCAGTTACCTTTCTCGAAATCGCATCGTACGATTTATGAGAATTGCGTTGAGAAAATTACGATGCAATAAATAAAAAAGTGTTCCCTAGATAGGGAACACTTTTTTAATCGTAAGAAATTTTTGTTCCATGAGTCCAACTAGCCTCACCTTCTTGTAAGCCGCCTCTTGTTTCAATTTCTATTACAATTTCTTTGTAAATACTTTGACCCTCTGCATTTAAATAAGGCAGAATCTGTTGTAATGAATGATGAAAATAAGCTAATTCATCTTCTTGCCACTCACTTTTTGAAACCATCGTTAGTTCAGTCATATCGCGTCCTATATACATATTTCCACCTCCATTTTCTATAGTTTGAATGAGTGATGGGAGATATATGCAGAATTTTTTTAAAAGAAAATTACGGATAACTCTTAAGTCAATTGGTTACATTATTGATTGTGGAGGTGAGAAAGATGAGTAAAAAACAACAAGGTTATAACAAGGCAACTTCTGGCGCTAGCATTCAAAGTACAAATGCTAGTTATGGTACAGAGTTTGCGACTGAAACAAATGTACAAGCAGTAAAACAAGCAAACGCACAATCAGAAGCAAAGAAAGCACAAGCTTCTGGTGCACAAAGTGCAAACGCTAGTTATGGTACTGAATTTGCAACTGAAACAGACGTGCATGCTGTGAAAAAACAAAATGCACAATCAGCTGCAAAACAATCACAATCTTCTAGTTCAAATCAGTAATGAAAGAAAAACACTTCTCTAACTCAGGAGAAGTGTTTTCTTTGTGCCTGGAGCATGGTAATGAAAAGAAAGTGAACGACATAACTTCTAATAAGTCAACAAATGTAGTCAAAGGAGAAGGAAGTTAAAGATTAGAAATATGTAATGAGGAATCATAACTGATAAATAAGTCTAAAAGGGGGTAAGTAATGAACGATTTTGATAAGTTGGTAGGGGAACAATTGGAAACGATGGATGAGTTGTTAAAGCTACAAGCTCATCTAGAGAAGTATCAGCAAATTGAAATGAGTGAAAAGGATAAGTGCGATAAAAAGGAATTACATTTTATCCGCCAAGAAATATATAGAACAGAATTAGCGTTAAAACTATTACACGAGAAATTTGAAGAGCAAACAAATAGTGTGATTCAATCTTTTGAAACTGAAAAAATGATTTCGAATTTAGGATAAGACATATTGTTACCTTCCGGTGAAAGGTCCTTCTTTAGATAGAAATAAGGAAGGGCTTTTTCTATTCTCATTTCCTCGCTTGTAAATCATTCAGCAAAAACCCTGTCACCAAGAAGATTAGGGATATAGTGTTCAGTGTGAAAAATAGAGTCTTGTCGCTTTAGTTTTAAAATTTCGACAAAAAAGTTATAATAGAAAAAAAGTGGATGCAGTTCAAAGGGCATTTGCAGTTGAAAGAAGGGAGCATTTATGGGATTTCCCAAAGAAGGAGAAAAAGTACAAATACATAGTTATAAACATAATGGCTCCATTCATAGAATGTGGGAAGAGACAACAATTTTAAAAGGGACACAGAGTCTTGTGATCGGAGCAAATGATCGTACAGTAGTGACAGAATCAGATGGTCGAACATGGATTACTCGTGAACCAGCAATTTGTTATTTTCATGCAAACTATTGGTTTAATGTGATTGGAATGTTAAGGGAAGAGGGAGTATATTATTATTGTAATTTAAGCTCACCTTTTGCATATGATTCTGAAGCACTGAAGTACATTGATTATGATTTAGATATTAAAGTGTATCCAGATATGACATATACGCTGTTAGATGAAGATGAGTATGAAAAACATAGTCAAATTATGCAGTATCCACCTGTTATTGATACCATTTTAAAACGGAATGTAGCACAATTAACACAATGGATTCATCAACGAAAAGGGCCATTCGCGCCAGATTTTGTAGATATGTGGTATGAGAGATATTTAATGTACAGAAATTAAAACAAACCTGCAGGGGATTTCCCGGCAGGTTTGTCCTATTAGAGGGGGGATTATGTGCAAGGTATAAAAAGATATTTACAATTTGTTAAACCATATCGATGGCTTATTGCTATTACGATTATGATTGGTCTAGTTAAATTCGGTATTCCGCTTATTATGCCGTGGTTATTAAAATATATTATCGATGATGTAATTCAAGGCGGAGGGTCACTTCAAGATAAAACATCTCAATTAGTAACAGCTGTTGGGATTGCTTTTTTTATTTTTGCAGTAGTAAGACCACCAATTGAATATTATCGTCAATATTTCGCACAACGTATCGCAAATACAATATTATATGATTTACGAAAACATATTTTTGGTCATTTGCAAAAGTTGAGTTTACGCTATTATTCGAATACAAAAACAGGGGAAATTATTTCACGTGTCATTCATGATGTAGAACAAACGAAGGACTTTGTAATTACTGGTTTGATGAATGTTTGGTTAGATACGGCAACAATTGCTATTGCTATTATTGTTATGTTTTCTATGAATGTAAAATTAACATTTGTTGCGCTATTAATTTTACCTATTTATGTAGTGGCAGTGAAATATTTTTTCGGACGCCTTCGAAAATTGACGAAAGAGCGTTCACAAGCGTTAGCAACGATGCAAGGGTATTTACATGAACGTATTCAAGGGATGCAAGTGACACGTAGCTTTGCATTAGAAGAATATGAGGGTAAGCAGTTTGAAAAAAGAAATAATGAATTTTTGACAAAAGCATTAACACATACGAGTTGGACGGCGAGAACATTTTCGGCAGTAAATACGTTAACAGATTTAGGCCCGTTACTTGTGATCGGTTTTGCAGCGTACGAAGTAATTCAGGGGCAGTTAACATTAGGTACTATGGTTGCCTTTGTTGGATATATGGATAGTTTGTATAGCCCGCTTCGCCGTCTTGTTAATTCCTCTACAACATTAACACAGTCTTTCGCATCGATGGATCGAGTGTTTGAATTGTTAGATGAGAAATACGATATTGTGAATGTGCCAAGTGCGGTACAAACGAAAAAATTAAATGGTGAAGTGATATTTGATAATGTATCTTTTCGTTACAATTCAGATGAAAAAGAGATATTACATAACCTTTCGTTAACTATGTTGCCAGGAGAGAAGGTAGCACTTGTAGGAGCGAGTGGGGGAGGGAAGTCATCTCTTGCTAGTTTAATCCCTCGTTTCTATGATGTTTCTTCAGGTGCAGTTTATGTAGATGGGATAGATGTCAGAAAGTATGATATGAGAAATTTACGTAGTCATATTGGAATTGTACTGCAAGATAATTTGTTGTTTAGTGATACAATCGGGGCAAATATTTTATATGGAAATCCGAAAGCTACAGAAGAAGAAGTGATTGCAGCTGCCAAAGCTGCGCAAATTCATGATTTTATTATAGAGTTACCTGATGGTTATGATACTGTCGTTGGGGAACGCGGTGTGAAGTTATCTGGTGGGCAAAGGCAACGTGTAGCGATTGCAAGAGTGTTTCTAAAGAATCCATCGTTACTTATACTAGATGAAGCGACTTCCGCTTTAGATTTAGAAAATGAACGGTATATTCAGCAGGCGCTTCAGACGTTAGCTGCTGATCGAACGACGATCATAATTGCACATCGATTGGCGACGATTACGCACGTGGATACGATTATTTACATTGAAGATGGTGAAATTAAAGAAACAGGTTCTCATGAAGAGTTAATGAAAAAAAGAGGTTTTTATTATAATTTATATCAACTTCAGCATATAAAAGAAACAGCTCCTTTAGCGTAAAAGGAGCTGTTTTCTTTATTCGTCTTCTTTTTTATCTTCGATTTGGAGTTCTGCTTCTGGTTTATGGTATGTGTAGAAGCTATCCACAAGTAAATCTAAATGCTCTACTTCTTCACTATAGTTAATAATGGCAGAAATAAGAGGGAAGAGGTGTAGCCATGTTTTATACGCTTCCTCATCGTCTTTGTTTTGATAATCCATAAAGATATCAATTAATTCTTGTTTACCTGTTTCAACTTCATCAAGCATTTCAACAGATTGTTGTTTTTTTGCTTTACCAATAAATTTTAATAAAACTTGTTCATGGTAATGCGTTAATGAATCAAGTTCGTTTTGAATAGATTCCTGAAATTCTTCTGGCATATAGCGCAGTTCATTTTCAGTACGATGTAATGATTTTAACGTACTTAAAGCACGGCTTGTCGTCGCTAACATTTGTCTGAATAAAACGAGCTTACGAATTTTTGCGAACTTTACTTTTTTCGTGTAGCTTCTTTCTTCTTTATACAGCAAATAGTAATGGTTTAATTTGATCATTTTTTCTTTCATACGATCAATATCAGTTTTTAGCGTTGTAAAATCAGAAGCTTGCCTACTATTCATTCGAATCCATTTAACAATTTCTTCTGTATTATCAACGATACGATGATATAGTTTTGTTTCGTATTTTGGCGGCATAAACATTAAATTTACAAGTGAAGCCGCAATAATTCCAATCATAATCGTCGCAAAGCGAAGTAAGGCAAAACTAAAGAAATCTTCGCCCTGATACTCCATAATGGCGATAACTGTTACTAAAGCAATTGATATTGTGTTTTCTAATCGTAATTGCAGTGTAAGCGCAATTACTAATATACATGTTAATCCAATGATAAAAGGATTATGTCCAAAAGCAGTAGCAAATACGATAGCGAATACCGCGCCAATGACGTTTGCTTGAATTTGCTCAAGAGCAGTTAAATACGAGCGGTATACAGACGGTTGAACAGCGAAGATAGCTGAGATTCCCGCAAATACCGGACTCGGTAATTGAAGTAAAATACAAGCAAATAAAGCTAATGTGATGGCAATACCCGTTTTTAAAATGCGAGCACCAAGTTTCATACCCTTAATAAGATCCTTTCTCTTGTCATAATGAATGTACAACATGATACTATACATTCATTACAATATGTTAGCAAGTGATATTTTAGTGACGTTAATAAGAAATTAAGATTCATTTATACTTTTTCCTAATTCTTTTTAAACATCAATTTTTAGTAAAAAAACCTGCTGAATTTCAGCAGGTTTCAAATTGTTACTATAGATTACTATGAGAAGTGTACTTCGTCAATTTATTCTTGAAAATGAAAGTTAGCTATGTCACTCTGTTGAGATAGATGGATCAGCCTGCTCTTTTTTCGGGATAATTTCAAAGAACTGGTGCTGCATATCATCGAGTAACGGTGTTAATAAAGCAACTTCCTCGTATTGCTCATGCTCATTTAATACACGAATATAATCTAGCAATAACTCAGTCACATCTTGCACACCATTTTTACTAATTGGTTGTAATGTAACATTTGCTCCTTTTGCGATTCTTCTTTTTAAGGCCTGTTCTGTTAAACCTAAGCTTGAATCATGACGTAAATAAACAACACCGCCAGTCATACCAGCACAGATCCATGGGCCAGGATCCCCTAAAACAAGCGCTCGCCCATTTGTCATATATTCAAAAGCGAAACCTTTAATATTGGAGTATGCCCCTATATTCCCTCGTTCTTTTTCGCGGAGTGGCTTTGTCATGCGCCCTCCAATTATCATGTCTGCTCCAGAGAGGCGAATGCCAGCGCGAGCATCAGCGTTACCTTGAACGTATAGCGCTCCTTTTTGTGCACCGTATCCAAAACCTTTTCCGACAGAACCGTTATAATATATGCCGTCTTTTCCTTTTGCTTTCGTTATATAAATACCACCACCAAAGGAGGTTTTACCAATACCATCTTGTGCACCACCATTTACGTGTATAAATAAGTTTTCGCTATTGTAAGCACCTAACCCATTTCCAGGAATAGAGCCATTCGTATACTTTAAGGTAAGTGGTTCAAGCTTCGTGTCTTCATATAATTTACTACGAACGCGATAGCAAGATTCTAGACCACCCATAACGCGTTGCTCTACACCAACGCCTACTAATTCTTTTGAATGAGGGGAATGAACTGTTTCAAATTGTTTTTCAGGCATCTGTTCCGTTTTTGTAACAGATGGATGTTCTATCGTTTGTAGTAAATTACATAAGTCTAATAAATTTTCACCTCGAACTTGTGCTAATAAATCGGAACGCCCGACAATTTCTTGTAAATTTGTATAACCAAGATTTCCTGTTAATCGTTTTAGTTCTACGCCAAAAGTAGTGAATAAATGTAATAACCCAGAAACGGCGCTTTCTAATTCACGCGGGACGAAGCGACGTAATCCGTGTTCTTTCGCCTGTGCTTCAGATTCAATTTGTGTTGCAATTCCGACGTGACAAGTATCTAGATGACATCCGCGGCAAGTTGTACAGCCAATTGCAATCATCGATAATGTACCAAATCCAATACGATTTGCTCCAAGGAGCATGATTTTTAAGGCATCATTCACACTTCGAATACCACCATCAGCCCAAATTTCTACTTTATGTCTCATATTCGCTTCTAATAAAGCATTGTGAGCGGCTTTCACACCAATTTCTACAGGAAGACCTACATGTTGCAGTGCATGAATACGTGCAGCACCTGTACCACCATCAAATCCGCTAATGTTAATAAAATCAGCACCAGCTTTTGCGATACCGACAGCGATTGTTCCAATGTTAGGGACGACAGGGACTTTTACAGCTACTTTCGCAAGTTGATTAGCTGTTTTAATTTCTGTAATCATTTGAGCTAAGTCTTCAATGGAATAAATATCATGGTTGTTAGAAGGTGAAATTAAATCAGAGCCAATTGTAGCATTACGCGCTTCAGCGATTTTGGCTGTTACTTTTGAGCCGGGCAAATGTCCGCCTTCACCAGGTTTTGCGCCTTGCCCAATTTTTATTTCAATTAAGTTTGATGAATTTAGTAGTTCGGCGTTTACGCCAAATCGCCCAGATGCAACTTGTTGTCCACGTGTATGTGGATATTTTCCAATCATATCTTTAATTTCGCCGCCTTCACCGTTCAAGCTAATCATATTTAGCTGATCGGCCGCTTCTGCATATGCACGAAAGGCAATTTCATTTTGAGAACCGAATGACATGGAACTAATAATAAATGGTAAATCATGATTTTGAATGCGGATGGACACTTCTTCAGCTGGAACGACATGTTTTGTTTCTTTCGTTTGAACAAGGTGTCTAATCGCGATTGGATTATTTTCTTCTAATTCACTTAATTTTTCACGGTAATCATCATAAGAATTTCCTTTTGCGACATCGCCGATTGCTTTCCAAATTCGCGGGAATATATGAAAAGATTTTCGCATTCTAACTTTAGGATTGTTATAATCATCCGCGCGCATTTGTGCATCTTCAGCAAGTGACTCAAGTGAAAAAGCTAAAGTATTTGAACCGAGGAAATTCGTAATTTGTAATATATTTGCGATTTCCTCATGTAATCCGATAGAAGAATAGAGGCGACCGTAACCACGTAATTCATGAATTCCAATTGTTGAAATGACTTTTTCTAGTCCTTTATTAAGTGCATGATATAAATTTGTAATGGGTGTTTTCGTCCCATCATTTACGGTTGCAAATAATAAATATGGATTAATACTATCTGCTCCTAATCCATATAGTGTGACGATATCGTGTAAGGAGCGAAGGGCACCAGAACGTATAACGAGAGAGCAGTTTCGGCGTAATTTATTTTCGCTTAATACTTGATGTACTTTAGCGGTAACTAAATGCGGATCAATCCATAACCGTCCATTTAGATGAGCATTGGCATCGTCTATTAATAATAGGGAAGCTCCATCGGTCACGGCTGTTATCGCTTCAGAACTAATTCGATTTAAGGCGCATTGTAGAGTTTCTGCCGGACTGAATGTAGCAGAGATTGTAGCGATAGAGCTATGAGTATTGAATAGTTGTATAAGTTGTTCGTACGTAATGGTGTGTAATTCCTCTGCAATAGATTGCGCTACACTTCCTTCTAAAATAATGGGGGAAAGCATCTCAACTACAAATGGTTGTTGAGCACCAGCCAATAAACTTGGGCGTTCTCCGAGTATCGTTCGTGTGGAGAAGTGTTCGACCTCTCGATCGCGATCGATTGCTGGATTTGTAACGACGGCTACACTTTCCTTAATGAAGTCAGCGATATTTCGTCTATCAGTATCGAGTGCAGCAAGTGGTGAGTCATGACCAAGTGAGCGAATTGGCTCAACGCCTTTTGTTGCCATCTGTTCAAGAAGTTGAATATGTTCACGATCCCATCCGAAAGCAACGTATTGCTTCGTTTCAACTTGCATAGAATCACATAATCCTTGGATTTCTTTCGTTTCAGGGGTAGATAAGTTTAAATGATAATCTTTAGTATCAACTCGCTTTTTAAAACGGTCGTATACTTGAGCTTGGTATTTGTCATATTCATAAAGAACAAGCTCATCTTGTTCATTCCACTTTAGCCCAACCTTTTCCCCAGGAGCGAGTGGTTTCGGTTCAGCTACATATTCAGTTGGAGATACAACTCCAGGTTCAGAAGAGAAGATATAAGAATTCTCTGTCTCTACTTTCCAAACTGGTCGTAGTCCAAGGGAATCGACGCTGAAAACAGCTTCATCTTTATAACGTGAGATAATACCAGCTGGACCTTGTGCAAAATGGCCCCATGCTTCACGTATATACGTATATAAATCTTGTAAATGCGGTTCATAAAGTTTAATTTCATTAATAATTGGTGGGAATAGTATATCCATTGCTTCAAATAAGCTGTAGTCGTATTGAACAAGTAGAGTTTCTAAGGTGCGGTTTAAATCTTGGGAGTCGCTGCCCCCAGCAGTAAGTGGAACATGAATCATGTCAGCTTGATCGCGTAATTTTGCAATTGTGTTAATTTCACCATTATGTCCGAGAATGCTAAATGGTTGTACACGAAAAAAATTAGATAATGTATTAGTAGAATAGCGATTATGTCCAAGTGTCATAGTTGAAGCGATCAGTGGATGTTGTAAATCGTTGTAATAGGCAACAAGTGTATCCCCAGCACCTAGAACTTTATATACAACATGATCACGACTTAATGAAGCAACATGAATTGCTTCGTTTTCCTCTATTTTTATCGTTACTGAAAATAATGTTTGCTCAATATTTGTAACTTCATTTTCTGCGATAAGCGCAACTTGCCAAAATAAAGGTTCTTCTTGTTTACCAAGTGGACCAAGTGCATCGGAATTTATTACGTCGTCACTTTCGAAAAGGATTGCAAAGTTTTCGTTGTTTAGTTGTGTACGAATATGATTTTTTAAATTAACGATATTTGCGTTTTTGTTTAGAAAAAAATGTCCAACGATAAAGTGGGGATGATCCACAATCGTTGGATTATATCCGCTATTTTTTAGTTTTTCACTCCAAAGTGCTTTTGGTACATCAATGTGAATACCGATTCCATCGCCTTCACCATTAATGAAGCCAGCTCTATGATTCATTTTGACGAGTGATTGTATACAAAGGTCAATGTTTTCTTTTGTAGGAATTTTTCGTTTCTCCATAACGGAAACGATTCCACACGCATCATGTTCTGCATTTTTATAATCTCGAAATAAAGACGGTGTCCATGTATTTGTTTTATTGAGCATCCGTCAATCCCCCCTCTTATTGAAGTTTGAATAATCTTACTATTTAAGGTGTGAGCAGCCTTGTTTATAAAGATAGTAAGGATATAAAATAAAATTAAACAGATAATTATGAATAATTATACTATTAATAAGGAATTTATGAAATAGAAAAAAGGAAAAAAGAAAGATGTGCTTTCTTTTTTCCTTTTAATGACAAGATTATTTATTGTCTGCTAAAGCAACAAATGCTCTGCCTACAGCTTCAATTGTATATTCAATATCTTCTTTTGTATGTTCTGTCGTTAAGAACCATGCCTCGTATTTAGAAGGTGCTAAGTTAACTCCTTCTTGAAGCATAAGCTTGAAGAATTTACCGAACATTTCACCGTCTGTATCTTGTGCTGCATCGTAATCTTCAATTGTATTTGTTGTGAAGTATACAGTTAAAGCACCTTTTAGTCGGTTTAATGTAATATCGATATTATGTTTTGCAGCTTGCTCCAAAATGCCTTTTTCAAGCATCGCACCAAGTGTATCTAATTTCTCGTAAAGTCCTTCTCGTTGAAGAACTTCTAGACAAGCGATACCTGATGCCATAGAAGCAGGATTTCCTGCCATCGTACCAGCTTGATATGCAGGTCCAAGAGGGGCGACTTGTTCCATAATTTCTTTCTTACCACCGTAAGCACCGATTGGAAGTCCACCGCCAATAACTTTACCAAGCGCTGTTAAGTCTGGTGTCACGCCAAGTAAGTCTTGAGCACCACCGTACATGAAGCGGAAAGCAGTAATAACTTCATCATAAATTACTAGTGCACCAGCTTCGTGTACAAGTTCATTCACTTTTTCAAGGAAGCCAGGTTTTGGTTCTACAATACCGAAGTTTCCAACAATCGGTTCTACAAGAATAGCTGCTACTTCATGTCCCCATTTATCTAATGCTTCTTTTAAAGTTTCTACATTATTAAATGGAACGGTAATAACTTCTTGAGCGATACTTTGTGGTACACCGGCTGAGTCAGGAGTTCCTAGTGTAGAAGGGCCAGATCCAGCTGCAACAAGTACTAAATCAGAATGACCGTGGTAACAACCAGCAAATTTCATAATTTTTGTGCGGCCTGTGTAAGCACGAGCGACACGAATTGTTGTCATTACTGCTTCAGTACCAGAATTTACGAAGCGGACTTTATCTAATGCAGGCATTGCTTCTTTTAACATTTTTGCAAATTTTACTTCTAGTGCTGTTGGTGTTCCGTAAAGTACACCATTTTCAGCAGCAGTTGTAATTGCTTTTGTGATATGTGGGTGAGCATGTCCAGTAATAATGGGGCCGTATGCTGCTAAATAATCGATATATTTATTTCCGTCTACATCCCAGAAATAAGCACCTTTTCCACGTTCCATAGCAACAGGAGCGCCGCCGCCAACTGCTTTAAAAGAACGAGAAGGACTATTAACGCCACCAACGATATGTTCTAAAGCTTCTTTATGTAATGCTTCTGATTTTGTGAATTTCACTACCATTCATCTCCTTACAAAAATCTATGTATTATTCTAACATGTTTTTCGAAAAGACGTATTGTTTGTGATAGCGAAGGCAGTTGGGTAAACTATTCGTTGTGACATTTAGGAAGGGGGTCCGGTTATGAAATCGGTAATTGAGGTACAAGGATTACGTAAAGAATTTACAGCCTATTCAAGTCGTCCAGGTTTAAAGGGTGCATTTCGCGATTTATTAAATCGTAATTATAAAATAGTACCAGCAGTAAATGACGTATCTTTTACTGTGAAACAAGGTGAAATGGTTGGGTATATTGGTGAGAATGGTGCCGGTAAATCAACGACAATTAAAATGCTTACGGGTATTTTGACTCCGACATCAGGCGAGATTTTAGTAAATGGGATGAATCCCCATAAACAGAGAGAAGAATTCGTAAGAACAATTGGTGTTGTTTTCGGTCAACGCTCGCAACTTTGGTGGGATATTGCTGTACAAGAATCGTTTCGTTTATTAAAAAAGGTGTATGGTGTATCAGACGCCCAGTATAAAGAGCATATGGAGCACGTGATTGAAACGTTAGATATTGGGCCTTTATTAGATAAGCCAGTGCGAAAGTTATCTCTTGGTCAAAGAATGCGTTGTGAATTAGCGGCAGCATTAATTCATAATCCGCCGTTATTATTTTTAGATGAACCAACAATTGGTTTAGATGTACTTGTGAAATTGAAAATACGTGAATTTTTAAAAGAGATGAATGAACGTTATAAAACAACAATTTTATTAACAACCCATGATATTACTGATATTGAAGCTTTATGTGAGCGCGTCATCATGCTCGATGAAGGAAATATTATGTATGACGGTTCTTTAAATAATCTTCGTACGCAGTGGGGAGCAGAGAAGGAAATACATTTTCAATTTATTGCACCAGTTTCCTATCAAGCTTTATCAATGGTTATGCCAGATAGTCATGTCGTTTGGTCGAAAGCGAAAGAGGAAAATGCGTGGATTGCAAAAATACCGAATGAAGAAGTTATCATTTCAATGCTTATTTCTAAAGTAGTACAAGCCTTTCAAATTAAAGATTTAAAAATTAACGAAGTGTCTACAGAGGAAATTATTCGTAACATCTATGAAGAAGGTATTAAACATGGGTAAGTATATTGAAATGATTCGAATTCGCTTTTTAATGATGCTTGCGTATCGTACAAACTATTATAGCGGGATTTTAATTTATACAATTAATATCGGCGCGTATTATTTTTTATGGCAAGCAATTTATAGCGGAAAAGAGAATATTGAAAGTTTATCTATTTCGCAAATGACCACGTATATCGCAATTGCGTGGATGGCACGTGCCTTTTATTTTAATAATATAGACAGGGAAATTGCGATGGAAATTCAAGAAGGACGTGTAGCGGTAGAACTGATTCGTCCGTATAACTATTTAGGGATGAAAGTGATGCAAGGTCTTGGTGAAGGAATATTTCGTTTTGCCTTCTTTTCAATTCCAGGTATGGTTATCGTTACCTTATTATTCTCATTGCAAATTACAACGAATTTTCAAACGTGGTTATATTTCTTCTTATCTTTAATATTTAGTTTTATTATTAATACACAAATTAATTTAATGACGGGAATGCTCACGTTCTTCCTATTTAATAATAGTGGAATTATGTATGCAAAACGTGTTGTTATTGATTTATTTTCAGGTCTATTATTACCAATTAGTTTTTATCCGTTATGGGCTCAGAAGGCAATGGTATTTTTACCGTTTCAGGCCATTAGTTATATTCCGAGTATGATTTTTTCAGAAGGTATACAAGGAAGTAAATTGTATGAGGCATTATTATTCCAAGTAATTTGGGCAATTGTACTTATTATTCCAATTGTACTCATGTGGAGAACGGCGAGAAAACGTCTAATTGTACAAGGGGGATGATGAGATGATATATATAAACCTATTTTTGCAATATGCAAGCCAATATATAAAAACAAAATTGGAGTATCGAGGCGATTTTATCGTTGGGTTACTTTCTGATTTATCACTACAGGCTGTTAATTTAATCTTTATTCTCGTTGTGTTTGGGCATACACAAGCATTAAAAGGCTGGAGTAGAGAAGAAGTAATCTTTATTTATGGTTTCTTTTTAGTGCCGTTTGCCATTTTCTCAGCTTTCTTTAACATATGGGACTTTAATGATCGTTACATTATTAAAGGAGAAATGGATCGTATATTAACGAGACCGATTCATAGTTTATTTCAAATTATATTAGAAAGAATGGAGCTTGAATCTTTAATTGGAGCGATTACAGGAATGATTGTAATGGGCTATGCAGCAGTGGAGTTGCAATTATCTTTTTACTGGTATGATTTCTTCCTATTCTTACTGATGGTAGGGGGAGGAGCACTTGTATATGGAGGGATATTTGTTACGCTTGCAAGTCTTGGTTTTTGGTCGGATGCGAAAAGTTCAATTATGCCGCTAATGTATAACATAGGTAACTATGGTCGCTATCCTGTTAACATTTATAACCGTGTGATTCGCTTTATTTTAACGTTTGTCCTACCATTTGCGTTTGTTGGAGTGTATCCGGCAGCATACTTCTTAAGAAAAACAGAGTGGAATAGTTATGCATTTGCAACACCATTTGTTGGTGTTATCTGTTTTACGATTGCAATCACTCTTTGGAATCAAGGGGTAAAAAGGTACCGTGGTGCTGGCAATTAATTATAGAAGCTTGTTTGTTTCTAAGGGATAAATCCAATGGCCGCCTCATACATATAAAATGAGGTGGAGGACATGTTATGGGGATTTATTCTATTGATTGCAGCAATTGCTATTTTGAGAAGTGTCCAATTGTTATGGAGCTCATATTCAGATTCTAGACGTTTCTTTTCGCTGTATAATTTAGCCTCCTTATTTTTAATTTATACAACGGTATTGATTGCGTTTGGGTTAAGTTATGTTGTGTTAGAAGAAATGGGCTTTGCAGTTTTGAAGGAAGATGGAGAAAGCTTGCATGCTCAATCTTTTCAACTTGTAGAAATTTGCTTGTATTTTAGCGCAGTCACTTTATTGTCCGTTGGGTACGGTGATATAGCTCCGATTGGAATAGGGAGATGGATTGCAATTGCAGAAGCGCTAATTGGATATACATTACCGTTTGCTTTTGTAATGAGGTCTGTAATAGACAATGAAAAATAAGATAGCATTTGATATAGTAGAAGAAAAGAGTAGGAGTGATAACAATGATCACAGTAGGAGAAATGGCTCCACAATTTACATTAGAGGGAAGTAACGGGGAACAAGTTCGCTTAGCTGATTTTCGTGGTAAAAACGTAGTTCTATATTTTTATCCGAAAGATATGACTCCGGGGTGTACTACTGAAGCATGTGATTTTCGAGATGCATATGGATTATTTCAAGAGAAAAATACAGTTATTCTTGGTGTAAGTCCTGATTCAGCGAACAGACATCTGAAATTTATTGAGAAGCATGAACTTCCATTTGTACTTTTAGTAGATGAAGATCATAAGGTAGCGGAATTGTACGATGTTTGGAAATTGAAAAAGAACTTTGGAAAAGAGTATATGGGAATCGAGCGTTCTACATTCCTTATTAATAAAGATGGTGAGCTTGTAAAAGAATGGCGTAAAGTGAAAGTGAAGGGACATATTGAAGATGTTCTTTCTTATATAAAGTAAATCCATTGGGGAGATAAAATATATAGAAGTAAGGCGAGTGTCTATACATATTTTATCATCGTTACATAAAGTGAAGTGTAGGGCATACCTCCTCAGATGATAGTATTCCAAGTGCGATTATGTCGCACTTTTTTCTATGTAAATGTATAAAAAATAGGGAAAGATACATAAGAATAAGGCTATATACAAAAATAAACCACATACTTATAGTAGAAATATTGACGATTTATAAGAAAAGGAGTACACTCTTTATAAGAATTATAAAATAATAATCCGTATAGAATCGGGGTGCATGACGGTGGTCAAAGAAGAATTAAAAGAAGCGCTAGAAATGCTGAAAAATACGGGTGTACGCATTACTCCACAGCGTCATGCTATTTTAGAGTACCTTGTGGAATCTATGACGCACCCAACAGCGGATGACATTTATAAAGCATTAGAAGGTAAGTTTCCAAATATGAGTGTTGCAACTGTTTATAATAACTTACGTGTATTTAAAGAGGTTGGACTTGTAAAGGAATTAACTTATGGAGACGCTTCAAGTAGATTTGATTATGTTACAAGTCAACATTACCATGTGATTTGCGAAAAATGTGGTAAGATTGTTGATTTTCCTTATGGAGGTTTGGAACAGCTTGAAGAGGAAGCTGCGAAAACGACAGGCTTCGTTATTAATAGTCATCGCTTAGAAATTTATGGCGTTTGTCCAGAGTGTCATAAGGCGTAATATATAATAAAGAAAGAG
>NZ_BOQB01000009.1 GCF_018332475.1 Bacillus sanguinis | reverse complement strand
TCAAATGTTCAATGATGCGCGACCAAAAGCTTTTACATCTATCAATTCAATTATACAAGTAGAAGAAGATTTGAAACGAATTGCTGAAAAATTTCGCAATGCGGATGATCAAGATGTTACAATGGAAGAAGGTGCAATGTGCGGTAAAACATCTTCTGAAGAGAAAGGCTTTGATGGTGGAAAATTAGCTAGGGATATAGCTGGGGAAATAAGTGGTGAGTATGATGTTCGTCGTGTTTGGGATGGTATTGATCCATCTACTGGCGAAAAACTTTCGGGGTGGGAACGTGCTGGGGCAGGTGTCATGGCTGTAGCCGGCCTTACACCCTTTGGAAAGATAGCTAAAGTAGGAAAAGGAGTTAAAATGACTGCTAAGGCTACTGAGGCTGTAAATACAGCTAAAAAGGTACCTGTTGGAGGAGCCGATGTAGTTAAGGGTACGGGTAAAGCTCTATTGACTAATGAAGGAAAAGTTGGAACCTATAAACAACTTGTGAAACAAGGAACTGCTTTTGATAATATTACTCCACATCATATGCCTTCTGCAGAGAAAATGAAACAAGCTGGTATAAAAAGGAATGATGGTGTGAGTATGAATATGGAACAACCTCATCCTGGAACCGGTGGGAGACATCGTGAAACATATACATATGGTCTATCAGGAGAAAAATCGAAGGCGTATTTAAACCTTAGCTTTCGTGATGCCTTAGCTCATGATATTTTGGATGCTCGAAGAATTTATATAAAAGATGGTTTACATACTGCTGAGATAAGAGAAGGTTTAAGAGAAGTTATTAAAAGAAACAAAGAGCTGTATCCGCATTTATTTGATAAATAAAACATGGAAAGGATGATTACCTTTGGATATTAAGAGTCATCTAAAAAGACTATATGATAATCGTTTATTAGAAAATGAAAATGAGATACGAGATTTTAATGAGTCGTTAATGGAAGTAATAGAGTACAATGACGTCTCTGTTATTACAGATTTATGCTTAGTTTTGGATGATGAGACTGAGCAATTTGAGGTTATGTTTGGTTTAATTCATGGAATAGAGAGCTTATATAAAAATAATATAGAAGAAGGACTTGTATGTATTGCTAAAGCAGTTCCGAAGATGATTAACTCAGCAAAAGAATGGGTAGAAATTTTACATTATAGAATTCTTAATCACCCTCAAGTAAGATTAGCATATGGAAAAGTACTTTCGGAATTTGATCCATCAATTACGATTAGTATTAAAGAATTATTGATTGATATAAAAAATGAAGACCCTGATATGTTTAGTAAATCTGTTAATGAGGTAATTAAGAGCATCTAATGTTTAAAGTTGAAAAGGTATAAAAGCACATAAGGCAAGTCAACAAGAAAAGAACTTATTATTGTAGTGGAAAGAAAAAGAATAGGTTGTTTAAAAGTGCATACTCCATGATGGTTGTACCATCATAGAGTACTATGTGCAATGATAGAATAAGAAAACGAGGTACGAGCTTAGGCGAGATGACATTTTACTGGATGATGAATATAAACACACGGAATGTATATGAAACTAACGAACTCGTACAAACTCGTAAGATTTAACGTAGTAGTTGTCATGACATGTAAAAGGTGTCATACTGTTACTACAAAACTTACAAATTTATGCTACTTAAAAATAGATGAACTTAAAGCACTTGATTGTCAATTAAAGGCAACAAGTGCTTTTTTGCATTTTAGCGTAGAAATTTAAAAGAGCATTATAATTTTATAAGTGTATTAAGTGTTAAATTTTTATTGTTGTTTTATAGATTGTAATGGCTATGTACAGTGTACGACGATAGTAGAGGGGAAAATAAAGAGTTGTGTTATTTTTTGAAGTCATCGTAAAGTACGTTTTAACGGATGGACGTTATGCACAAGTTATCCGCAAAAAACAAGTAAACGTTACGGGATTCTCCACTGTTTGTCCATATAAAATTGAAGAAGGAAAAAGTTATCCTGTTATTCTCGACATTACAGTTTTTGATGATATTGAAATAAATGAAGGAATAGATGGAGTGAAAAATTTAAAGAGAATGGATAATTCTTTCAAGTATCGTATCAGTGGAATATTAAATCGTTGGTTTATTGATGCAGGGATTATTATTATAGACGAAGATGAAATATTCCTGGAACATAGTGAATACTTTAACAATTATGTTGAAATTGAAGTTAAAGTTAATAGAATCAACATTGAATTTGTAAAAGAAGGCTAGTCTCTTATCTTACTTAACCTCATACCACCAACATCTACAATCAAGGTATCCTTTCAATCCATTAAGTTGCCCATCTGGTGTTTCATAGGGGGAGAAATCTCCTGATTTGATGATGTTTTGTTTTGCTGATGGCGTTGCAACTTTAATCTAGATTGACGGTTCTTCTCTCCACTAATGTTTTTTTATTTACGAAATCATTCTCTAGTCCAAAATGTTATGCAATAAAAAAACATCTCGAATTTGAGATAAATCACTTGCTTTTTAATCACTTGAGATGTAAAGTGATAGTAACGAAAGCGATTGAGTCATATGAAAAACATACACTCAGTTGCTTTCGATTAAAAAAAGTAACGTATTCAGTAAAAACTAAGATGAATTTACAAAAATATAATGAGAATAAATTAAAAAGCTAAGAAGCATATTATTTTTTAGGTATCACTTGACTAGTAAAATGAAACGGAGGAATTATCAATGTATGAAATTAAAGGGCACCATCACATTTCAATGGTTACAAAAAACGGAAGTGAGAATAACCATTTTTATAAAAACGTGCTTGGTTTACGCCGTGTGAAAATGACAGTAAACCAAGATGATCCGTCTATGTATCACTTATTTTACGGAGATAAAACAGGAAGTCCGGGTACAGAATTATCATTTTTTGAAATGCCTTTAGTAGGAAAAACATATCGCGGTACGAATGCAATTACTCGAATTGGATTACTCGTTCCTTCCGAGGAAAGCTTGCATTACTGGAAAGAACGATTTGAGAAATTTGATGTGAAACATAGTGAAATAAAAACATACGCAAATCGTCCTGCTTTGCAATTTGAGGATGCTGAAGGTCTTCGCTTAGTACTACTCGTTTCAAATGGAGAAAAAGTGGAGCACTGGGAAACGTGGGAGAAATCAGAAGTTCCTGCAGAGCATCAAATTCAAGGAATGGGTTCTGTGGAAATGACAGTTCGTAGACTTGATAAAATGGCAAGTACACTTACAGAGATGTTTGGTTATACAGAGGTTAGCCGCAGCGAAGAGGAAGCGATTTTTCAATCCATTAAAGGCGAGGCTTTTGGAGAAATGGTTGTGAAATATTTAGATGGTCCTACTGAAAAGCCAGGCCGCGGTAGCATTCACCATTTAGCAATTCGTGTGAAAAATGATGCAGAGCTTGCTTATTGGGAAGAACAGGTGATACAAAGAGGCTTCCAGTCTTCAGGAATCATCGACCGTTTCTATTTTAAAAGCTTATATTTCCGCGAATCAAACGGAATTCTATTTGAAATTGCGACAGATGGACCAGGATTTACAGTTGATGGAGATGTGGAACATTTAGGAGAAAAACTTGATTTACCACCGTTCCTAGAAGATCAGCGTGCAGAAATTGAAGCGAATTTAGCACCTATTGAAGAGAAGTAATAGAAGAGAAAACATAAATTTAAAAACCATTGGAGGAATATAAAGTGAACCAATTAAAAGGAATTCACCACGTTACAGCGATTACAAGTAGTGCAGAAAAAAACTATGAGTTTTTCACACACGTTTTAGGAATGCGTTTAGTTAAAAAAACAGTAAACCAAGATGACATTCAAACGTATCATTTATTCTTTGCAGATGATAAAGGTAGTGCAGGAACAGATATGACATTCTTTGACTTCCCAGGTATTCCAAAAGGAGTACACGGTACAAATGAAATTTCAAAAACGTCATTCCGTGTTCCAACTGATGCAGCGTTAGCATATTGGGTGAAACGCTTTGACCGTCTGGAAGTAGAACATACAGGCATTAAAGAGCAATTTGGTAAGAAAACTCTATCTTTCGTTGACTTTGATGACCAACACTATCAATTAATCTCAGATGAACTTGATAAAGGGATCGAATCAGGTACACCTTGGCAAAACGGACCAGTTCCATTAGAATATGCAATTACTGGCTTAGGACCTGTATTTATCCGCATTGCAAACTTTAGTTTCTTCAAAGAAGTGTTAGAAAAAGTTCTATTATTTAAAGAGGTTGCGCAAGAAGGAGAATTCTATTTATTTGAAGTAAACGAAGGCGGAAACGGTGCTTCTGTCATTGTAGAACATAATACGGTTCTTCCAGAAGCACGACAAGGTTTTGGTACAGTGCACCATGCTGCATTCCGCGTAGAAAATCGCGCTGTATTAGAAGAATGGATCGAGAGAATCAGTAGCGTAGGGCTTCCTTCATCTGGTTATGTAGACCGTCACTTCTTCGAGTCATTATACGCAAGAGTTGCGCCGCAAATCTTATTTGAATTTGCAACAGATGGCCCAGGGTTTATGGGAGATGAGCCATACGAAACACTTGGCGAAAAATTATCATTACCTCCGTTCTTAGAGCCAAAACGTGAAGAAATTGAAAAATTAGTTCGTCCAATTGATACAGTGAGAAGCACGAAGGAATTTATTAAAGAGTAACAATAGAGATAGTAAGTAGGAGAGCAAGTAGTTTTAGCGAATCGCTAGAATTGCTTGCTTTTTTATTTGGGTTATAAAATTTTCTGAAAAATGTTTCTCAAGTTTTCTAAATAGAAATATTTGGTATAATTCATTTAAATTATAAATTTTCTGACAATTATTTTTCAATACATAGAAAAGAGGTGATACTATACAATTTTGATAATTGTATAAATATCCTAATTTTGTAAGTTTGAGAAAAGGAGATGCAGGTGTATGGGAGCAGATGTAGTAACAAGGGAGCAAATGAAACACTCTTTAGATGATTGGTATCGTGTAATGTTGCAGCAAAACATAGAGAAAGCCACGGAGATGAAAGAGGAGATTGATAGTAAGATTAGTGGTTTGGATGTGGATCAGGAGTTATCTTTGTATTTTACCTTATTAGATTTTAGATATAAAATGCTGACGGATTGGTTGAATATAAAAGAAAATAGTTTTGAGAGAATAGAATCTTTTGAAATTCCAACTAAAGGGTTTTTAGCGTATTATTATCATTTTTTTAAAGGAATATATTGCACTTCAATGTCTAGATATAGCGATGCAAAGGAAAGTTATGAAAAAGCAAATGAACTACTGAAATATGTTTCGCACTCTTTAGAAAATGCAGAGTTTGATTATCGTATGGGTAATTTTTACTATCAGACATATCAACAAGTTAATGCAATTGATTATTTGAGAAAAGCGAAAGAAGAGTTCAAAAACCATATAGGTTGCGAAATAAATATAGCACTATGTGAAAATGCTTTTGGTCTGTGTTGTGTAGATTTGAAAAATTATGAACTCGCGGAAGAAAGCTTTAATACTGCTATGGATATTTTCCAAAAGGTAAATTACGGAAAATATATTTTAATGGTGCGTCATAATTTAGCCTTTTTGTATGCTAGTCAAGATTTATCGGAACTTGCAGTTCGCCATGCATCCGAAGTTACAAAAAAACAGCCGAAATTTTTTAAAGCGCTATTTGTTGAAGCGCGTGAATGTTATAAATTAGGGCAATATCAATTGGCGGCAGATCTGGTTGAAAAAGGTTTGGATATTTGTAAAGAATTAAATAAGGAAGAGTTTCAATATCGTTTTATGATTTTGAAAAGCGTAAACGAAAAATCACCTACATTAAGCTTAGAGCAAGTAGTTTTAGAAGGTATTAATTATTTTAAAAAAGAAGAGCTATGGGAATGTATACAGGAATACGCTGAAATGTTGGCTCTAAGGTTTTATAAAGAAGAGAATCACAATAAAGCAAGTCATTATTTTTACATGAGTCATAAAGCTCAAAGAAAATTATTAAAAAAAGGGGCGCTAAAATAATGAAAAAGATTCACTTTGGAATGTTGGGGATTGCGTTAGTAGGTGCGTTATCAATTGGAGTTAACAGTGCGTTTACAAATCAAGCATTAAATATAGGAGAGACAGGAGGAGCACCAGCAAGACCAGACTATGTAAGTATTGGGGACGGTGGAGGAGCGCCAGCCAACTTCAATAAAGGAGATGGCGGAGCACCAGTAGATAATAGAGGCGATGGTGGCGGAGTAAGCCAACTATAAAAACAAAGAAAGGGACTTCAACATGAAGTCCCTTTTTTTGTTTTTATGCCATGTAGATAAAAGAATTGACTTACTTTAAATATGTAACTATAATAGTTACAAAATAACCATCACTAATGGTAGTGAGTAATATTTTTTTAATATAATTGTAACTGATGTAGTTACAATTAAAATTAATCATAAAACAACCAAAAAATGTAAAAACTTTAAATAGCAACAAGAGAAAGGAGACGGGAATGTTGAAACGGTTTAAGTTTTATTTAGTTAGCGGTATTGTGCTCGTTTTGCTTATCGTATGTAACTTTGTTGATAAGCCGATTGCGAAGGTTGGAGAAGTGAAAGATACTGTTATGATGAAGCTGCATACGAAAGAGAGTATGGCACAGATTGATGGGCAGACGATTTATTTTAAGCAAATTGGCGAGGGAAAACCACCTTTACTTATGCTTCACGGGTTTGGTGGTTCATCTGATGGATTTAGTGATATTTATCCGGAACTTGTAAAGGACCACACAATTATAGCAGTTGATATTTTAGGGTTTGGACGTTCTTCGAAGCCGGTTGATTTTCAGTATTCGTTTCCTGCGCAAGTGAATTTATATTATAAACTAATGAAGAAACTCGGATACGATCAATTCGCAGTACTTGGTCATTCGATGGGCGGAGAGATGTCTCTAAATTTAGCGTATTTACATCCGGATGCAGTAACGCATCTCGTGTTAGCAGATTCTACAGGGATAGAGTCTTTCCAGCAAAAAGAAAGTTATGAAGTGCCGCCATTATCGACAGACTTACAAACTGTAACAGAGATTGCAGATTATAATAAAAATGCGGTAAAAAATAGTCGCGACGATAAAGAGCATTATGATCAGCTTACGAAAATGAGAGAGCGCCGCATCGCGATGGAAGCCGATAAAATTAAGGTTCCGACTTTAATTATATGGGGACGACACGATAAGAGCGTTCCTTGGAAAAATGGTGAACTGTATCATGAGCTATTTGCGAATAGTACGTTCCATATCATTGAAAAAGGGTACCACGCACCGTTTCGCCAGGAACCATTCGAATTTATGGAATATGTACAAGCGTTCTTCGCGAAGAATCCACAATAAAATTTTAAGCATAAATCCACTTCTTTCCTCATACAGTGAAACTAATAAGGCTTGTCTAAGGAAAGGAATGAAGTTGATTGGAAACTTTACCATGGTGGGTGTATCTTGTAATCGTTGGGATCGTATTAAGTGGCTACATGGTTTTATATACTTCGAAAAAAGAGCAAGAGATGGATCATGAGTTTATCGAAAAAGAAGGCGAAGTGTATATGAAGCGCTTAGAAGAAGAGCGCGAGAAACGTAATCAGAGTAGTGATAAGGATTCGGTATTACTTTAATAGAAATTTTGAATGGCTACCAACTAGTAAGAGTTTACATCTAGGTGGTAGCCTTTTTTCTTTTTGGGGAGCGTGTATACGAAATTCATCCTGAACTTTTATTGATGGTATTTATATATATTTCTACTCATAAGAATGGAACTAGCGTGTTATTTACTGAGGGGGGATTAACAATGCATAGGGATGAAACATCATTACATCCTGATACAGGTGTTACATCTGTAATGTTTGTTGAGCGTTCATTAAATGAAATTCGTTTCTGGTCTAGAATCATGAAAGAGCATTCTTTTTTTCTTCGCCTTGGGTTTAGATGCGAGGATACGCAACTAATTGAAGAGGCGAATCAATTTTATCGATTGTTTGAACATATTGAACAAATAGCGCATTCCTATACAAATGAAACAGATCCTGAACAAATAAAAAGATTTAATTCAGAAGTACAACAAGCCGCAACTAATATTTGGGGATTTAAACGAAAAATTTTAGGATTGATTCTCACATGTAAATTGCCAGGACAAAATAACTTTCCGCTGTTAGTTGACCATACGAGTAGGGAAGCTGATTATTTTAGAAAACGTTTAATACAATTAAATGAAGGTAAATTAGATGCTCTTCCTGATGCTATTATTAAAGAAAATGTTTTCTTTTTACGGATTATGGCAGACCATGCTAAATTTATTGGTCATCTTCTTGATCCATCGGAAAGAAAGCTTGTAGATACAGCACGGAATTTTAGCAATGATTTTGATGCATTGATGTATCAAGCAATTGATTTAGAATCTATGAAACCACAATCCCAAACAGTCCCTCTTTTAGATCAATTTTTAGATCAAAATCGTGTGTCGGTTACATCTCTTCGGGACTTTAAGAAAACAGCACGTGATTTAATTGAGCAATGTAAAATAAAGAGTATCATTCATCCGTTATTAGCAGATCATGTTTTCCGTGAAGCTGATAGATTTCTTGAAATCATTGATATGTATGATGTTCACCTTACAAATATTCAATCACAATCTAGATATTAGAAAAGATTAGGAAAGATAATATTTTATTTTCAGCTGAGAAGTTAACAATTTATTGTTAGCTTCTTTTCTTTGTGATTAAAATTCCTTTGTGTTTAGTAAATGTCTCTTTAAAGACTACATAAATCTCTTTGACCAAATATGTAATTCTCTGTAAAATGATATATGGAAAGATTATGAATATACAGGAAATCTATGGATAGTAGATGCTAAGAAATTATTCGGGGGGAATTTGTTAGTTAAGTATGTTAACTTGTTTGCACTACATTTTACAAATAAAGGGGTATTAGTAATCATGAAAGCAAAGAAATTAGTAAGTTTAGCGTTACCAGTTATGTTATTGAGCGGTTGTATTACAATTGAAACTGATGGTAAGAAAGCTGAACCAAAGAAAGAAGAAACGCAAAAGGTAGAGAAAGAGAGTAAGTCAACTGATAGCAAGAAAGAGGATAGCTTATCTGTAGCGAAAGGTGAAGGTACAAATAGTAGTTCATCAAGTAGTCAACAAAGTTCTGCTTCAAATAATTCAACTTCTTCTAGTTCTTCAACTGGTAAGGTAACGGGTTCAGATGTTGAAAGGTACAAGGCAGATATTATAAACAGTGCTACTCAAATTGAAGATACAATGAAATTAATTGAAGGAATAGCAGATTCAGACGTAAAATCATACAAACAAAAGAAAAGTGAAGTACAACTGAGTTTAGGTGGAGCAAAGGCAACAACGAAGAAACTGAAGAATTTACAAGCGCCTCCTGAATTACAGGGAGAACAAGCGAAGATAAAGCAATCAATGGAACTGTATGCGGATTGTTTCCAACTTCTCTTTGATGCATTAGACCAAGAAGATGAGAGTAAAATGCATCAATCATTAAGTAAAGCACAAGAAGGCTCAAAACTGTTTGAAGAAGCAGCGAAGAGTATCGGTAGTAAAACCAACTAAGAACAAATGACTTAAAGGGGTATGAGGTATGAAAGTAAAAAAACTAATAGCTGCTGCAGTTCCAGTTGCCATATTATTAAGTGGTTGTGTTACAGTAAAAGATTCGGCAAATAAAGAAGAAAAGACAGAAGAAACAAGTAAATCTAAGGCTGCTGAAACGAAAGAAAAATCAACTAATTCGAAAGAAGAAAGTAAAGATGTTCAAAAGGTTCGAGTTTTAGATGAAGATTATGCACAGTATTTATTAGACATTGAACAGGATATGTTAAGACAATTTGATTACTATGATGCTTCTGTAAGGGATTTGAGAAATGGAAATAAATCAAAAGCTGAGGTATTAGATAGTATTAAAGACATCTATAAAGTATTTGATAAGATAGAGAAGATTTACGCACCGCCAAAACATAAAGAAGACCAAAAAGAGATTGAAAGAGCGACAGGTAAACTAAGAGAAACATTCAGTGAAATAGAGAAGTTATTCAACGAGAAAGGCTTCAGCTTAGAGACTGATAAGGAAATCTTAAATAAAGCAAATACAAAACTAGAGGAAGCAAAACGTATTTGGAAACCTACATTCGATAAGTTAAGATCCGAAATAAAAGGTGATACAGCCACAGAAAAATCTACTAGTACAACAAGTAGTCCTACACCGACAAACCCAACTACTGGTAGTCAGGCTCAAACAGATAAAAGCCAAGCTAAAACGGGAGTATTTGTAGGTACAGTTGGTACAAGTGAAGAGTTAGGAATTAGTTATGGAAACATGGAGAAGAACATCAAAGATGGTACTGAGATTATTGGTAATTGGGGTATTGATTACGGTAGTGGCATAAAAACTACGTTAGTACTAAAAGGTGATAAAACATTTGAGTCCTATGCGAATGGTTCTTATCCGAATAAAGATAACTACCTAACAGGAACATATGCGGTAGATGTTCCGTCATTCCAGCTATCCTTAAAAGTAACCAAAGCAGTTAAAGACGGTCAAGAAGTAAAGTTAACAAATGATAGTATGATGTATAAATTACAAAACTATGATGGAAACACATTACAAATTTATCATATGGACGATAATGTTCGTATTCGTTATGCAAAACAATAAATACTTGGCAAAAAACTCTGTAATAAAGTGAAACTTTAATCAGTGGGGGTTTTCTTCATCCCCCACTGATTATTAGTTGAACCAATCGGACTTTAATGGGCAGCCCGACCCCCACCTAAATTCTTTGCTTTCGCTGAATTTTGAGGTGGGGGTCTTACTGCCCATTAAAGTGGGATAAATTTTACAGGGTTTTTTGTTCGTTCTAATTGTATTTCTTCATTAATTTCCCTGGTGCTATCCATAATAGTATAAGTTGAGAAATCAACAAAACGATTTTCTTACTGGAGAATGATAAGAAAGGGAAGCAGGATAGTGATAAAGATTCGGTGTTAGTTTGATTTAGAATTAGATAGGAACTGGATAAGATATAATCGCTCAAACAACGAACAATTGAAACTTTATATACGGTTGATTCTAAAATAAAATGAATGTTGTATGTGTTGATATAAAAAATTTAGAGGTTTTTAAAACGATGATTTAGATAGATTTTTGATGATTTTTTGTTGACTATAGTCAACGGTTTTGGTGATTAAATTT
>NZ_BOQB01000008.1 GCF_018332475.1 Bacillus sanguinis | reverse complement strand
CAAAGAAGTTAGGTGGGGGATCAACTGTCCGTAAAAGTCCGATTGGTTCAACTAATAATCAGTGGGGGATGAACAAAAACCCCACTGATTAAAGTTTCACTTTATTTTGTATAAGGATAATTATAATGTGTTTTGTAATAAAAGGTGTCGTTTATTTAAGAGTGTGGTCTAATCGTGATCCCATCAAATAAGTCATTCCAAAATGCTTCATTGTACTGATATACATCCATAATAGGGCATTTTATAGCGCAAATATTTTGTAATCCCCAATCTTCTTCTACAACAGTTGGTACATCTTCAGGAATGAGTAATAGGACGGAGAATGTATGTTTAACTATTTGGGATAAAATGTGTTCCAAGGAACGTGCTTCTTCGTATGTTCCTCCAGTTCGAATAAACAATGTGGATTCTGCCGTTTCAATTGTAGTTAGAAAACGATGAATTCGATGCTCATAATTTAGCTTGATTTCTGTATAAGAAGGCCAAGAAGCTGGTGTATTTACATCTGTTTTAAAGTCATGACAGGAGTCAATTTCATAAAGATTGTCCCTTAGTCTTAATTTCGCATCATCATCCCAAAATGAGATAAAGGATAAGTTTTCGAGTTGTAAAAAACGGTCAAATCGATTTTGTAATAATACATTCACTTTTTCTAATGAAGGGCTTAGCATAAAATCAATAACACCAAAGAATGGTGATAATTCGAATTGATATAACGCCCAAGCAGGCCAGCAGTTTTGTCCTAAGCTGAATACGGCATTATATTCTTTTTTTATATTGGATAGATTCATGAGATTCATCTCATCCTTTTTGTTAATATTTTATGTCACTAAAAAATGGTGTGTGAATAAAGACAGACAAGCATATTTGCAAAGAATAAGCAGAAATATGTTACAATAGAAAAAAATCGAACGAGGTGGTTGTTACGATGCGATCGAAGCGAGAACAAGCCATTTTAGACAATATAAAAGAATGGGAATCGCAATTAGTTGAGCAAGAAGCGACTGATTTTCAAAAAATGTTTGATAAATGGGTACATAATACAATTGCGAAATTGCCTGAGAAAAAACGAAAAGATTTCTTTACGAAAGCAGATGGATGGCTCTTTCATTTACATGCATTGATTCAAAGTTCACAATCACAGTTAGATGCGCGTAATCGTATTTTAGGAACATCGAGATTGTTTGATGAATCGATTGATCAACTAGAAGATTTAAAAGCATTATCTATTGATCAATTAACATACATAGCAGAGCAGCAAACAGCACGACATCGCCTATATTCATTCGTACAAGGCGGAGCGACGGGTGCTGGAGGTTTATTATTATTAACAGCTGATTTTCCAGTTATGATTGCGTTAAATGTGAAGGCTGTCCAACTTATTGCAACATCATTTGGGCATGATGTGAACAAGCCTTATGAAATGATGCTTGCGTTAAAGGTATTTCATGCGTCGTTGCTACCAGGAAGACTTCAGCAATATGCATGGTACAATTTACTGCAAGAGCTAGAGCAAGAAGATTCGTTCTTCTATGAAGGGGACGAAGCGGTATTACAACCAGCTTCTACTGAAATCATCTTAAAACAAATTTTGAAAACATTTTCGATTTATGCTCTTCGTCGTAAATTATTCCAAGGTATTCCGGTAATTGGAATGGCGATCGGGTCTACAGTGAATTATCGTTTAACAAGAAACGTTACTGAATTTGCAAATAGATTTTATCAAGTGCGCCACATAGTCGAGAAGGAAAAAAGAACATAAAAAAAGCGAGAGGCCGAAGCCTTTCGCTTTTTTAATTTGTTGCATGCTTTTTGGACATTGGAATAGATACTGGTTGCTTTTCTTCTGCTTTTTCTGTTTTTGGATAATAAATTAAATCCAATGTTTTTGCCTGTACGGCAATCGAAAGAATAGTAAATGCAATTTCTGTCCAATTTAAATAATATAATGAAAGCGCAAGAACAATCGCGTCAAAGACGAAGAAAATTTGCCCAATTGTAAAACGAGTTCGTTTACTTAATACAATTGTTAAAATATCGTCTCCGCCGGTTGCACCGCCAAATCGCAATATAAAACCGAGTCCAATACCAGCTAATGCACCGCCAACTACTGCAGCTATAAATAAATTGTTTGATAAATCGACCGTAAATGGAGAATAATTCTCCATAAGAGAATAAAATACTCCGAATGAAATTGAACCTAAGAATGAATAGCCAACCATTTTTTTACCTAAAAATGAAGCACATAGTAAAATAATTGGGATATCCATAATTACAGTTGAAATAGATGGTGAAATATCATAAAAATTTTGGATGAATAGTGCGATACCTACAAAGCCACCTTCTGTTAAGTGGTTTTGGAAGTGAATGTGATATAGCGCTGCTGCTAAAATAAATGAACCGATTAAAACCATAAAAACTTCTTTAATAATTTGTCGACTTTGGATGTTCCTCATCGTTATTCCTTCTTTCCGTAGTTAGTAGTCCTTTTTGTGTTGTAAACTAACTACGAGCTCACATGTAGCTTTCAGTTAGTTTACGAAAAAACTAACTACGCTATATGTCGCTGAAGAAATAACGAATAATCCTCTCGTCCATCAATTCTCCCTACCTTCGTTTTAGTTTAAGTCTTAAAACGACTAAACAAAACGTGGAGTAGGATTCTTCATTTAGCAATCCTGCTCTTCTTTGTTTTGTTTAGCTAGTAACAATTAAGTCCTAAACAAAACGCTATGTGTAAGAAGAGTCTTTTTTTTGCCAAATTATCCTTCGGGCAATCATAATTTCCCCACTCTCGTATTTTTTTCGCTAGACTAAAGTATCTGAGCTGAAAAATACGCTACGTGTATGATTCGTCAATACGATGCCACATGCTCCTTCGAGCGATCATGATATCAAAATCCCTTCCTTCAAGATTTATATTATTATATCATACTTTCAAAAAATGTATGCGGATGGAAACCGACAATAAACGGAGGGAATCTACAAAAATTGTTATGTTTAAATATTTTTGTAGAAAAGCCTACGTTATTTCGGAGAATTGGACAGTTTTTAACGGTTTGTCCAATAAGTAAGAAAAAATGAGTTTTATTCAGTTGTATTCTTTTCATCACTTTTATCTTTAAAAAATGCATCCCAGCTAATCACACTTAAAAAAGTTAAAGCGATAATAATGAAAGCGCGCATAAACTTTAGACCTCCTTTTGTACATAGTATATGAATGATTCAATTCAGAATGTGTCATTTTTTTACAAGTCTTAACTATTATGAGAGTATATTAATATAGATAGATAAAGGAGAGATTGAAGGTATGCTAAAAGACATGTTCAAAAGAAAAGAATTAACATGTGTTATATGTCAAAAAAAGATTCAATATGAAGAAGAGCTAGTTGCTTTTGTGAAACTGCCTAAGGAGAGAAATCTGTTAGTAGGTCCATTTGATGTATGTTTGGCGAAAACTGCACAAGAAATATATTGTAAATCGTGTTACGACAAAAAAGCATGACCCAAAGTAATTGAGGGGCATGCTTTTTTCATTGGTGTGCCTTCCCCTCAGATACATTTTGAGTGAGTCGATACCAAAGCCAAAGATCATTAATGATGGAAGCGAGATCGGCAATTTCTGAATTCAGTTTGCAAGAAATTTCGAAGTCTTCTTCGTTATTTAAATGATGTTGTTTTGCATTAATATAGTGTTCGAGTTCTTTTATACGATCAGGAATCTTTCCGCGAACTTGTTCCCATTTTAGTAAAATAGCGTGCTGTGTTTTTTCAGAGATGTCATCCCATTCTTCTTGTATATTCGGCACTGCAATTCCTAGATGCTCATTGTATATAAAATATTTTTCCATACATACACCTCCATTTTCCTGCCTCTATTTTACATAAAAAAAGAAAGAAGTTCGACGAAATTGTTTGAAAAAATTTGAAAATGACTCTTGATACATTTTGTAAAAGGTGTTAAAGTGTGAATTATTATAAAAGAAAATGAATATTTATTCTTTAGGGGGATGCAAAATGGAGAAGAAAAAAGTGGTATTAGCATATTCCGGAGGCCTTGATACTTCCGTTGCAATTAAATGGTTACAAGAGAAGAATTACGATATTATCGCGCTTTGTTTAGATTTAGGGGAAGGTAAAGACTTAGCATTTGTAAAAGAAAAGGCACTTTCAGTAGGTGCAATTAAATCATATATGATTGATGTTCAAGAAGAATTTGCAAATGAATATGCATTGATGGCGATGCAAGCGCACACGTTATACGAAGGGAAATATCCTCTTGTCTCTGCATTATCTCGTCCGCTTATTGCGAAAAAATTAGTAGAAATCGCAGAACAAGAAGGAGCGACTGCAGTTGCACACGGATGTACAGGGAAAGGGAATGATCAAGTTCGTTTTGAAGTTTCTATTCAAGCGTTAAATCCTTATTTAGAAGTAATTGCGCCTGTACGTGAATGGAAATGGTCACGTGAAGAAGAAATTGCCTATGCAAAAGAAAATAATGTACCAATTCCGATTAATTTAGATAGCCCGTTCTCGATCGATCAAAACTTATGGGGACGCAGCAACGAATGTGGCATTTTAGAAGATCCATGGGCAGCGCCGCCAGAAGATGCATATGAGATGACATTGTCATTAGAAGATACACCGAATAAACCAGAATTTGTAGAAATCGGCTTTGAAGCAGGCGTACCAACTACTTTAAATGGCACTGCATATTCACTTTCAGAATTAATTAAAACGTTAAATGCGCTTGCTGGAAAACATGGCGTTGGACGTATCGATCACGTAGAAAATCGTCTTGTCGGTATTAAATCGCGTGAAGTATACGAATGTCCAGCAGCGATGACATTAATTACGGCGCATAAGGAACTTGAAGATTTAACACTCGTAAAAGAAGTAGCGCATTTTAAACCGATGATTGAGCAGAAAATAACAGAACTTATTTATAACGGTTTATGGTTCTCACCTTTAAAACAAGCACTTCATGCATTCTTACAAGAAACGCAAAAGAATGTAACAGGTACAGTGCGTGTGAAATTATTTAAAGGCCATGCGATTGTAGAAGGACGTAAATCTGAGTACTCTTTATATGATGAAAAACTAGCAACATATACTGCCCAGGACGAATTTAATCATGATGCAGCAGTGGGATTCATTTCATTATTCGGTTTACCGACGAAAGTATACAGCCAAGTGAATCAAAAGAAGGTGAAAGCGTGAGCAAACTTTGGGGCGGACGTTTTACAGAAGAAGCGGAAGCGTGGGTTGAAGAGTTCGGAGCATCCATCTCCTTCGATCAACAATTAGTTAATCAAGATATAAATGGGAGTATTGCACACGTAACGATGCTAGCAAAGCAAGGCATCGTTACGAAAGAAGAAGCTGAGAAAATAAAGGTAGGGCTTCAGTATTTATTAAAAGAAGCAAAAGAGAATAAGCTTCAATTCTCAGTAGAAGCAGAAGATATTCACTTAAATATTGAAAAAATGTTAATTGAACAAATTGGCGAAGTAGGAGGGAAGCTTCATACAGGCCGAAGCCGTAATGATCAAGTAGCGACTGATATGCATTTATATTTAAAAGAAAAAGTAGAACATATTATTAAAGCTACAAAACAATTGCAAACGGTTCTTGTTCATCAAGCAGAAAATAATATTGAAACGATTATGCCTGGTTATACGCACTTGCAACGTGCGCAGCCAATTTCATTTGCACATCATATTCTCGCTTACTTTTGGATGTTAGAGCGTGATGTGAATCGTTATGAAGATTCGTTAAAGCGTATTAACATTTCGCCATTAGGATCAGGAGCGTTAGCAGGGACAACATTCCCGATTGACCGAGAATATAGCGCAGAGCTTCTTGGATTTCATGGAATCTATGAAAATAGTTTAGATGCAGTAAGTGATCGTGATTTCATACTAGAGTTCCTAAGTAACTCATCTATGCTCATGATGCACTTATCACGATTTTGTGAAGAACTTATTTTGTGGAGTAGCCAAGAGTTTCAATTTATTGAAATGAGCGATCAATACGCAACAGGAAGCAGCATTATGCCACAAAAGAAAAATCCAGATATGGCGGAACTTATCCGTGGAAAAACAGGCAGAGTATATGGTAATTTATTTAGTTTACTTACAGTCATGAAAGGGTTACCACTCGCTTACAATAAAGACTTGCAAGAAGATAAAGAAGGAATGTTTGATACAGTAAAAACAGTAGAAGGGTGCCTTCATATTATGGCAGGCATGCTAGAAACGATGACTGTCAACAAAGAAAAGATGGGGCAAGCTGTAACTAAAGATTTCTCAAACGCAACAGAAATTGCTGACTACTTAGCAAGTAAAGGACTCCCATTCCGTCAAGCTCATGAAATTGTTGGGAAGCTAGTGCTACACTGCACACAAAAAGGAATTTATTTAGTAGATGTACCACTTGAAACGTATAAAGAAATGAGTTCGTTATTTGAAGAAGATTTGTATGAAGTTCTTTCGCCATATGCAGCTGTGAAACGTCGTAACAGTGCTGGCGGTACTGGATTTGAGCAAATTGAAAAAGCTTTGGAGAAGGCGAAAGGATTAGCCATAGAGTTTGTTGGAATTAAATGATGCATAACATAGAAGGTAAGGTGCCTTATAGAAAGCACCTTACTTTTTGTATTTAGACTTTTAGCAGTGTATCTATCATTTTATAATTATTTTTCATAATCATAAAATGATGTTTCTCATGTATTGCTAATAGTTGAATAGATTGAATGAGGTTAGGATAGTGAGCAATTGGATCAAAAAATACGATATGTCCTGCAATATTTTCTTCTATATTTTGAACGAGCCTTTTTATTTCATCTGTTTCACGTGCAAGTAATTCTTCTAATTCAGTTACATTCATAGAGTGATAGACTTTTTTTGAGGGGATTAAAATCCAAGGTGCTTTCATTCCTTTATCATGTTTTTCTTTATATTCGGCGTAAATGTCATGTATGTCAGTTGCAAATGGGGCATTTTTTCTTAGTTTTGCATAAGGGATAAGAGTGAGAGAGAATTTAATCGCTACTTTGAGCATCCTTGCAATTAAATATAAGTGATAAAAGTGTTCACCAATAGACCATTTTTTGTCCTCTTTCCTATACCATAGTTGTTCTTGTGATAGTGAATGGAGCTGAGGAAGGGACTCGTTCCTTTGTATATGTAATGTATGAAAATGTTTTGAGATATTTTCAGATTTCATATTTTCGTATCCTCCACTTTTTTCCTAATTATAACATTTTTCGTGTAAATGTAAGTAAGCCTAGAGCAATCTGCTCTAGGCTTACAATGTATCGATTAATCATACTTATGTCTATCTTCTGTAATTCGAATATACTCAATATCCATCAAATCTCGCAGCAATGCACCATTACTTAGTTCAATTCCGTGTGTTTCTCTAAAATGTGCGCGAATCGTATCTAACATTTCGATTTCTTTCCCATTCACATCTAAAATAATACGTTCAGAATCATCCATGTTACATCCTCCTTTTTTAAACATATATATTTTGTCCGTCTATTTCTAAAAAATGTATGTTAATGTAATGTTAGGAAATAAGAAGGGGATGGAAAATGAGACGTATTTATTTTATAGGGTTAATTTTGTATACGCTAATTGTATTGCACGTTGCATTCCCAAATATCTTTTCATTTGAGGATGTAGAAACAGTACACATCGGGATATTTATCTTTACTCTATTTGTAGTAGATTGCTGTATTTCAATATGGCTTTCGAAAAGAAAAGATGTACAAGATAAAAAAGAAATGGAACGAAAAAAGAGAAAACGTTCATTTTGGATAACAACGTATTGTTTTTCTTTAGTGATTGCTGCCGCTTTTTTTAGTGAGCATATTCCATTAGAAAGAGTAAATATTGGATTTGGAGCGTTCGTATTTGCATACTATTTTTTCATGCACTTTCTTCCCTATATGAAAGAAAAGCGAGGAGAAGAGGAAGATCCGCTTGTAGAAGAAGCGAGAGAAAAAGAGCATAAGAGAATAGAAGAAGATATAAAGAAACTCGGAGAACAAAAATGGTATTTGAAATCAAAAATTATATATGTTCTTTGCTTTATTACGCCGCCAATTGGTTATTTGTATGTTTTCTTGCTTCGTAAAAAAATGACAGAAGATGCAAAGAAAACATATTTAACCGTCGCTACGATCATGATGGCACTGTGGTCCTTAAAACTTCTTCCGCCTTATGTGTTGGCGATCGTTATTGTTGTTGTGGTTTGTTTTGTGTTTATAGTGAAGTATCTTACATCAAAAAGTTAAAAAGCTATTTTAAACCCCGTACTAAATTTAGTACGGGGCTATGTTTGTTTGAGATTGTTTAATTAAATAATCTTATTGTCACTTTACAAGAAAAATATCGTTTTTGGGATGGGAGTTTCTCTTAGTTTGATGAATATTGTTACGAATAGCTTTGTAGTATCCTGCAATAATTATTGTGAAAAATTCATATCGGTTACACCTCTCTTGCCCTGTGAAATTAGAGAAAGAAAGGATATAACCTCCTATCACACACCAGCACTTACTAATTCTGTTATACCACATTAAAGTATAAGAGGGTGTGAAAAATCAGATTATTCATGGGTGCTATTTATTGATTCCATTGGTCGATAATTAAATTGCAATCCGTAACCTGCTTCATGTAAATGGTCCTGAACTAGGGTATAAAATTCTTTACCATATTCATTCCGTTCATGTAGCGCATATACTTGAATTACAAATTTATTTTTTTCGATTGTTTCAGGTGTTGTTTCATAGATTTCCCCACTTTCAATAAATGCTAGATATCTATTTATCTTTTCTTGTAAAAGTAATGCATGCTCATGTTCTTCTTCCCAATCTAATGCATCAAAAATAGTTAAATATACTATATCTTCATTTTCATTATCTAGAGAAATTAAATCTACTTGATCTATGTCATGTAGTGCCATATAAAAACCTCCTAGTCATTTTTTCGTATTACTGTAACTTTAGTTGGTGGAATCTCTTCAAGATACTCAAAAGGTGGCTTGCTTCTACTTCTAACAATTGCACCACTCTCTTCAATCTCAGGGAATGCTTTTTTCTGATTTTTTGTAAGAGGTGCAGTTGGTGAAGATTTTAATTCAATCAAATCTATTTTACCATCTACATCCTTCCCTGCTATATCTAAACGTGTTCGAACCCCTGATTTTGTCATAATCGTGACTTGATTATTTAATTCCGATTGTGCTTTTTCTTTTCGTATAGTTGCTTCCATCTCTTTTTCAAAAACATCCCCAGCTTTTGTATTTTTTGCTAGAGTTTCTCGTCTTTTTTCTAGTTGTGCTGCGGCGTCTAAAGCATTTGTAACTTTTTTTCCTGATTTCAGTATTTTAACGCCTTTTCCGATAGGTGTAATACCAGCTACTACCATTACTCCAGCTAAACTACGTTCCCACCATGAAAGTTTTTTACCTGTATCAGGATCGACACCTTCTGTGACACGTCTTATATCATATTCTCCTGTTAACTCTCCTGCCAAATCTCTAGTTAGTTTTCCCATATCAACTTCTTCATTTTGAGCTGAGGTAGTGCTAGTATTCGCATCGCTATTTTTAACCGAATTTCCTCCATAGAGTTGATCTGCATTTCGGAATTTATCAGCAGCATGTGTGAGTTGATCTGCAATATTATCTAAAGTTTGGAGAACAGAAAACATTTTTGGTTTAGCATCATTAAACATTTGATAAAAATGATTACTTGTTGCACCACTCCATTGAGAAGCGATATATTCAGTTTGATTGTATAAATCTTTATGTATATATTCTAGGCTGTTTCTAGCATTTTGTACTGTTTTAGCTACCTGTTCTAACCTTTCAGGCGTAACCTTTATCTGAGTCATACCATCCCTTCTTTTCCTAGTATTTACAATCTGATTATATCAAGGGAATATTCTGTGTGTTTATAAAATTTAAAAATGAATCAGTTTGAATGCTAATCTCCTGGAGGATTCAATGTAAAAATGGGGGGAGATTAACAAACTCTAAATGTAGTAATAAACAAGCGATAAAAGCTTAAAAAATAGGCGTATCTAACACTGTGTTAGATACGCCTTAACAATATATCTTATTTATCTTTAATTACTTTAGATTCAGTACTGCACATTAAATTTAGTGTTTTATCTATAAATTAAAGATCACCTTGCTCCTCATCACCACGAACAACAAGGACATCGCATTTCGCATAGCGAATAATATGTTCAGAGACGCTACCAATTAGGAAACGTTCTACAGCATTTAAACCAGTTGCACCACACATAATTAAATCTACTTTATGGTTTGGAGCGATTTCTTTTGAAATTTTAGATTTAGGATTACCAAATTCTAATACAGTTTCAATTTTTTCAAGGCCAGCTTCAAGCGCAGTTTTTTTGTAGTCTTCTAATAAGTCTTCTGCAAATAGATTGGCACGTTCAGCAATTGCACGGCTATAAGCTTCTACTGCTGAGTATGCTTTTACATCAACGATATGAGCAATTGTTAATGTTGCATTGTTTCGTTTAGCGACTTGAATTGCCTTTTTAAAGGCTTTTTCTGCTTCTTTAGAACCGTCCACCGCGATTAAAATATTTGTATATGTATTATTCATAGTAAATTCCTCCCAATCATTTTTATTACCATTTACAACTTTATTATAAAACAAATTTTGGTAATGTGCTTGTCGGAAACGTTACAGAATTTCGAAAACTCTGTTTCAATTCATTTTAGTTGTAATTGGTGCGAGAACTTGTTACATATGAACTATAGCAATTTAAAAGGAGGCAGTTTTGTGAGACATGCGCTCATTACAGCCGGTACGAAAGGTTTAGGAAAGCAAGTAACAGAAAAGTTATTGGCAAAAGGATATTCAGTAACAGTAACATATCATAGCGATATAACTGCTATGGAAATGATGAAAGAAACATATAAAAATAAGGAAGAACGTCTACAATTCGTGCAAGCGGATGTCACGAAAAAAGAAGATTTACATAAAATAGTAGAAGAAGCGATAAGCCGTTTTGGCAAAATTGACTTTTTAATTAATAATGCTGGTCCATATATATTTGAACGAAAAAAGTTAGTCGATTATGAAGAAGATGAATGGAATGAAATGATTCAGGGTAATTTAACAGCGGTATTTCATTTGTTGAAACTTGTCGTTCCAGTTATGAGAAAGCAGAACTTTGGTCGTATTATTAATTACGGATTCCAAGGAGCAGATAGCGCACCGGGATGGATTTATCGTTCAGCTTTTGCAGCAGCGAAAGTAGGACTTGTTTCATTAACGAAAACAGTTGCTTATGAAGAAGCAGAATATGGTATTACTGCAAATATGGTATGTCCTGGTGATATTATTGGTGAAATGAAAGAAGCGACAATTCAAGAAGCACGTCAGTTGAAAGAACATAACACACCAATTGGTAGATCTGGAACAGGTGAAGATATCGCAAGAACGATTTCGTTTTTATGTGAGGACGATTCCGATATGATTACCGGTACAATTATTGAAGTAACTGGTGCAGTAGATGTGATTCATAGACATCGATAGAGCGAAATAAAGTGAAGTTTCGAATAATTGGACAGTTTATCCTTTACGCTGAGAAGTATGGATAATACTGTCTTTTAATCTAAGATTAAAACTATCGGAAAACTTGTATTATTTTTTGTCAAATATTGAGATATTATGTTAAAATATAAGAGCGTAGAAAGCGCTTTAAAAAATGATTCAGGGGTCATTTCATAACTCAAGGGGGAACTAATAATGCGTATCGGTATTCCAACAGAAATTAAAAACAATGAAAACCGCGTGGCAATGACGCCAGCGGGAGCGGTACATTTAGTACAAAATGGTCATGAAGTTTTTGTTCAAAAAGGAGCAGGTTTAGGATCTGGCTTTACAGATGAAGAATACGTACAAGCTGGTGCGAAACTTGTTGAAACTGCTGAAGAAGCATGGAATCAAGATATGGTTATGAAGGTAAAAGAGCCAGTTGCAAGTGAATACGGCTATTTCCGTGAAGGTTTAATTTTATTCACATACTTACACTTAGCTCCAGAACCAGAATTAACGAAAGCATTAATTGATAACAAAGTTGTATCAATTGCATATGAAACAGTACAATTAGACAATCGTTCATTACCATTACTTGCACCTATGAGTGAAGTAGCTGGTCGTATGTCTGCACAAATCGGTGCACAATTCCTTGAGAAAAACAAAGGTGGTAAAGGTATTTTACTTGCAGGCGTTCCAGGGGTAAAACGCGGCAAAGTAACAATTATCGGCGGTGGTCAAGCTGGTACAAACGCAGCGAAGATTGCAGTAGGTTTAGGTGCAGATGTAACAATCATCGACTTAAGTGCAGAACGCCTTCGTCAACTAGATGACATTTTCGGTAACCAAGTAAAAACTTTAATGTCTAATCCATACAACATTGCAGAAGCTGTAAAAGAATCTGATCTTGTTATTGGTGCGGTATTAATTCCAGGTGCAAAAGCGCCAAAACTTGTAACAGAAGAAATGATTCAATCAATGGAACCAGGTTCTGTCGTTGTAGATATCGCGATTGACCAAGGTGGTATTTTCGAAACAACTGACCGTATTACAACTCACGACAACCCAACTTACGAAAAACATGGCGTTGTTCATTATGCAGTTGCGAATATGCCAGGTGCGGTTCCACGTACATCAACTCTTGCATTAACAAACGTAACAGTACCATATGCAGTGCAAATTGCGAACAAAGGCTATAAAGATGCTTGCCTAGGCAATACTGCATTACTAAAAGGTATTAACACATTAGATGGCTATGTAACATTCGAAGCAGTTGCAGAAGCGCACGGTTTACAATACGCTGATGCGAAAGAGCTACTTGAAAAAGCTCCTGCTTTATCATAATAGAAATACATGAAAGCCCCTCCTTTTGTAAGGAAGGGCTTTTTATTTAGGCTAATTGTCTAGTTTCTTTACAATTTTCAATCCGAACATCATTGTAAAGAAAAGAATGCCGAACAAATAATATAAGGCATACTCAACTCGTATCACCGAGTTTTTGTCAGTGATATATAAAATAAATAGTATTGCAGAGCCGATTAAATGAGAGAGACCAAAAATTTGTGCCATAAGTTTTAAACTCATCTTCTCGATTCTTTCATCCATCTCAGGTAATGGATACTTCTCTGCATCGTTCTTTTTTTTCTTAAAGAATATTCGTTTCGCTACTAATAGTATCAAGGTCAAGAGTATGTATACGCCAGCGAATAGAAGGACAGAACTAATCTTTTCTTCGTCATTACTACTGAAATAAAGAAAAGATGATCCTAACACTAAAAAAGTAAGATGTGAAATGAACTTTTGATTAAAAGTATTTTTCATTCTTTTTCCTCCCCAGTTTTATCTAATTGAAATAAATCCTCTACTTTACAGTTGAAAAACTCACATAATTTCAATGCTAATTCTAAACTTGGGTTGTATTTATTCTTCTCGATAGCGATGAGGGATTGTCTAGTGATTTGAACAGAGGAAGCTAATTGTTCTTGGGTGATGTCTCTAACGACGCGGAATTGTTTTACCTTATTTTTAATCAAATATACAAAGTCTCCTTTTTGTAAATTTGTTACATTTATTATATCCATTTTTAGGTAATAAGTAAATAAAACTTTACAAAAAGTAAACAAAGCTTTACGTGAAATATAGCTTGTTACAATGTTGTTTTTTGTGATAATTTGGAATTAAATGAAAAATAAAAGTCAAAAGAGGGGATTGGGTGGGGAGCAAAAAGAGGAAGCAAAAGCAAGCTAAAAGACAAAAGTACATAAAGAAAAAACAGGAACAGAACATACCTTTTTCACAAAAAGTAGTCCTTATAATTGAAAAAACATTTCGGTATATTTGTATGGCTCTGTATGTAATTTTGTGTATGTATTCATTTGGAGTGTTTTACAGTTTTGAGATAACTCCTAATATTATTGAGAGTATTTTAGAATTTCTCCTTGTTGCAATAGAATTAGTCTTATTCTTTATATTTTTTGATACAGTATGGCCTAGTCATGAAAGTAAGAAAGATAAGCAAAGAAAAATGAGCAAAAAATCTTCATATGCTTCAAGCTCATCAAGTGATGGTGGAGGAGACTAAGCTAGTTTTTCAGAAGAACGACTAATGAAAGGATGGGACGAAAGATGGAAACTGTGAACTTAATAGAATTAACAAAGGACATTCAAGATCAGCATAAAAACTTCGTCGTTTCAAATGTAAATAGTCATTGCTTACGAATCGCTGTATTTACTGGTGAATATGATTGGCACTATCATTCTAATTCGGATGAATTATTTATTGTACTAGAGGGAGAATTACTTATCGATTTTGAAGATGGAGAAACGGCAGTTTTAAAGCCAAATGATTCTATCTTAATTCCAGCATGCACGATTCATAGAACGAGAGCGTTAAAGAGAACGGTAAATCTTTGTTTTGAAAATATAGCAGCTGATACGATTAAAGTGGAGCAATTATGAAAAAGTTATCTGTAGCCCAGTATAGAAAAATCCTTCCGATTTTAGAAAGTCATACAAAAACGACGACGTTTGCTTATGCGGTATGTGATCAAATGATAGATGGTGAGGTTTTTACAAACGAGAAATTAACAGCAGGACTAATTCGTACAGCTAATGGTATCTATTATTTATTTGGTGATACGGATGATCAAAATTATAATGAAGATTTATTTATGTATTTAAAAATGGCTATTGAAAAAACAGAGAAGAGATTTACATTGTTCACTTCGAGTGACGAGTGGGAAATGATGTTAGAAGAGCGTTTTAGTAATGTACTTCGTAACATCCCGCGAATGAAATTTCAAAGCGTAACCTTTGAAGAGAAAAAACGAGATTGTAACAAAAGTACATATGAAGTGAAGCGTATTAATAGAAGAGATATAGAACGAAGCAATGAATTTACAGAGGAGTACTATAAAGAATATTGGGGGTCAAAAGAGCTATTTTTGAACAGTGGTTTCGGATTTTGTATAGAACAAGATGGGATAATTGTAGCTGAATGTGTTTCGATATTTAATGGGAATGGATTTGCTGAAATTGATATTGCGACGCATAAAGCATATCAAGGGAAAGGATTAGCTCAAGCTGTTGCAACACGGTTTATTGAACATTGCATGCAAAATGATATTACACCGTGCTGGGATTGTTATGTAGACAATATTCCTTCGCAACAATTAGCTAGTAAATTAAGTTTTCATAATCCAATAGAATATAGATTGTTTGTACGTAAGAAAACGGGGGAATAAAAATGAATGTAGAGTTAACGAGATTTAAAGTGAAACAAGGTAAAAGTCATCGTGTAGATGAATGGATGCAGCTTCTTAATGAAAATATGAAAGAAGTGCTTTTGACATTAAACGACGAAAAGATGTATGTAGAGACAATTTTCCGGGAAATAAGAGATGGAGAAGAGTACTTATATTGGTATTCTGTGCAAGGAGAAGGCGGGGCTCTTGTCGAAAATTCTCATCATGAAATTGATAAAAAGCACTTAGCGTTTTGGTATGAATGTATTGATGAAGAAGCACCCCCTGTTGATATGAAAACAGAAGTCGTTATGATTCAAGATGTTGTGAAGGACGCGATGAAATAATAGATTGGTATTTTATAACCGTAAAATGGTCATTTTTTTGGTTGGAATATATATTATTGGAGATGCGGTAGGATGAGGATTAGTAATAAATATATCACTCTCGATGAAATAGAAGTAATAAGAGAACCTTTAAATAAATTGCATGAATATCATAATAATACATCAAAACATTTTTCTGGTGACTATCCAAGAATGACGTTTGAGGAACGTATTGAAATTTATAAACAAAATTCAAAGTATGGAGAGTATAGAATTGAAGTATTAGTTGAGGCGGAAACAGATAATATATTAGGATGTTGTATAGCGTATAGCAAAAGTGTAAATGGAAAGATTGAAGTTTTATTCGTTGATGAAAAATACCGAAGAAACGGATTTGGTTTGAAATTAATGAATAGTGCAGTGGAATGGTTTAAAGCGAAGAAGATAGATGAAATTGAATTAACAGTAGTGTACGGAAATGAAGCTGTATCGTTTTATGAAAAGCTGGGGTTTTATCCTCGTTCAATTATTATGGAAACTAAGTCATAACGATAGTATGGAGAGAGATGAGTGAGAGTTTTTGTTTCAAAAAAGTGATTTATATGTTAATAAAATATATGTGAAGGGCGCATCAAAATAGATGTGCTTTTTTATTTTGAAAAAAATTATAGAAAAGCTGTATTTGGATATCTTTAAGTGAAAATAAAGGGGGATATCAAAAATATTTTAGGGAAAACTATAATGAGATGAAAAATTTCGTAGTAAAAGACTTACAAATATACGGTGTAGTTGTAACGCGAAAAACAGAGGATTTACAAAGTTTACAAGGGGCACCATATATTAAGGCTGCTGTTAGAGGTGTAACAGTTGAGAAATATTGATTACAAGAGATTAATGTGAATAATCAGAAAATTTATGTTATAATATGGGAAAAGGAGGTTCATATGAGGCAAATACATGGAGCAATTTATATTTACATAACTATATTTTTCGTGGCGATATCCTATGGATTAGGGCACGTGTATTCGCATCCTATACTAACTTTTTTAAGCGGAGCATGTATGGCGTTTGCGCTTCTTGTCCACCTTTTCTCAGTTTGGATCGTGAAATTTCAATTAAATATTAGTGAAATAGAAGAAGGCACTTTTTAAGTGGCCTTCTTTTTTTAATAATATTTTGGAAGTTCTTGTAGCAATTTTTCAATTTCACATTCGGTTTCTTTACATATGGAAAGTGTACGTAGTCTGAAAAATAAGCTACGTAAGAAAGATTTAATATTTCCGTATAGAAATTCGTATGATTCAATATGTAGCGTGGATTTTTTTACTTGTAATTGAGCTACTAAATCATGCAGGGCTAATATGAGTACGTCTTCCTTTAGACCATTTTGTAGCATTGTGACAATTGGATAAACGAGACGTTCATCTTCTTCATATTTGTAATAGATGGAATGAACACAAACTTTGTTTAATAAAGTTTGTAATATTTCTTCGTAATATAAAGTTTTAAGTTTAGGATTACGAACAAGCACCTCAAACGTATCGGAAGCATGAGCGATACTATGTGCCCAGCCATGGTCTCGCACATATCCACGGAAATCATGTTCATTGTTCATATATAGAATTAATTGATCTTTTACATTTAAAATATCATTCTGTGATAAGAAATTATGATTTGTATCGGCATCAATAATGAGCGCAATTAATAATGTTGTAAATGCACGGGTAAATACCGCATCTTCGTCATCTGAATGAATTTTATAAAATAAATATTTTTCACCGATGCTTTCTAATAGTAGTTTCTGTAATTGCGTGTGTGAAATGTATTGCTTTTTGATGAGATGATAAAAAGCAGAGCAGATAAGTTTGTCTCTTAAATAGCCATCAGTAACACCGATATGTTCAAGCATATTGGAACTTAAAGAATCAATGTTAACTTTGTTATCCAGTATGTAATTATTATTACGAATTTCTTCTAACTGTTGTTGTAACATATAAACCTCCTATTTTAGAAAATTCTGTATTTTAATAGTATAATAAGAGGAAGAAATAGGAAATAAAGTGAAACTTTAATCAGTGGGGGGTTCATCCCCCACTGATTA
>NZ_BOQB01000007.1 GCF_018332475.1 Bacillus sanguinis | reverse complement strand
GTTCGCTGGAAGAGAGTGTATTGCAATTATTAAACGATAAAGAAGGATATGTCAGAGAAGATTCTTCTTTCTTTAAAGTATTTTTTACAATAAAAAAATTACCTTATTTATCAGTAGTTGATGAAAAAGGAGTCTTTCTTGGAATTTTAACGCATAAAAAAGTTTTCGAGTTATTAGAAGATGCTTGGGGTGTTCATTCTAGTAAATATTCTGTCATGATTGGGACGCAAGATTATAATGGGGCAATTCAAAAATTATCGACAGTATTAAAAAAATTTACAGGTATCCAAAGTTTAATGACTTTTGATAATGATGCCTTATTAGTTCGTAGAATTATGTTTACATTAGGAGAAGAGTTTAACGACGGTGAATTAGAGACGTTATTGAAAGATTTAGAAGATCACGGATTTAGAGTTGTGTATGTGGAAGAGATGAAGAATCCACGTGAAGTTGAAACGATAGAGTAACATGCAAAAGCCATCTAATTATGTTGGATGGCTTTTGTTATGTTATGTGCATAAAATTATTTGAAAATAATGATAGGGTAAAAATTGAGATTGTAACAATATTTGTGTAAAAGAATAAAAAATGTAGATAATTTTGATTTTCAAAAAAATCAATTTGAAAATATGTTTTTATTTTTCAACTAAATATGTTACTATATGTGTGATAAAAACAAAGAGGTCTGACAACTAAACTCCACGCAATACCACTCTAATGAGTTAAATATTCAAAAAAATCAAAAATCAATAATTAGAGTAAGAATAAGGGGAATGGAGAAATTATGGAGAAAGACACTGCTTTGTAAGGGGCATATTTTATCATCTTGAGCAGAGAGGAGGATGCATAGCATATTGTGAAAATAGAGAAAAACAATGAAAAAGTGCTATGCAAATGAAAAGTATGAAGGGACGTTTAAGGCCAGGTGATACGGTAGCAATTGGTTTAATGTTATTTGCACTATTTTTAGGAGCAGGAAATTTAATTTTCCCACCAGTTTTAGGGCAACAAGCTGGAGAGAATGTTTGGGTTGCTACTATTGGATTCCTTGTAACGGGAGTCGGATTACCCCTATTAGCTGTAACAGCTGTCGCGTTTGTAGAGGGGGACTTGAAAGCGCTATCTTCTAGAGTTCACCCTATATTTGCGTTTATTTTCCCATTGATTAGTTATTTAGCGATTGGACCATTTTTCGCGATTCCGCGTACGGGAGCCGTTTCATTTGAAATGGGTATGAAGCCATTTCTATCAGAGGCATTGGTTTCAGAGTGGTACATGCTATTTCTTTTCACTATAATTTTCTTCGGAATAACGTGGTATTTATCATTAAATCCATCTAAATTAGTGGATTGGTTCGGGAAATTTCTTACACCATTATTAGTATTGATTGTGGCTGTAATTGTCGGAAAGGCAATTATTGATCCGATTGGAGAACCAGCTGCGCCGCTAGCGGCATACAAAGAAAATGCCTTCTTTGGTGGATTTATTCAAGGATATTTAACGATGGATGCAATTAGTGCGCTTGTATTTGGAATTGTCGTTGTACAAGTTATCCGATCTAAAGGGATAAAAGAGAGTAGTCAAGTTGCAAAAATAACAGTAGTATCAGGTATTATTGCTGTACTTGGTTTAACGTTAATCTATTTATCACTTGCTTATCTTGGTTCAACAAGTACATCACTTGGTGTATCAGAGAATGGTGGACTTATTTTAACGAATGTTGTAAATGAGTTATATGGAACAAGTGGTAAAATTTTATTAGGGCTCGTTATTATCCTTGCTTGTTTAACAACTTCTGTTGGATTAACATCAGCTTGTGCTGGCTTCTTTACAAACTTATTCCCTAAACTTTCGCATAAAGTGATTGTAACAATGGTATGTGTGTTTAGCTTAATTGTATCTAACCTAGGTTTAACACAATTAATCGCAGTTACTTTACCAGTGTTAATGATTATTTATCCAGTTGCAATCGTATTAATCGTACTTTCTTACTTCCATAAATGGATTGGGAAGCGCAATACCATTTATATTGGAGCTATTTTAGGCGCATTGTTAATTAGTTTCTTTAACGGTTTAGAAAGTGCGAAGATTAAAATTGACGCGATTTCTAACGTGCTACAAATGTTACCATTATATAATGAAGGAATAGGATGGTTAATCCCATCATGTATTGGCGGGATAATTGGTTTCTTCTTCTATAAATCAAATGAATCAAGTGAACTACAAAAGAAAGGTGCTTAGGCGCCTTTCTTTTTTTAAAGGGGATATTAGTATTTTGTCTAAGTAATAAATGGGAGGAGTGATATAATGGCTAATTTTGAAGATTTTTTAACTTTGGATGTAAGAATTGGAACTGTAACACATGCAGAGGAATTTAAAGAAGCGAGAGTTCCAGCGATTAAACTAGAAATTGATTTTGGAGAGCTTGGAATTAAACAGTCAAGTGCTCAAATTACGAAGAGATATACCCCAGAAGATTTAATTGGTCAGCAAATCGTTGCTGTTGTAAATTTTCCGCCAAAACGTGTAGCTGGATTTAAATCAGAAGTGCTTATTTTAGGGGGAGTACCTGAAGATGGTGATGTCGTATTACTGCAGCCGAATATGGAATTACCAAATGGAACGAAAATTAGCTAGTGTAAAGGCGGGGGAACATGGATATTGGACGAGAATATTTACAATGTGCCATTTCGAATTTTAAAGCAACAAAAAAGCAAGGAGAGAGAGTCCTTTCGCAATTATCATATGAACAGATTGAATGGTTTTCTCATGAAACAACTAATAGTATAGCTATCATAATTAAGCATCTGCACGGTAATATGCGTTCTAGGTGGACGGATTTTTTAACATCTGATGGTGAAAAAACAGATCGTAACCGAGATGCTGAATTTGAAGGCGGCTATCATTCAAAGGAAGAGGTTCTTGAAGCATGGAATGAAGGATGGGAATATGTTTTTAGTACGATGAATGTGCTAACGCCGGAACATTTATTACAGACGGTATATATTCGCGGTGAAGCACATACTGTTATGCAATCAATTGAAAGACAAATTTCTCATTATGCTTTGCATATTGGACAAATGATTTACATCGGTAAAATGCTAAAAGACAATGAGTGGGAATGTTTAAGTATACCTAGAGGACAATCTATACGCTATGTAGAGAAAAAACGCTCAACATAATAATAAGAAAAAAGCCGATATAAGATTGGAAATAAGAAAATGAGCCAAATAATAGATGGTTCTGCCATCATAAGAATACTGCCAAAAATAAGTCCATATATAATAAGAAAGAAATTAAAAAGTGTATTTACAGGGATAAATTTTGAGATGAACACTTGTTTCCTTTTAAAACAATCATTGTGAAATATATAAAAGCGGAAGTACCGTGTGGCAGTAATAAGATCTTTCTTTCGCGCAATTCTTTTTTTGCATATATGACAGATGAAAGGTGGTTGCATTTCATTACGCTCCATTTTTAATATTTGTAATCATGTAAGACAAAAGTAAGTATAAAGTGTATATCCCTATATATCCTCCTGATATAAGAAAAAATGGATTTAGTAAAATTCCATGAATGCTTGTCATGAAAACTAAATCTTGTATTAAAACATCATATATATGAATAGAAATAATTGTGCCGAGTACATAAAGTGCTAAGTACGCTGAAATATGGAATGCAACACGGATTGTAGGATGCTTAGCAAGCCAATAAAAAATAAATGATAGTACAATGGGCAATGTTCCTATTAGTAGCTTCAATTCATTTCACCTCATTAACAATATAGCCGGAATTTAGACGGTCTATTCTCTAGAGCTTGTACATAACTTGAAATAGAGAGGGTGATAGTATGAATCGAGGCTTTTTTTATGTAAAATTTACAAGTGTACGTAAGTTAATTTTATTTATTATTGCTACAGTACTAGCGACTTTTTTTCTTATTAGTATGATGGTAACTTCTATGAAAGAGACAAAGTCAACGTATTTATATAATTGGTTAAATGAGTTATCGATGAATGGTTACATGTACGTTCTTGGGAAAGAGAATCATTATTTTACACAGGAATATCGAAATTTAAACCAAGATTTTTCAATTTCTTCGTTTCTCTTTTCTATGGCTACAAATATTCGTTTTAACGATGTACGGAGTTTTGTCGGCAAAGAGCTACCTGGTTTTGGTAAGTATGATACAGAAATTGTTATTGCGGGTGAAGGGACAAATTATTCTAACTTACCGATAGAATCGAGCGTGCCACTTGAAGAAGTAGTAAAAGAACGGACTGGAGAAGGTGGACAGGCTCCAAAACCGGATACGAACAAAGAGAAAAAGCAACCGGCTCAAACGACAGGGAAAAGACAAGTTGCATTTATTTATCATTCGCATAGCTGGGAATCTTATTTGCCGTTACTGAATTTAACAAACGATCCAAACCCGAATAAAGCGACAAGTTCCGTCACGAATATTTCATTAGTAGGTGACCGATTTCGTGAACAATTAGCAAGTGAAGGGATCGGGGCTACTAACGACAAGACTGATGTCGGTCAAAAGTTGATTAGTAAAGGGTTAAATAGTAATAGTTCTTACAAAATGTCACGGGAAATTGTACAAGAAGCAATGACTGGCAATAAAGAACTACAATACTTCTTTGACTTACATCGTGATAGTGCTCGAAAAAATGTTACGACAAAAGCAATTGGAGATAAATCATATGCGAAGCTTGCTTTCGTCATAGGAAAAGGCAATAAAAATTATGAGAAAAACTTACAATTAGCAACGGCTTTACATGAGACGATTAGTAAGAAGTATCCAGGAGTGAGTAGAGGTGTCATTCAAAAAGGGTTTCAAACAGGAAATGGTGTCTACAATCAAGACTTATCAGGGCAAGCGATATTAATTGAAGTTGGTGGTGTAGATAATACAGAGGAAGAACTAAACCGATCGATTGATGCCCTTGCTAAAGCGTTTGGTGAATATTTCTGGCAGGCGGAAAAAGTGAATGGATGAAGTGAAACATAAATGAATGGGAGAGTTTGAAAAAACGTGAGTGTAATGCTTGCGTTTTTTTTGTCATGATGAGACGTCACAGAATAGACATATTTTTTGTTGCTATAGTAATATCGAAATTTGTCAAATTATACTGGGAGATTTACAAAGGGATTTTCGGGAAAGTAGAGAAAATCTTTTTACAAGGAAAACTTTTTATTAAGAAACTGGGTAGGGTGATTGAAGTGATTAGGGAGATCAAAATAGAAGATGCAGCATCATTTTTGCAATTAAGTAAGCAATTAGATGAAGAAACGAAATTTATGTTATATGAACCAGGAGAAAGAAAATTCACAGCCGAGCAACAGGAACAAATGATTCATCGATTTATAGAAAATGAGTATGCAACAATATTGGTAGCAGTTGAAGAAGAGAGAATAGTAGGATTTATTTTAGTTAATGGAAATCATATTCAAAGAAAGAGACATGTAGCAGGTATTGTAATTGGTATTTTGCAAGAGTTTAGCGGGCGAGGTATTGGGACGAGATTGTTTAAAGAAGCTGAGAAGTGGGCAAGATTACATGATGTATGGCGTTTAGAATTAACGGTAATGGCCCACAATACAAGAGCTCAGGCACTATATACAAAAGCTGGATTTGAGAAAGAAGGTGTCAAAAGAGCTGCTCTTATTATCGATGGAGAGAACATCGATGAGTATGAAATGGCCAAATTATTAAAATAAGAGGTCGTTATATGAAAAAAAGATGGACACTACTTGGTATCGTAGCGATGATACTCATTGTTGGAGTAGCAGGAATCAATTATAAAATGTATAAGGATAAGCAGGCGCGCGAGGTAAATGTAAATAACATATTTCCGAAAGCGAAAGAAACGATTGCGAATATGGATGGAGATATTGCGGTAATTAGTAATCCAAATTCGATGCTTGTGCTTGTGAATAAAAGTAGGCGTTTACCAGATGGGTATAGACCGCGAGATTTAGTTATTCCGAAAGTACGTTACTCAAGTGAAGGTGATCAAGAAAAGAAAAAAATGAGGAAAGAGGCAGCAGGGGCGCTGGAGGAAATGTTTCAGCAAGCTGATAAGGAGCGTGTTTTTCTTTTTGCAGTCTCTGGATTTAGATCTTTTGATCGACAAAAAGCGTTAAATACGATGTATAAAAAACAAGATGGAGAAGCAAAAACAGCGATGTCTAGCGCAGTTCCTGGAACGAGCGAACATCAAACTGGACTAGCTATGGATATTACATCTCAATCTGCTAAGTTTCAGTTAGAGACAATTTTTGGTGAAACAAAAGAAGGGCAGTGGCTTTCTGAAAATGCCCATAAATTTGGTTTTGTCATTCGATATACGAAAGAGAAGGAGTCGCTTACTGGTTATCGATATGAACCATGGCATGTGAGGTATGTGGGGAATCCACAAGCTACATATTTATATGAAAATCAACTGACGCTTGAAGAAGTAACAGAGTGAACAATTGAGGGGAGAGAAGGGTTATGACGGTGTTATATAATAAAAAAGTACACGCATATGTGACAAGAGAAAAAGAGGGAGTTATACAACTGCTTGTTTTTAAACATCGTGATATACCTGAAGCTGGTATACAAATACCAGGAGGAACAGTGGAAGAAGCGGAATCATTAGAGGCAGCGATTTTACGTGAAGTACAAGAAGAGACTGGATTACGTCATTTATGCATCGAACGATTCCTAGCTGATTACATCATACATGTGAAAGAAAAAAAGGAATATCAAAAATGCCATTTCTTCCACGTAACATTACTAACAGATGTAAAAGATAGTTGGGAACATATTGTAAGTGCTGGTAAGGAAGATGAAGGGTTGGTATTTTGCTATGACTGGGTTGATATTGCAAAATGCCCTGAATTAGCCGGGAAACAAGGTGAGTTTTTACATTTATTAGATGAAGTATGTGTGAAGTAAGAAAAGAGTCTGAAGCGGACGTTTATCCGTTTCAGACTCTTTTTATTTTTCAGGAAATAAAAGGTTTTTACATTGGTAAGTTGAATTTTTTTAAAGGGATTGTAGTTGTATATGCGAGGAGCGGAGAAAATGAAAAAGTAATAGAGACATGCTATTAATAAAGGTTTATAGAAGGAGAATGACGATGGAGATTCAGTTCAATGCACATTTACAAAAAGAATTAACAATACATGACATACAAGCAACGATGGAAGCTGGGCAATTAACTTCAAAAGAATTAGTTATGTATTACCTACATAGAATCGCAAAATATGATCAGGATGGACCAAAAATTAATTCTATTTTAGAAATCAATCCAGATGCTGTCTTTATTGCAGAAGCGTTAGATAATGAAAGAAGGACAAAAGGTATAAGAGGTCCATTACATGGTATACCGGTTTTACTTAAGGATAATATTGAAACGAATGACTCTATGCATACAAGTGCAGGTACGATTGCACTAGAACAAAATATAAGTAGTGAAGATGCATTTCTCGTTACGAAACTTCGAGAAGCAGGAGCAGTGATAATAGGGAAAACAAATATGACAGAATTAGCAAATGCGATGTCATTTGAAATGTGGGCTGGATATAGTGCAAGAGGTGGACAAACAATAAACCCTTACGGTACAGGTGAGGATGATATGTTTGTTGGTGGCTCAAGTACAGGATCTGCGATAGCAGTTGCCGCTAACTTTACAGTAGTATCTGTTGGAACGGAAACGGATGCTTCTATTTTAAGTCCGGCTGTTCAAAACTCTGTAGTGGGTATTAAACCGACTGTTGGTCTAATTAGTCGTAGAGGCATTATTCCGTTCACGTATTCGCAAGATACAGCTGGTCCATTTGCTAGAACGGTTACAGACGCTGCTATTTTGCTAGAGAGTTTAACTGGGGTAGACGAGAAGGATGTAGCTACTCATAAAAGTGAAGGTATAGCAGAACATGATTATACAAAATATCTTGATGACAATGGCTTACATGGAGCGCAGATTGGTGTATTTAGCAATGCACCAAAAGATTATTATGAAACTGATGAGTATGATGAAACGCTGTTCAAGGAGACGATTGAAGTATTACGTAGTAAGGGAGCAACGGTAATAGAAAATATTGATATTCCATCTTTTCATAGAGAATGGAGCTGGGGAGTTCCGCTTTATGAACTAAAGCATAGTTTAGATAACTATCTTTCTAAATTACCTTCTAATATGCCAGTGCATTCTATTTCAGAATTAATGGAGTTTAATGAAGTTATAGCAGAAAGAGCTCTGAAATACGGACAAACTAAGTTAGAAAGAAGGAAAGATTTTCCTAATACGTTAAGAAATCCAGAATATTTAAATGCCAGATTAGAAGATATATATTTTTCTCAAGAGCAAGGCATCGATTTTGCATTGGAAAAATATGACCTTGATGCGATACTGTTTCCTTCTTATATAGGATCTACAATATGTGCGAAAGCAGGTTATCCGTCTATAGCAATACCTGCGGGATATATGGAAAGCGGGAGGCCATTTGGAATTACTCTTGCAAGCACTGCTTTTTCTGAGGGGACTTTGATTAAACTAGCATACGCTTTTGAACAAGTGACAAAGCATCGGAAAATCCCTAACTTATCATGAATAAAATAAATAGGACAGGAATCCCTGTCCTATTTATTTTGTTAATTAGAGTGAAATATTTTTCTGCTCTGTCTTATCATATTTTAATAAGTTAAAGGATAAACAAGCAGAGCATAATATAAGGATTGAAGCGAGAATATAAATCGTACGAACACCGAACAAATCGGTAATAATTCCAACGCTAAGCATAGAAAGACCAGAAGCTGTCGAGATGAGAGCGCCATGAGCTGTATACATTTTTGATAGTAAAGAAGGAGCGACGCTGGATTGTAAAACCGTCGTTTGAGAAATATCTCTAATTTGATAACATGGCCCCATTAGAGCACATAGAAAAAGCGCAATAAACCCGCTACTTGTCATACCATATAAAAATGTAAGAATACTAAACATAAGAGATCCTATCGCCATAGAGCGTATTAAATTATTTTGAATATATGTACTCATTTTCCACGCTAATAGACCACCAATTAACGTGCCAACGTAATAACTTGTATTAATATATCCCCACCATTCTTCTCCCTTATGAAGGACAGTCGTTACATAAGCCATCGTAATAGCGCCGATCCATATCGTCCCTGCGAAAGTTTCAATTAAGTCCATACATGTAACAGTACGGAGCGAAGGATTCTGAAATAAGAGTTTCCAACCTTCCAATAAAGCAGCACCTTTTGAAGAAGAGGGCTCTATTACTCGTTCAGTATGTATGGAACGTAATGAAAAGTGTAGTGCAACACATCCAAAAATCATCAAAATGTTATTCATCATGAGTGTAGAAGTAGCACCGGTAAGAAGAACAATAATACTTGTAAATGAATAAGCAGCGGCTTGCGCAATTTGTGTGGAAAAGGAAAAAATACTATTTACTTTTACTAATTTTTCTTTTCGTGTAAGGCGAGGCAGGATACCGTATAATATTGGCGCGCTCCACCCACTACATAAAGAAATGAAAAAAATGAAAATGAATAGTGCTACAATGTTTGTGGAAAGGACCGGGAATAATATCATTAATAAAAATAATAGAGCAGTTTTTGTCCATTGTAGTGTAAAAAGTAATGAATAAGATGAAAAACGATTCATGATAAGTGGGGCAGATGTATTTGCTATGAGAATAGTTATGACTTGGAGCAATGGAAACAGAGCAGTTAATGTAGCTGATTTAGTTGTAATATACATATGAGTTGTAATAATCATTATGTATACGATGTCAGCGAGAGTAATGCATATTTTGGATCCTAAATAATAAGTCAATGAACGTTTTTGCAATAAGCACACAACCTTTCTGGGAAAATATGAAAGTAGTTATAATAATTATAATTAAAAAATAAAATTTTGAAAGAATTAAATTTTTTGTCACT
>NZ_BOQB01000006.1 GCF_018332475.1 Bacillus sanguinis | reverse complement strand
TTTAGTTTTCAAAGTTCAATATCGCGTTTCAGCGACTTTTATAATATATCATAGTATATTATTTTCGTCAACAAGTTTTTTAAGATAACTTGTATCCCTCATTTGCTGACTCTGCCTATTATATAGGCTTTCTCTTTTCTATGCAAGTATTATTATAAAAAAATAAAGAGGGGAGAAATCCCCCCTCTTATTCTTCTGAAGAAACCTCTTCGCTCGTTTCTTCCTCATCATCTTTTTGTGCTTTTGCTACCGTCGCTACCTCTTGCTCATCCTCTAATCGAATTAGACGAACACCTTGTGTATTACGTCCCATTTGAGAGATTTGATCAACTGGCATACGAATAATAACACCCGCTGCCGTAATTAACATAATATCTTCTTCACCTGTTACAGATTTAACAGCTACTAATTTACCGTTTTTATCTGTAATATTACAAGTCTTCAGACCTTTACCACCACGGCTTTGTAGACGGTATTCATCGATTGGTGTACGCTTTCCATAACCATTTTTCGTTACAATTAGAACATTTACATCCTCTTCGACAATTTCCATACCTACAACTTGATCTTCATCACCTAATGTAATTGCTTTTACACCAGCCGCGTTACGTCCCATAGAACGCACATCTTGCTCGTTAAAGCGAATTAACATACCATTGCTTGTTCCTACAATAATATCCTTATCACCAGATGTTAAACGTACAGATATTACTTCATCCTCTTCACGAAGAGAGATTGCAATTAAACCATTCGTGCGTATATTCGCAAATGATGAAAGTGGCGTTCTCTTAGAAATGCCTTGTTTTGTTGTGAAGAATAAGAATTCATCGTCACCAAATTCACGAATTGGAATAATGGCATTAATCCATTCACCCTTATCTACACCTAATAAGTTAATAATAGGTATACCTTTTGCTGTACGACTATATTCTGGGATTTCATATCCTTTCGTACGGTATACTTTCCCCTTATTAGTAAAGAATAAAATGTGATCATGCGTAGAAGTAGTTAATAAATGCTCTACGAAATCATCATCATTTGTTCCCATTCCTTGCACACCACGTCCACCACGGTTCTGTGTTTTGTAAGTGGAAGCTGGTAACCTCTTAATATAACCATTATGAGTTAACGTAATAGCGATGTTTTGCTCTGGAATTAAATCCTCATCTTCAATAAATTCCATGCCACCAATTGTAATTTCTGTTCGTCTCTTATCATTGAAGCGCTCTTTTACTTCCGTTAATTCTTCACGGATAATCTCAAGAACTTTCTCTTCATCTGCTAAGATTGCTTTTAATTCAGCTATTAACTTCATTAAGTCTTGATATTCTTGCTCAATTTTTTCACGTTCTAATCCTGTTAAACGTTGCAGACGCATATCTAAAATTGCTTGTGCTTGTTTCTCACTTAAACCGAAGCGTTCCATTAAGCCTTGCTTTGCGATATCTGCTGTTTTCGAACTACGAATTAACGTAATAACTTCATCGAGATGATCTAGGGCAATTCTTAATCCTTCTAAAATGTGAGCACGTGCCTCTGCTTTTTCTAATTCATAAGCAGTACGTCGACGAATTACTACCTTTTGATGCTCCAAGTAATGATATAAATTTTGTTTTAAATTCAATACTTGTGGCTCTCCATTTACAAGAGACAACATATTAATACCAAAACTTGTTTGAAGTGCTGTATGTTTATATAGATTATTTAATAGTACATTGGCATTGGCATCACGGCGTACTTCCATAACAATACGCATACCGTTTCGATCTGATTCATCACGTAAATCCGTAATACCTTCAATTTTCTTGTCACGAACTAATTCTGCAATTTTTTCAATTAATCGCGCCTTATTCACTTGATAAGGTAGTTCCGTTACGAGAATAGATTGTTTACCATTTGACTTCTCCTCAATTTCAACTTTAGCTCGAAGCATAATAGAGCCTCTACCTGTTTCATAAGCTCTTCGAATACCACTTCGTCCCAAAATTAAACCTGCTGTTGGAAAATCGGGTCCTGGAATAAACTCCATTAATTCCGCAATAGTAATGTCAGGATTATGACTTAACGCCAATACACCATCAATGACTTCACCGAGTTGATGCGGTGGAATATTTGTTGCCATACCAACCGCAATACCTGTCGTACCATTCACTAATAAATTAGGGAAACGCGCTGGCAATACAATTGGCTCTCTTTCAGAACCATCATAGTTATCTTGATAATCAATCGTATTTTTTGAAATATCACGTATTAATTCCATAGAAATCTTAGACATTCTTGCTTCCGTATAACGCATTGCTGCTGCTGAATCACCATCAACAGAACCAAAGTTACCATGCCCATCAACAAGCATATAACGTTGACTGAAGTCTTGCGCCATACGTACCATCGTCTCGTAAACAGCTGAATCACCGTGAGGGTGATACTTACCGATTACTTCACCGACAATACGCGCTGATTTCTTATACGCTTTATCAGCTGTAATTCCTAAATCATTCATCGCATATAAAACCCTACGATGCACAGGCTTTAATCCATCACGAACATCTGGTAATGCACGAGATACGATAACACTCATTGCGTAATCTAAAAATGAGGTACGCATTTCATGACTAATATTAATTTCTCGAATTCGTGCTTGTTGTTGATTGTCTGACATCAACGAGCACCTCCTCTTACATTTCCGTTACACATACATTGATTTATATGTAGAAGACAGGAATACTTAGATTCCTGTCATTACCCATTTAAATATCAAGGTTTTTCACGTATTTTGCATTTTCTTGGATAAAGTTACGACGTGGCTCAACTTTATCTCCCATTAAAATTTCAAATGTTTCATCCGCTTCAATTGCATCTTGAAGGGAAACTTGAAGTAATGAACGTACTTCTGGGTCCATTGTCGTCTCCCAAAGCTGAGTTGGATTCATTTCCCCTAGACCTTTATAACGCTGAATCCCCGGCTTAGGTTGAGCTGGTAATTCCGCTAAGATGTTTTCAAGCTCCTTATCGTTGTAAGCATATTGAATTTTTTTACCTTGTTGTATTTTAAACAACGGTGGCTGTGCAATATAGATATAACCACACTCAATTATTTGACGCATATAACGATAGAAGAACGTTAATAATAGGGTACGAATATGTGCACCATCAACATCGGCATCGGTCATAATAATAACTTTATGATAGCGTGCTTTTTCAATATCGAAGTCTCCACCGATATTTGTACCGATCGCCGTAATAATTGTACGAACTTCATCATTTGATAAAATCTTATCTAAGCGTGCCTTTTCAACATTAATAATTTTACCCTTCAGCGGTAAAATTGCTTGGAAATGACGATCGCGCCCTTGTTTTGCAGATCCACCGGCAGAGTCACCCTCTACGATATAAATTTCACTAATTGCTGGATCTTTAGAAGAACAGTCTGCCAATTTCCCTGGTAAACTTGAAACTTCTAAAGCACTCTTTCGGCGAGTTAACTCACGAGCCTTTTTAGCTGCTACACGCGCACGCGCTGCCATCGTCCCTTTATCTATAATTTTACGTGCAACATTGGGATTTTCCAGCAAGAACTTTTCAAATGCTTCTGAGAATACTGACTCTGTGATTGTTCTTGCTTCACTATTTCCAAGTTTCGTCTTCGTTTGTCCTTCGAATTGTGGATTCGGATGTTTAATTGACACAATTGCTGTTAAACCTTCACGAACATCTTCACCAGTTAAATTACTATCCGCATCTTTTAAAATATTATTTTTACGACCATAATCGTTGATCACACGAGTTAAGGCTGTTTTAAATCCTACCTCATGTGTACCACCTTCATACGTATGGATATTATTTGTAAACGAGTAAATATGATTTGTATATCCTTCGTTATATTGAAGTGCAACCTCAACTTGAATACCATCTTTTGATCCTTCTACATATACAGGTTCTTCATGGATTGGTTGTTTTGAGCGATTTAAATGCTCAACATATGATTTAATTCCACCTTCATAATGGAATTCTTTCTTTTGCTTATGTTCACGTTTATCTTCAATCGTTAATTTAATATTACGATTTAAAAATGCTAATTCACGCATACGAGTTGCTAACGTATCAAATTCGTATACTATTGTTTCCTGAAAAATTTCTGGATCCGGTTTAAATCGAGTTATCGTTCCCGTTTGATCTGTATCACCAATGACTTTTAAATCCGCAACCGGAATACCTCTTTCGTATTTTTGATAATGGATTTTACCTTCACGGTGTACAAATACCTCTAGTTCTGTTGATAGAGCATTTACTACAGATGCCCCAACACCATGTAAACCACCAGAAACTTTATAACCGCCACCGCCAAACTTACCACCAGCATGAAGAACGGTCATAATAACTTCTACAGCAGGACGTCCCATTTTTTCTTGTATCCCAACTGGAATACCACGTCCATTATCCGTTACACGAATACTATTGTCTTCTTCGATACTAACGTTAATTTCATCACAATACCCCGCAAGTGCTTCATCAATACTATTATCGACGATTTCCCACACAAGATGGTGAAGTCCTTTTCCACTTGTAGATCCAATATACATCCCAGGGCGCTTTCGAACTGCTTCTAGTCCTTCAAGTACCTGTATCTGACTTTCATCATATGAATTTTCTTCCATCTGCTTTTGTTCCATTGACACAAAGATCACCTACTTTTCCATTTAAACAGGGATTATGCCCTATCTATTTCACAATCTACCGTGCCGTTCGTTACATGAATTGTTTTCGCTTCTTTTAATGTTTCGTGTTCAATTCCGTCGACACTCGTCGTTGTCACAAATGTTTGCACTTTTCCTTGAATTGTATTTAACAGATGCGATTGACGATAATCATCCAATTCTGATAATACATCATCCAATAAAAGAATCGGATATTCTTTAACTTCTGAGTAAATCAATTCAATTTCAGCTAATTTTAGGGACAGTGCGGTTGTTCGTTGTTGCCCTTGCGAACCAAAGACTTGAACATTTTTACTATTAACGAAGAATTGTAAATCATCACGATGAGGACCAATTAAAGTCGTACCACGGAAAATTTCACGTTGTTTCACAGATTGAAAATTTTCATAGTATACTTCTTTTATTTTCGACAAATCCATTGATTCTGATACATCTACACTTGGTTTATAGACAATTTCTAATTCTTCTAATCCACGGCTTATACCGCGATGAATTGGGGCTGCCCATTCTTGTAGTAAATGCAAAAATTCAAACCGTTTTTGCAATATTTTTGTACCATGCTCAATAAGTTGAAGTGTAAATACATCCAACATCGTTTCCTCATTCTTACTATTCCCTTGCATCTTTTTCAGCAAGTGATTTCGCTGCGTGAGCACCTTTTGATATTGACTCAATTCATACAAATAGACTGGAGCTATTTGACCTAATTCCATATCTAAAAAGCGTCTTCTTACTTGAGGGCTTCCTTTTACAAGATTTAAATCTTCTGGGGCAAACATGACAACATTCATCACGCCAATATATTGACTCAATTTTTGTTGTTCAAGTTGATTTAATTTTGCCTTTTTACCTTTTTTCGAAATATTTAATTCCAAAGACAAAGAACTATTTCTCTTTTGTAATTTCCCTTTAATTTGACCGAAATCTTCATCCCAACGGATAAGTTCGCGATCATTAGAGGTTCTATGAGATTTCGCCATCGCTAAAACATAAATAGCTTCCATCAAATTCGTTTTCCCTTGTGCGTTTTCACCGATAATGACATTCACTTTATCTTCAAAGGAAAGCTCTAACTTTTCATAATTGCGATAGTTTTTTAATTGTATTTCTGAAATAAACAAAGGGCTCCCCCTTTATGCCTGAACTTGGAAACTTCCGCTTCCCGGTATTTCAATAATATCGTTCGCATATAATTTGCGACCTCTTCTATTTTCAAGTTCTTGATTCACGTACACTTCATATTCTTGTAAAAACCATTTTACAGCGCCACCTGTATCGATTATATCGGCTAACTTTAAAAATTGTCCTAGTGTAATATACTCTGTTGAAATTTTAATACGTTTCATAAAATCGCTCACTTTCTGAAAGTGTTCATTCTTTCATTGTACTAAATAAACTAACATTAGGAAAGTAATACCCAAAAATCAAATAAGGGCTACTAGCATCTGAAAACTAGCAACCCTTATTTCTTACTTAGTAAGTACGAACCGGTAAAATTAATTGAATAATGGACTCATCATTTACTGTACGAATTAAGAATGGTCTCATTGCTCCAGTAAAGCTAATTTTAATTTCAGTACTATCTAAGGCTTTTAGTGCATCCATCATATATTTTGCACTAAAAGATATTTTTAACTCTTCCCCATCTACTTTTTCACATTGAACTTCTTCTACTACTTTCCCGATTTCTGGTGAATTCGAAGAAATTTCTAGCATTTCTTGTTCTAAAGTTGATAATTTCACAACATTGTTACGACCATCTCTTGCTAATAGAGATGCACGATCAATTGCTTGTAAAAATTCTTTTGTATTTACAAAAATATCAGTTTTACTCTCCGCTGGAATCAAACGAGTTGTATCAGGATAATTTCCTTCTAACAATCTTGAGAAGAATAATAAATGTTTTGTACGGAATAATACTTGATACTCCGTAATAACGATATCTACCATTTCTTCAGACTCATCTAGAATTTTGCTTAATTCATTTAAGCTTTTACCAGGAATAACAACATTCGCTTGGAATTCATCTGCGATTCCTTCGATTTTTGCTTTTCGAAGAGCTAATCTGTGACTATCTGTAGCAATGCAAGTTAATTCGCTGTTATATACTTTCCAGTTTACACCTGTCAAGATCGGTCTTGTTTCAGAAGTGGAAACTGCAAATACAGTTTGCCTAATCATATGTTTAAGTAAATCCGTTGGAATCTTAAAAACATGATGTTCTTCAATTTGTGGTAACAATGGATATTCAGCAGAATCTAAACCATTTAAATTAAACTCTGATTTCCCAGAAGTTATTTTTGTCATAAAATGATTTTCTACAGAAATTTCAACAGTCTCTTTAGGTAATTTTTTTACAATTTCACTAAAATATTTTGCTTGTAAAACAATACTTCCTGATTGTGCTACTTCCACAATTTCTTTTCCATCTTCTTCAACTGGGATAAAAGATTCGATAGAAATATCAGCATCGCTTCCTGTTAACGTAACTCCTTCTTCCGTAGCTACCACTTTAATTCCTGTAAGGATCGGAATTGTTGTACGAGAAGAAACAGCCTTCATTACATCTTGCACACTTCTTACAAGATAGTCTTTTTGTATTGTAAAACGCATAAAGAAAAACCTCCGGTAAGTATAAGATTTTATTTAATTAATAAAGATAAAAAATAGTAGTAATAGTAATAGGGCTTGTGGATATGTGGATAACCCCGTTAAAGGATGTAAAAACAGTCTATCTACATGTGGATAGACTGTGCGTAAAACAAGGGAAGTTATTCACACTATTCAGCTACTACTTTAAAATATCGTTAATTTCTTCAACTTGCTTTTGTAATTGCGTATCCGTTTTAAGCAGCTTAGAAATTTTTTCATGGGCATGGATAACTGTTGTATGATCACGTCCACCAAATTCTTCACCTATTTTAGGTAAGGAGGAATCCGTAAGTTCGCGTGATAAATACATTGCAATTTGGCGAGGGAAGGCAACTGATTTTGTTCGCTTTTTCGCCTTGAAATCTTCTAATTTTATTTGATAAACATCCCCGACAGCCTTTTGAATATCATAAATAGAAATAATTTTTGGTTTAGAGTTTGGAATAATATCTTTAAGTGCTTCAGCTGCTAAATCAGCATTAATATCTTTGTTAATTAAAGATGAATAAGCTACGACTCGGATGAGTGCACCTTCTAGTTCACGAATGTTTGAATCAATTTGATTTGCAATATAAAGCATAACCTCATTTGGTATATCGAGTCCTTCGGCCTTTGCTTTTTTACGTAAAATTGCAATTCGTGTTTCTAAATCTGGTGGCGTAATATCCGTAATGAGTCCCCATTCAAAGCGAGAACGAAGACGATCTTCTAAAGTTGGAATTTCTTTTGGTGGCCGATCACTTGAAATTACAATTTGTTTACTTTCTTCGTGTAATGCATTGAATGTATGGAAAAACTCTTCTTGAGTTTGTTCTTTTCCTGCTAGAAATTGAATATCATCTATCAATAAAACATCTACATTACGGTATTTATTTCGAAAATCGACCGCTTTATTATCACGAATAGAATTAATGAATTCATTTGTAAATTTTTCAGATGATAAATATACAACCTTCGCGTTTGGGTTATGTTCAATTACATAATGACCAATTGCATGCATTAAATGGGTCTTTCCAAGTCCAACTCCCCCGTAAATAAAGAGGGGATTATATGCTTTAGCTGGCGCTTCGGCTACGGCCAATGAAGCAGCGTGAGCAAAACGGTTACCAGAGCCAATAACAAATGTGTCAAACGTATATTTTGGATTTAACATACTCTGTGGTAAATGATTAGAATCATCTTGTGCTGAATTTGGTTTAGTAGGAGGAAGATCAATCTCCTCTTCAGCTTGACTTTGGGGAATAATAAATCGAATAGCTAATTTTGCCCCTGTTAAATCATAAAGTGTTTCCGAAATTAGCTCTGAATAATGAGATTCTAACCAATCACGAGCGAATTCATTTGGAGCTGTAATTGTTAATACGTCTTTCTTTAAATTATGTGCGGTTGTTGATTTCAACCATGTTTCATAACTTGGTTTACTGACCTTTTTTTCTAGTTCTTTTAAGGCGCTGTTCCATAAATCAGAGATGTTTTCCAAAGGTGTCCCTCCTTTACTAAGATGGTAAAAGAATAAGGTTGCGCAACAAATGTACAACCTAAATAAATATAAAATGTATATTTATACGAAACGTATTTTAAAACCTAAAAACGTCGTTTGTATATGAGATAGGGTTTTCGACAAAAAAAGCAAATGTGGATAATCATTTACCCACATGTGATTAAAACTGTCCACATGTTATACACAAATTGTGGATAAGATAAAGATGTGGAAAACTTATTCAAAGTGAAAACACAACTATAATATCAAAAAAAAGTAGCTATAGCAATGAAATTAAGAAAGTTATCCACAAAATCAATACCTTGTGGAATAAACTTGTCCACAACACGATATACTGTGTAAAAGTGCAAAAAGAGTTTGTGGATATAAAAAACAAGAAAAAACATTTATCCACAAGGAAATATAGGTTCTGTGAAAAAGTATGTGAATAGGTTCAAAATGAATATTTGATGAAAATTTCGAGAACCATTGACATTTTCCTAGTTGATTAACTATAATTTATAGGACTGTCTTTAACAGATATTCCTCAGGGAGGTGTCATATAATGAAAAGAACTTACCAACCAAATAAACGTAAGCGCAGCAAAGTACATGGTTTCCGCAGCCGTATGAGCACAGCGAACGGACGTAAAGTGCTAGCAGCTCGTCGTCGTAAAGGAAGAAAAGTATTATCTGCGTAGACCACTGATCGTTCAGTGGTCTTTTTTTCTAATAATAGTGAATTTCCGCTGATGAACTACAGGAGTGTCAATTGATATGAAGAAAAAACATCGTATAAAAAAGAATGATGAATTCCAGACGGTTTTTCAAAAAGGAAAATCGAATGCTAATCGTCAGCTTGTTGTCTATCAACTAGATAAGGCAGAGCAGCCAAACTTTCGTATTGGTCTTTCTGTCAGCAAGAAAATAGGAAATGCAGTAGTGCGTAACCGAATTAAACGTATGATTCGCCAGTCGATCACGGAATTAAAAGATGAGATAGATTCTGGAAAAGATTTTGTTATAATAGCAAGGAAGCCTTGTGCAGAGATGACATATGAAGAATTAAAGAAAAGCTTAATTCATGTCTTTAAACGCTCTGGTATGAAAACAATAAAAAAGTAGCGTAAGGAAATGAATTACACTATATACATACCGATACAAGGAGGAGTAGGCTTTGAAAAAGAAATTAGGTTTACTAGCCATGGTTGTTGTATTAATGGCGATTACTGCTGGCTGTAGTGAAGTAAATCAGCCAATTACACCAAAAAGCACTGGAATTTGGAACGAATACTTCGTATACCCGCTTTCTCAGTTAATTACGTATTTTGCCAACTTATTTGGTAGTAATTACGGTTTAGCGATTGTTGTTACAACTCTTATTATTCGTTTTGCATTATTACCATTAATGATTAAACAAACGAAGAGTACGAAAGCAATGCAAGCGTTACAACCAGAAATGGTGAAGTTAAAAGAGAAATATAGCTCTAAAGATCAAGCAACACAGCAAAAACTACAACAAGAAATGATGCAGTTGTATCAAAAAAATGGTGTAAATCCATTAGCAGGATGTTTACCAATCTTTGTTCAGATGCCTATTTTATTCGCGTTTTACCATGCGATTATGAGAACATCAGAAATTAGTAAGCACACATTCTTATGGTTCGACTTAGGACAGGCAGATCCGTTCTATATCTTACCGGTTGTTGCGGCAATTACAACATTTATTCAGCAAAAGCTTGCAATGGCAGGAACAGCTGGTCAAAATCCGCAAATGGCAATGATGCTTTGGTTAATGCCAATCATGATCTTAGTCTTTGCAATTAACTTCCCAGCTGCATTATCACTTTACTGGGTTGTTGGTAATATCTTTGGTATCGCTCAAATGTACTTGATCAAGGGGCCAGAAATTAAGGCTAGTAAGGCAGGAGGATCAAGCAAGTGAGTGTAATTACTGCTAAAGGACAAACAGTCGAGCTGGCAGTACAAGATGCTTTAAGACAATTAAATGTTTCAAAAGACCGAGTAGATATAAATATTATCGATGAGGGTAAAAGAGGATTCCTAGGTTTATTTGGGAATCGACCTGCAGTAGTAGAAGTTGTATTGAAGAAAGATCCGATTCAAGAATGTGAAGAATATTTAAAAAATGTTATTCACGATATGGGTGTGGAAGCTGAGATTAGTAAAATTGTAAAAGGACGCGAAGTTGAATTTACAATTTCTGGCGAAAATATAGGTGTTTTGATTGGTAAAAGAGGGAACACCTTGAATTCTTTGCAGTATTTAACAAAACTTGTGGCAAATCGTAATACGAAGCAGTATATTGGTATCACACTAGATGCTGAAAATTATCGTAGTAAAAGAAAAGGTACATTAGAAGCACTTTCTTATCGATTAGCCAAACAAGTAGTAAGTACGAAAAAAAGGGTTGTATTGGAGCCTATGCCATCTTTTGAACGAAAGATTATCCACCAAGCATTATCTAATCATAAAAATATCATTACAACTTCTGAAGGAAAAGAACCACATCGACATGTTGTAATATCTTCCAAGTGACCGGTTACTCAATTGAGTACCGGTTTTTTTGAGGGGAAAATAGGTGTGGATAACTAAAAAACACTAAACTTATCCACTGTGAATAAGTTTAGTGTTTTTTACATGAGGACATAATAAAATGAGTTATTATTCTTTTGTAGATAGGTTCGTTATGGTATTCTAATAATTTAGTGAAGAAAATAATCATGTTGAAATAGAGATAAATAAGCAAGTGAGGTGAAAGGACATGGAATTTGATACAATTGCCGCGATTTCCACAGCGCTTGGAGAGGGTGCAATTGCCATTGTTCGAGTAAGTGGGGATGATGCGGTTGAAAAAGTTAATCGTATTTTTAAAGGGAAGGATTTAACAGAGGTTCCTTCTCACACAATTCATTATGGTCATATTGTTGATTTAGATACAAATCAGGTTATTGAAGAAGTGATGGTGTCTATTCTGCGTGCACCAAGGACTTTTACACGTGAAAATATAGTAGAAATTAACTGTCACGGTGGACTTGTTTCGGTAAATAAAGTATTGCAGCTTATTTTAGCGCAAGGAGTACGATTAGCGGAGCCTGGTGAATTTACGAAACGTGCTTTTTTAAATGGCCGTATTGATTTATCACAAGCAGAAGCTGTTATGGACTTAATTCGTGCAAAAACAGATCGTGCAATGAATGTAGCAATTAATCAAATGGAAGGACGATTATCTAAATTAATCGGCCGTCTACGTCAGGACATATTAGAAACGTTAGCCCATGTCGAGGTAAACATAGATTACCCAGAATATGATGATGTGGAAGAAATGACACATAATATTTTAATTGAGAAAGCTACACATGTCCGTGCTGAAATTGCAAAAATATTAGAAACATCGAAGCAAGGAAAAATTTTACGTGAAGGTATTGCTACTGCAATCATCGGTAGACCTAACGTTGGGAAGTCATCGCTATTAAATAGTCTCGTTCAGGAGAAAAAGGCAATTGTAACTGACATTGCAGGAACAACTCGTGATGTTATTGAAGAGTACGTTAGTGTGCGTGGTGTACCACTTAAACTTATAGATACAGCCGGGATTCGCGAAACAGAAGATGTTGTTGAACGAATTGGTGTAGAGCGTTCGAAAGAAATGATGAGCCAAGCAGATTTAGTGTTAGTTGTCGTTAATTATAGCGAAGCTTTAACGAATGAGGATGAAGAGCTATTCCGTGCCGTACAAGGAAAAGACTTCATTGTTATTGTAAATAAGACAGATTTACCGCAAGTAATCAATATGGAACGTGTTACAGAATTGGCAGCGGGAAATCGTGTTATTACGACATCGTTAATTGAGGAACAAGGAATAGATGAACTTGAAAAGGCGATAGCTGATTTATTCTTTGAAGGAGCAATTGATTCTGCAGATGTGACATATGTTTCTAACGCGAGACATATTGGATTATTAACACAAGCAGGAAAAACAATTGGAGATGCAATTGAGGCGATAGAAAATGGTGTTCCAATTGATATGGTGCAAATTGATTTAACAAGAACGTGGGAAATACTTGGTGAAATTACTGGTGATACCGTCCATGAAAGCTTAATTGACCAGTTGTTCTCTCAATTTTGTTTAGGAAAATAATATAGTGATGTTTTAGAAAGATAGAGATTATTAGGAGGAATAAACAATGGGATACAATGCCGGTTCATACGATGTCATAGTAATCGGTGCAGGTCATGCAGGATGCGAAGCTGGTCTTGCGGCAGCACGAATGGGCTCCAACACATTAATGTTAACAATTAATTTAGATATGGTAGCGTTTATGCCATGTAACCCTTCTGTTGGTGGACCAGCAAAAGGGATTGTTGTTCGTGAAATCGATGCATTAGGCGGAGAAATGGGACGCAACATTGATAAAACGCATATTCAAATGCGTATGTTAAATACGGGTAAAGGACCAGCTGTACGCGCACTTCGGGCACAAGCAGATAAGTTCTCTTACCAACATGAATTAAAGAAAACAATTGAAGAAACACCAAACTTAACGTTGTTCCAAGGAATGGTAGAGCGTTTAATCGTTGAAGATGGCGAATGTAAAGGGGTAATTACGCAAGCTGGTGCTGAATATACAGCAAAAACAGTTGTAATTACGACTGGAACGTTTTTACGCGGTGAGATTATTATGGGAGATTTAAAATATTCGAGCGGTCCGAATAATCAACAACCGTCTATTACCTTATCAGAACATTTAGAGGAACTTGGATTTGATCTTGTTAGATTTAAAACAGGTACACCTCCGCGTGTCAATAGTAATACAATTGATTACAGCAAAACAGAAATTCAGCCAGGTGATGATAAACCACGAGCTTTCTCTTTTGAAACGACAAAGTTTATTATGGATCAAATTCCATGTTGGTTGACGTATACAAGTACGGAAACCCATCGTTTAATAGATGAAAACCTGCATCGTTCAGCTATGTATTCTGGTATGATTAAGGGAACAGGACCTAGATATTGTCCTTCAATTGAAGACAAAGTAGTAAGGTTTAATGATAAACCACGTCATCAAATTTTCTTAGAGCCAGAAGGACGTAATACACAAGAAGTGTATGTACAAGGTTTATCCACAAGCTTACCAGAAGATGTGCAGCGTGATATGCTTAGAACAATCCCTGGTCTAGAAAACGTTGAAATGATGCGTACAGGTTATGCGATTGAATATGATGCGATTGTGCCAACACAACTATGGCCAACACTTGAAACAAAAAAGATTAAAAATTTATATACAGCAGGACAGATTAACGGAACTTCTGGTTACGAAGAGGCGGCAGGACAAGGGCTTATGGCCGGAATTAATGCAGCATGTCGTTCTTTAGGTAAAAAAGAAGTTATTTTAGGTCGCGAGGATGCTTATATTGGTGTCTTAATTGATGATCTTGTAACAAAAGGTACAAATGAACCATATCGTTTATTAACGTCTCGTGCCGAATATCGTTTATTATTACGCCATGATAATGCTGATCTTCGTTTAACTGAAGTTGGTCGTGAAATTGGATTAATTAAAGAAGAGCGCTATGAGCGATTTACAAATAAAAAATTACAAATTGAACAGGAAAAAGAACGTTTAGGCAGCATCATTATTAAGCCACGTCCTGAAGTTCAAGAATTAATTCGTAGTATTGGCGGAAGTGAATTGAAAGATGGAATACGTGCAAGTGACTTATTACGTCGTCCAGAGATGACATATGAGCATATTCATCTTTTAGTACCAAGTGAAGTAGAATTAAGTGATGAAGTGACAGAACAAGTTGAAATCCAGATTAAGTACGAGGGATATATTGAAAAATCTTTACAGCAAGTAGAGCGTATGAAGAAAATGGAAAATAAAAAAATTCCTGAGGATATTGATTATGATGCGATTTCTAGTCTTGCCTCTGAAGCTAGACAGAAATTGAAAGATGTTCGTCCGCTATCAATGGGGCAGGCTTCACGTATTTCTGGTGTAAATCCAGCGGATATTTCCATTTTACTTGTGTATATCGAACAAGGAAAAATTGCGCGAGTATCGAACCAATAAATAGTAAGGAGATATTGTTAGATGAACATAGAACAATTTCAATCTATGCTAGAAGAGAAGGGTATTACCCTCTCTTCTAGACAGTTAGAGCAGTTCGAAATCTACTTCGAAACATTAGTAGAGTGGAATGAAAAAATGAACTTAACGGCTATTACGGAGAAAGAGGAAGTATATTTAAAACACTTTTTTGATTCCATTACAGCTGCTTTTTATTATGATTTTTCAAAACCATTCTCAATTTGTGATGTTGGTGCAGGAGCTGGATTCCCAAGCATTCCTTTAAAAATCTGTTTCCCGCACTTAAAAGTGACAATTGTAGACTCATTGCAAAAACGTATTAATTTCTTAAATCATTTAGCACAAAAGTTGGAATTAAGTGACGTTGCGTTTTGTCATGATCGTGCTGAAACATTTGGGAAAAAAGAAGGTGTACGTGAATCGTACGATATTGTAATGGCACGGGCGGTTGCGCGTCTTTCAGTATTAAGTGAGCTATGTTTACCACTTGTAAAAGTTGGAGGAACATTCATTGCAATGAAAGGTGCCGCGGCAAACGAAGAAATTGAAAATGGCAAGTATGCTTTAGAGGTGCTAGGCGGGAATTTAAAAGAAATGTCTACGTTCCAATTACCGTTTGAAGAAAGTGAACGTAATATTTTATTAATCGAGAAAAAGCGCAAGACACCAAAGAAATATCCACGCAAACCGGGAACACCCAATAAATTACCTATTGAAAAATAAATCTTATTAGACGTAAGATTAAATTATATAAATGAAAACGTAAATGTTTCATAGGAAACATTTTATGGAGAATAGTCAATAGGCCTAAAAGGTGGTGGAATATGTATGAAAAATACGTTTTCTCGTTTATTTGGCTTTGGAGATAAAGAGAGCGAATTCGAATTACAAGACGAAAGCCATGAAGAAATAGATAAAAAGGTATATGAAGAAATACAAGAAATTCCGATAGTAAATATTACCCCTAACCGTTATCAACCACGAACAGTTTTTGATGATGCGCGTATTGAGGAGCTAGCATTAACGATTCGTACACATGGACTTATTCAGCCAATTGTTGTGAGACAATATGAGGATGATAAGTACGAGATTATTGCTGGGGAAAGACGTTTCCGTGCAGCAACAAAGTTAGGGTGGGAAAAGGTTCCTGCGATTATAAAGAACTTAAATGATACAGAGACAGCTTCTGTGGCTTTAATTGAAAACTTGCAACGTGAGGAACTAACAGCAATCGAGGAAGCTGTGGCATATCAAAAGCTAATTGAGTTACATAATTTAACACAAGAAGCATTGGCACAACGACTTGGAAAAGGACAATCTACAATCGCAAATAAGTTGCGATTGTTAAAGTTGCCTGAAGAAATAAAAAGTGCGTTATTAGAAAAAAGCATTACAGAACGCCATGCCCGCGCACTCATTCCTTTAAAGAATGAAGAATTACAACTGAAGGTTTTACAGGAAATTGTAGAGAAACAACTGAATGTAAAGCAAACAGAGGAACGAATTGCGAAATTACTAGAGGAAGCAAAACCGAAGCGTAAGGCAAAGCAAAAAGCAGTAAGTCGAGATACGAGAATTGCCATGAATACAATTAGGCAGTCATTACAAATGGTTGCTGACAGTGGTTTAAATGTTAATTCTGAGGAAGAAGAATTTGATGAGTACTATCAAATTACAATTAAAATTCCGAAGAAAAAATAATAATGGTGTGTTAGAGACCTTATCCTATTGGATAGGTCTCTTTTACTATATTTTCTTGTTAGATGAAGAAGGAGTTTAGAAATAAATTTTGAAGTTTAATAAGGACGTAAAAGAAAAACTTTTATTTCATGTTACAATAAACGTAATTGTTACTAGAATAAGATAGAAAGGTTGAAAGTAGGTGACATCATGGGAAAAATCATTGCTATTGCCAATCAAAAAGGTGGCGTTGGGAAAACAACAACATCCGTTAATTTAGGGGCTGGATTGGCACAAGTAGGTAAAAAGGTCCTTCTTGTAGATATTGACGCTCAAGGAAATGCAACGACTGGTGTGGGAATTGAAAAAGCCGAATTAGATCAATGTATTTACAATGTTCTCGTGGAAGATGCAGATGTTCAAGGGGTTATACGTAAAACCGCAACTGAAAACTTAGATGTTCTACCCGCTACAATTCAATTGGCAGGTGCTGAAATTGAATTGGTACCGACTATTTCCCGGGAAGTACGTTTACAAAGGGCATTACAGCCAGTTCGTGATGAATATGACTATATTATTATCGACTGTCCCCCGTCCTTAGGGTTATTAACGATTAATGCATTGACCGCAGCAGATTCTGTTATTATTCCTGTTCAATGCGAATATTACGCACTAGAAGGATTAAGTCAGCTATTAAATACCGTTCGACTTGTGCAAAAGCACTTAAATAAAAATCTAGCAATTCAAGGTGTATTGCTAACAATGTTGGATGCCCGTACAAATTTAGGGATTCAGGTTATAGATGAAGTGAAAAAATACTTTAGGGATAAAGTATACCGTTCGATTATTCCTCGTAATGTTCGTTTAAGTGAAGCGCCAAGTCATGGGAAACCAATTATGCAGTATGACGCTAAATCAAGAGGGGCAGAAGTATATATAGATTTAGCAGAGGAAGTGATTGCAGGTGGCTAAAGGATTAGGAAGAGGAATCAATGTGTTTTTTCCTGATTTAGATGTGAAAGAAGAAGAGACAATTCAGGAGATTACGATAACTGAATTAAGACCGAATCCATATCAACCACGTAAACACTTTAATAAAGAGGCAATTCAAGAATTATCGGCTTCTATTAAAGAACACGGCATATTGCAACCGTTAATTGCTAGAAAGAGTATTAAAGGATATGAAATTGTTGCAGGTGAAAGAAGATATCGTGCTGCCAAAGAGGCGGGGCTCGAAAAGGTACCAGCTGTTGTAAGACAATTAAATGAACAGCAAATGATGGAGTTTGCATTGCTTGAAAACTTACAACGAGAAGATTTAAATCCAATGGAAGAAGCAATGGCATATCAAATGTTAATGAATGAGCTAAATGTAACACAAGAACAATTAGCAAAACGTCTTGGTAAGAGCAGACCTTACATTGCAAATTATACGCGGTTATTAAGCCTCCCTTCTTTTGTGCAAGATATGATTGCAAATGGTCAACTTTCAATGGCTCATGGGAGAACTTTGCTTACAATAAAAGATGAAGAACAATTGAAATCTTTATTAAAACGAATTGAAAAAGAAGGATTAAACGTTCGTCAGTTAGAGAAAATTGTTCAGGAGATTAACCAACGCGTTTCACGTGAAACAAAACAAGTGAAAAAAGAGAGAAACATATTTTTTGTAGAACGCGAAACGTTCCTAAGGGAAAAGTTTGGCACAGATGTGAAAATTAAAGAAACGAAAAAAGAAAAAGGTAAAATCGAAATTGAATTTTTTAATAAAGAAGATTTAAATCGTATTTTAGAATTATTAGCAGAGAAAAACTAAAAAGCAAACCATCTTATTATTTATAGATGGTTTGCTTTTTTTAATACAGATAATTTTTGGTCTGTTTCTTTTATACTTTGTGCAATTACATCAGCCATTTTCATGACTAAACTTAATCTTGTATTTTGTAGGACGAAAAACTCCATAAACCCGTTTAGGTTTACGATGCCATGAATATGTAAATCACCAACTGCAGGTAATTTCTTGTTCATCGCAGCTCCAGGTTTACTAGGCCCCATTCCGGTAGTGATGGAACCGATACTTTGAGACTTTCCTAAACAGGCATCAACCGCAATTATAAATGAAGTAGGATTATCTTTCTGTATATTCTGAATTTTTTCTTCTAAATTTAACGCATGTACTGGTTCATCTAGTGTGCCGAACACTTGGAAGTTTGTAATTCCTACTTGTTCCAGTTTTGTACCAACTAATGGACCGAGTGCATCACCTGTAGAACGATCTGTTCCGATACAAACGAGAATAATTGGTATATAGGTTTTAATAGGGATATGGGAAAGTAAGAAGTTACTAATTGTCTCGGAGGCTTCTAAATCTTGGTGCATAACATTTTGAGTTTCTTTTTCGAAAAAAGGTAAGCGAAAACTTCCAATATTCATGAAGCACCCATCCTTTTAATAAATTTTCAAAATATGTTATATAGTGAGTAAAATGGAAAACTATAAGTGCGTATTTGCTGTAAAACTTAAGTGAAAACGGAAATAATAGTACTAGTATATATATATTCGTTCCATTTTATACCTGTATGGAGGATAACAAATGTAATTAAAGTCATAAAATTTTTTCAGCAATTAGAAGACTTCTGATACAATAAGAAGGATAACTAAAAAGAAATTTTGGCTGGAGAGGTAGAGGTACATGGATTTATTAACAAAGTGGTTTAATGCCACGAAGCAGTATTTATTAAATGCTGATCGTTGGGCTGATATTGGAACAGCGACATTGAAAATATGTATTATTTTAATAATTGGTGCAGTTGTTGTACGAGTTGCGCGTGCAATTGTACGAAATGCGTTTCGTATGGGAAGTCGTTCACCAATTCAAATTTCAGAGCGTCGTACAGTTACAGTAGCGAAGTTACTTGAAAATATTGTGGCATACGTTGTTATGTTCATCATGCTAATTGCGATTTTAGGTGTGTTTAATATTAATGCATCTGGTTTATTAGCGGGTGCCGGGGTAATTGGTTTAGCAGTCGGATTTGGTGCTCAAAGTTTAGTGAAAGATGTCATTACAGGATTATTTATTTTGTTAGAAGATCAATTTTCAGTCGGTGACTATGTAAAAATTGGTCAGTTTGAGGGAGTCGTTTTAGAAATTGGACTTCGTACAACGAAAGTAAAGAGTTGGACAGGCGAAATTCATACTTTACCAAATGGAAGTATCATTCAAGTTACGAACTACTCAGTTAGTAATAGTGTAGCATTTGTTGATGTATCTATTTCTTATGAGGCTGACATAGCGAAAGCAGAGCAAGTCATTGAAGAGTTATTACAAGAATTACCTGCACAGTATGCGCAAATGGTAACAACGCCTCAGTTATTAGGTGTGCAAACATTGGCTGCATCAGAAGTTATATTACGTGTTATCGCGGAAGTAGAGCCGATGCAACATGCTGTTATTGCAAGAGCACTTCGTAAAGAAATTAAAAATCGTCTAGATTTACATGGGATTGAAATTCCATATCCACGTATGGTTTTATATAATCGTGAAGAATTGGTTAGTGGAAAAGCAATTTAGTATGGAGAGGGGTTCGGAGAATGGAGCAAAAGCAATATAACTTGTACGATGTTGTGGAAATGAAGAAAGCCCACCCATGTGGTGAGAATCGCTGGAAGATTATTCGTATGGGAATGGATATCCGCATTAAGTGCGAGGGATGTGACCATTCAGTAATGATTCCTCGAAGAGAATTTGATCGTAAGGTAAAAAAAATACTTGTGAAGCACGAAGAATAGAGAGAAAGTAACAGTTGCAATGGGTAGCTGTTACTTTTTTTCGTTTGGAGGAAACTTGTCATTTTTTTCGTTACTATCTATAATGATGAAAGATTGAGACATAGGAGTGAAAAATATGGGATTAACGGCTGGGATTGTTGGATTACCTAACGTAGGGAAGTCAACTTTATTTAATGCAATTACACAAGCAGGGGCAGAATCTGCAAACTATCCATTCTGTACAATTGATCCAAACGTAGGGATTGTAGAAGTACCAGATGAGCGTTTAAATAAATTAACGGAATTAGTAGAACCGAAAAAAACTGTTCCGACTGTATTTGAGTTTACTGATATTGCAGGTATCGTAAAAGGTGCTAGTAAAGGTGAAGGGTTAGGAAATAAATTCTTATCTCACATTCGCCAAGTAGATGCAATTTGCCAAGTTGTTCGTTGTTTTGAAGATGAAAATATTACACACGTTTCAGGGAAAGTAGATCCGATTGATGATATTGAAACAATCAACTTAGAGTTAATCTTAGCGGATCTAGAATCTGTTGATAAACGTATCGAACGTGTTGCGAAATTAGCAAGACAAAAAGATAAAGAAGCAGTATATGAGCATGAAATTTTAGTTCGCTTAAAAGAAGCTTTTGAAGAGGGAAAACCAGCTCGTACTGTTGAATTTACAGAAGAGCAAATGAAGATTGTTAAAGGTCTTCATTTACTTACAACGAAAGAGATGTTATACGTAGCAAACGTAAGCGAAGATGATATTATGGATCCTTCTGAAAATAAATACGTACAAATGGTAAAAGAATTTGCTGCAAATGAAAATTCTCAAGTAATCGTTGTATGTGCAAAAATCGAAGAAGAAATCGCTGAACTAGACGAGGAAGAGAAAAAAGTATTCCTTGAAGAATTAGGTATTGAAGAATCTGGTTTAGATCAATTAATTCGTGCTGCATACAATTTATTAGGACTTGCTACTTACTTCACAGCTGGTGTGCAAGAAGTGCGTGCATGGACGTTCAAACAAGGTATGAAAGCACCGCAATGTGCTGGCGTAATTCATACAGACTTCGAGCGTGGATTTATTCGTGCGGAAACAGTTTCTTACGAAGACTTAATGACAAACGGTTCTATGACAGCTGCAAAAGAAGCTGGTAAAGTTCGTTTAGAAGGAAAAGAGTATATCGTAAAAGACGGAGACGTTATGCACTTCCGCTTCAACGTTTAATTTAATATTTCCTAGGAAAAATTAAGATATAAGCTTGGCAAATATATTATGTGTTTGCCAAGTTTTTTATGTATGGGTGAGTTGATTCATCTAACTTACTATGATATAATCTAAACTCGTGAGTAATTACTATAAATTAATTGCTCCTTGCCCATTACGGGCCGTTTAGACCAAAAGGAGGTGAAAGTGTAATGAGAAAGTACGAAATTATGTACATCATTCGTCCTGGCGTTGAAGAAGAAGCTCAAAAAGCTTTAGTTGAACGTTTTGCAGGTGTTTTAACAAACAATGGTGCAGAAATCATTAACACGAAAGAGTGGGGTAAGCGTCGTTTAGCTTACGAAATCAACGACTTACGTGAAGGTTTCTACATGATCTTAAACGTGAACTCTAACGCAGAAGCGATTAATGAATTCGACCGTTTAGCTAAGATCAACGAAGACATCCTTCGTCATATCGTTGTTAAAGAAGAAGAAAAATAATTGATATATAAGGGAGAGTGGTTCGATTGATGAATCGTGTTATCCTCGTTGGTCGTTTAACTAAGGACCCTGACTTACGTTACACGCCCAATGGTGTTGCAGTAGCTACTTTTACGTTAGCTGTGAATCGCGCATTTGCGAATCAACAAGGTGAGCGTGAAGCTGACTTTATTAATTGTGTAATATGGCGTAAACAAGCAGAAAACGTAGCAAATTATTTGAAAAAAGGTAGCTTAGCAGGAGTAGATGGACGTCTTCAAACTCGTAATTACGATGGACAAGATGGTAAACGTGTATATGTAACAGAAGTTCTTGCGGAAAGCGTACAATTTTTAGAGCCGCGTAATGGCGGTGGGGAGCAACGTGGTTCATTTAATCAGCAACCATCAGGAGCTGGTTTCGGTAACCAAAGCTCTAACCCATTTGGTCAATCTAGTAATTCAGGTAACCAAGGTAATCAAGGAAACTCTGGATTTACGAAGAATGACGATCCATTTTCAAATGTAGGTCAACCGATCGACATTTCCGACGACGATTTACCGTTCTAATACAGTAAATTTGTTAGTTTTAACAAAGAATGGAGGGAAATAGACATGGCAGGACGCAAAGGTGGACGTGCGAAACGTCGTAAGGTGTGTTTCTTCACAGCTAACGGCATCACTCGCATCGATTATAAAGATGTTGATTTATTAAAACGTTTCGTTTCTGAGCGTGGTAAAATTTTACCTCGTCGTGTAACAGGAACAAGCGCAAAATACCAACGCAAACTTACAGTTGCAATTAAACGTGCTCGTCAAATGGCACTTTTACCATATGTTGGTGAATAATAGCGTATGAAATGCACAGTAGAGTCGGACTCTACTGTGCATTTTGCTATGCTTTTCTTTTTTTGAAAGAGAGGTTATATAATGAAGAATACGAAATTTATTACTGAGGGTGCATCGCTGTTAGCGATATATGCAATGTTATTGCTTATATCTATGTATGTTCCAATTTTAGGTGCAGTTGTAACATTTGCGCTGCCATTGCCATTTATATTGCTAACGATAAGATATAGATTATCTAACACCTTTGTAATTTTTACGGCAGCGCTTTTTATTACTGTTATTGTCAGTCAACCGATGAACTTAGTAAAGACAACTATGTTTGGATTGATAGGTATCGTTTTAGGATATATGTATAAAAGACGAAAAAAGCCGGTAGAAATTTTGATGGCGGGTATGCTTGCGTACTTAATTGGTATTATGCTCATTTATGTCGCAAGTATAAAGTTTTTTAACATAGATTTAATGAAGCAAATGCAAAATATGCTTAATGAAAGTATGGCGCAAAGTGAAAAGATAGTCACTGCTGCTGGTATGCCGATTAGTAAAGAGCAAAAAGAGTTATTTGCACAATTTAATGATGTGTTACAAACGTTATTCCCAAGTTTACTTGTAATGGTCTCGGTATGTTTTTCTTGGATTACAGTTATGATATCAGGTAGTACTTTAAGAAAGCTAAAACATGACGTTATACCTTGGCCTAAATTTAAAGATACACAATTACCAAAGAGTATCGTTTGGTATTACGTTATATTTATTTTGCTATCAACTTTTATAAAAGTAGAACCAACATCATATTTACATATGGTATTTTCTAATCTATATGTCATATTTGCTTTACTACTAGTACTGCAAGGTCTGACATTTATCGCTTTTCTAGCGCATAGAAAAGGTTTTACGAAAGGGGTTCCTATTATTAGTTTTGTTGTCTGCATGTTTATTCCGATGCTGTTTCCTCTTGTGACAATCTTAGGTATAATTGATTTAGGGATTTCATTGCGTTCTAAAATAGGAGGATAAAGTAATATTCCTTATACTATTTTAATCTGTTTAACTAACTGGAAGGTGAGTTAGTTTTACTTTATAGGAGTTGTATACATGCCTGAATTTTATAAGAAACAGTGGTTTTTATATCCTGTTTACGTATTGGCATTTTTTGTGTTTGTGCTTATTTCAATCCTCTGTTATTTTCATTTAATAATGGGGATAGTCTCCTTCTGTATTTTTTGTATCGTCCTTTTTCTTGTTGTACGATTTGAACTAAACTTTCAAAAGAATTTCGAGAAACATACGACAGATATGATTACAAGGGTAAAGAAAGTGAGTAATGAAGCATTTAACCAAATGCCGATTGGTATTTTGTTATACAATAAGGATTATGGGATTGATTGGGCGAATCCTTATTTATCTTCGTGTCTCGGGCAGCATGCATTAGCTGGATGGCACCTTTATGATGTATCAGAAACGTTACTTCTTTTTATTAAGGGAGAAACTTCCGATGATATAGTCTCTTTAAATAATCGAAAGTTTCGTGTCTTTGTAAGGAAAGAAGAAAAGTTAATTTATTTCTTTGATGTAACGGAACAAACAGAGATTGAAAAGATGTACGAGGATCAACGTACTGTTTTGGCTGTCATTTATTTAGATAATTATGATGAAGTTACACAAGGATTAGATGATCAATTACGTACGAATATAACAAGTCTTGTAACATCACGACTAAATGAATGGGCCGTTAAGTATGGAGCATATTTAAAACGTGCATCTTCAGAAAGATTCTTCGTTGTGTTAAATGAGAGTATTTTAGCGCAGATGGAGAAAGGGAAATTTAGCATTTTAGATCAGGTGCGTGAAGAAACATCTAAAAGGAATATACCACTCACCTTAAGTGTCGGTGTTGGATCAGGTGATTTACCTTTATCAGAACTTGGGGCAATGGCTCAGTCTGGTTTAGACCTTGCGCTTGGCCGTGGTGGAGATCAAGTAGCTATTAAGCAAGCAACAGGTAAAGTTAAGTTTTATGGTGGTAAGACAAATCCGGTAGAAAAACGTACTCGTGTACGTGCTAGAGTTATTTCGCACGCATTAAAAGATTTAGTATTAGAAAGTAGTAACGTCATTATAATGGGGCATAGGGCTCCTGATATGGACGCAATTGGTGCTGCGATTGGTATTTTAAAGGTAGCGCAATTAAATGAGCGCAAAGGATATATTGTGCTAGATGAAAATGATTCTGATAAGGGAATTAAGCGTTTAATGGATAAAGTGAAACAAAACGAAGAATTATGGTCTCACTTTATTACACCAGAACAAGCGATGGAATTTGCAAATGATGATTCATTACTTGTTGTTGTTGATACGCATAAACCTTCAATGGTGATGGAAGAAAAGCTATTACGCAAGATTGAAAATGTAGTTGTTATTGACCATCATCGCCGAGGGGAAGACTTTATTGAAGATCCGTTGCTTGTTTACATGGAGCCATATGCTTCTTCCACGGCAGAACTTGTTACAGAATTACTGGAATACCAACCGAAAAATTTAAAAATGACAATGTTAGAAGCGACAGCGTTGTTAGCAGGTATTATTGTTGATACGAAGAGCTTTACATTCCGGACAGGTGCTCGTACGTTCGATGCCGCTTCTTATCTACGCTCTCATGGTGCAGATACCGTACTTGTACAAGAGCTTTTAAAAGAAGATATAAATCAGTATTTACGGGTTGCAAAAGCTATTAAAAATGCGTACATTTATACAAATGGAATTGCAATTGCAAAAGTTGATAGTGATGATTACTACGATCAAGTGCTTATTGCGCAATCAGCGGACACATTATTAACAATGACAGGAATTACTGCATCATTTGTTATTGCAAAACGTGGCGAGAATTTCATTGGAATTAGCGGCAGGTCTTTAGGTGAAGTCAATGTGCAGCTAATTATGGAAAACTTAGGTGGTGGCGGGCATTTAACAAATGCAGCCACGCAAATGAAAAATGTTACAGTAGATGAAGCTGAGGAGAAGCTTCGATTTGTTATTGATGACTATTTACAGGGAGGCACACAATCATGAAAGTAATTTTTCTAAAAGACGTAAAAGGTAAAGGGAAAAAAGGCGAAGTAAAAAACGTACCAGATGGTTATGCAAATAACTTCTTACTAAAACAAGGGTTAGCTGCTGAAGCGACAAATAGCAGTATGAAAACTTTAGAAGCTCAAAAGCGTAAAGAAGAAAAAGATGCAGAGGCAGAGCTTGAAAGTGCAAAACAATTAAAAGAAACGTTAGAGAAACTAACTGTAGAAGTAAAGGCTAAATCTGGAGAAGGTGGCCGTCTATTCGGTTCAATTACAAGTAAACAAATCGTAGATGCGATGCAAAAATCACACAAGATTAAACTTGATAAGCGTAAATTTGAAATGGATGATGCAATTCGTGCATTAGGCTATACAAATGTTACTGTGAAATTGCATCCACAAGTAACAGCAACAGTAAAAGTTCATGTTAGTGAACAATAAAACTAAGTTAAGCAAGGAGGATTGCGTATGAGTGATGTAATGGCTGATCGTACCCCTCCGCATAATATAGAAGCTGAGCAGGCAGTCTTAGGTGCTATATTGATTGATCAGGATGCGTTAACGTCAGCATCGGAACTATTGGTACCTGACTCATTTTATCGAACGAAACATCAAAAGATTTTCGAAGTTATGCTTGGATTATCTGATAAGGGGGAGCCAATCGACTTAGTAATGATGACGTCAGCGATGGCTGATCAAGGGTTATTAGAAGAAGTTGGTGGGGTTTCTTACTTAGCAGAATTAGCAGAAGTTGTTCCGACCGCTGCTAACGTAGAGTATTATGCACGAATCATTGCTGAAAAAGCGCTGTTACGTCGTTTAATTCGAACAGCGACTCATATCGTGTCAGATGGATATGAGAGAGAAGATGATGTGGATGGCCTTTTAAATGAGGCTGAGAAAAAAATATTAGAAGTATCTCATCAAACGAATGCGAAAGCATTCCAAAATATTAAAGACGTTCTTGTAGATGCTTACGATAAAATCGAACTTTTGCATAATCAAAAAGGTGAAGTTACCGGGATACCAACTGGATTTACTGAATTAGATAAAATGACAGCAGGGTTCCAACGAAATGATTTAATTATCGTGGCGGCACGTCCATCGGTAGGGAAAACGGCATTTTCATTAAATATTGCACAAAATGTGGCGACGAAAACAGATGAAAATGTAGCGATTTTTAGTCTAGAGATGGGTGCTGATCAGCTTGTTATGCGTATGCTTTGTGCAGAAGGAAATATTGATGCACAAAGACTTCGTACTGGGTCATTAACTTCTGATGATTGGGCGAAATTAACGATGGCAATGGGTAGCCTTTCTAATGCAGGTATCTATATTGATGATACGCCAGGGATTAAAGTAAATGAGATCCGAGCAAAATGTCGTAGATTAAAGCAAGAACAGGGTCTTGGTATGATCTTGATTGACTACTTGCAGCTTATTCAAGGAAGCGGGAAATCAGGAGAGAACCGTCAGCAGGAAGTATCTGAGATTTCTCGTACACTAAAAGGGATTGCACGTGAATTGCAAGTTCCTGTTATTGCCTTGTCACAGTTATCTCGTGGTGTAGAATCTCGTCAAGATAAACGTCCGATGATGTCTGATATTCGTGAATCGGGAAGTATTGAGCAGGATGCCGATATTGTAGCCTTCTTATATCGTGAAGATTACTATGACCGAGAAACAGAAAATAAAAATACGATTGAAATTATTATTGCAAAGCAGCGTAACGGTCCTGTAGGCTCAGTAGAACTCGCATTCGTTAAAGAGTTCAATAAGTTCGTTAACTTAGAACGTCGCTTCGAGGATGGACATGCGCCGCCTGCATAAAGATAGTATAAAAAAGAAACACATTTCTTATAATAAGATGTGTTTCTTTTTTTTTATAGGAAAGATAAGGCTTTCATAATGTAAAAATATAATTCTTACGAACGAAAATGTTTTTTAATAAAAAAATGTTCGCTTTTTGGTTGACTTCTTTTTCCGTTTTGGTACAATTATATTGTTTGAATAGATCGTTTGAAAATTGCGGAGGTGCTTTAATAATGTCTTCAGTAGTAGTTGTAGGAACACAATGGGGCGACGAAGGAAAAGGTAAAATCACTGATTTTCTTTCTGAGCATGCGGAAGTAGTTGCAAGATATCAAGGTGGAAATAACGCGGGACATACAATTGTTTTCGGCGGAGTTAAATATAAATTACACTTAATTCCATCTGGTATTTTCTATAAAGAGAAAATTTGTGTAATCGGAAATGGCTTAGTAGTAGATCCGAAAGCATTACTTGAAGAGTTAAAATACTTACACGATCGTGGTGTAAGTACTGATAATTTACGTGTAAGTAACCGTGCGCACGTTATTTTACCTTATCACTTAAAACAAGATGAGTTAGAAGAAGCAAGTAAAGGTGATAACAAAATCGGTACAACGAAAAAAGGTATCGGTCCTGCATATATGGATAAAGCTGCTCGTATTGGTATTCGTATGGCTGATCTTTTAGACCGTGAAGCATTTAAAGAGAAGCTTGAGCGCAATTTAGTAGAAAAAAATCGTTTATTTGAAAAAATGTACGATACAGAAGGTTTCAGTGTAGAAGAAATCTTCGAAGAGTACTTCGAGTACGGACAACAAATCGCGCAATATGTATGTGATACGTCTGTTGTATTAAATGATGCGCTAGATAACAATCACCGTGTACTATTTGAAGGTGCACAAGGGGTTATGCTTGATATCGACCACGGTACGTACCCGTTCGTTACATCTTCGAACCCGATTGCCGGCGGTGTAACAGTTGGAACTGGAGTTGGTCCTGCGAAAGTTACTCGCGTTGTAGGTGTATGTAAAGCATATACAAGCCGTGTTGGTGATGGTCCATTCCCTACTGAGCTTCATGATGAAATTGGTCATCAAATTCGTGAAGTTGGTCGTGAATATGGAACGACAACTGGTCGTCCACGCCGTGTAGGTTGGTTCGATAGCGTTGTTGTAAGACATGCACGTCGTGTTAGTGGTTTAACAGATTTATCATTAAACTCTATCGACGTTCTAACTGGTATTCCAACTCTTAAAATTTGTGTTGCTTACAAATGCGATGGCGAAGTTATCGATGAAGTTCCAGCAAACTTAAACATTTTAGCAAAATGTGAGCCTGTATACGAAGAGCTTCCAGGTTGGACAGAAGATATTACTGGTGTAAGATCATTAGACGAGCTTCCTGAAAATGCAAGAAAATACGTAGAACGTGTTTCTGAGTTAACAGGAATTCAATTATCTATGTTCTCAGTTGGACCAGATCGTAACCAAACAAATATCGTTCGTAACGTATACGAAGCTTAATTGATATTTTGGAGAAAAAACTCATGTCCGCATGAGTTTTTTCTTATCTTTTATAAAAAAATAAAAAAAGGTATTGCAAAAAACAAAGAAAACATGTTATGATACATCTTGTCGTCACGAAAATATGACGTTGGTGAGTATGAGCCATTAGCTCAGCTGGTAGAGCATCTGACTTTTAATCAGAGGGTCGAAGGTTCGAATCCTTCATGGCTCACCATTTTATTTTTCGTGGCCCGTTGGTCAAGTGGTTAAGACACCGCCCTTTCACGGCGGTAACACGGGTTCGAATCCCGTACGGGTCATGTTTTTTTTATGTTCATTTTTGGTCCCGTGGTGTAGTGGTTAACATGCCTGCCTGTCACGCAGGAGATCGCCGGTTCGACCCCGGTCGGGACCGCCACTTTTGTTTATACCACCATTAGTGGTTTTATATATAGTTTTGGCTCGGTAGCTCAGTCGGTAGAGCAGAGGACTGAAAATCCTCGTGTCGGCGGTTCGATTCCGTCCCGAGCCACTCTCAGGATATTAAGTGGGCCCACTTAATATCCTTTTTATTTGTGTAATTTTACAAAATTGAGTAGTTATTTTAAAATAGAATGAGGAGCCTCTAGCAGTTGAAGCTAGAGGTTTTTCTATAGATCGTATAGGATTCCGTGTAAAAGTGGATCATACATGAGTCTGTGAGAATAGAGGAGAAAGTACTTAAGCAAAAGATGCGGTCATATAGGGACATACTATGTAGACATCAATGTGTTTAGGGATATTGACCATATTTTTACCCCGCTGTTGGCGGGCAGTAAGATCCTACCTCAAAATCAGCGAAGGTAAAGAAGTCGGGTGTGGGATCAACTGTCCGTAAATGCCCAATTGGTGAGGGCTAATAATCGGTGGAGGATGAAACTCCCCAACGATTAAAGTTTCACTTTATAAGGAGGAAATAGACGATGATGGGAAAGAAAATTTTAGTAGTTGATGATGAAAAGCCGATTGCGGATATTTTGAAGTTCAACCTAGAAAAAGAAGGTTTTGAAATTGTAATGGCGCATGATGGTGATGAAGCGATTGAAAAGGCGACTGAAGAACAGCCAGATATGGTTTTATTAGATATTATGCTACCAGGTAAGGATGGTTTAGAGGTTTGCCGTGAAATACGTAAAAGCTCAGAAATGCCGATTATTATGCTAACAGCGAAGGACTCTGAAATCGATAAAGTACTAGGGCTAGAGCTTGGGGCAGATGATTATGTAACGAAGCCATTTAGTACGAGAGAATTACTTGCTCGTGTGAAGGCGAATTTACGTCGCCATCAACAAGGTGGTGCGGCAGAAAAAGAAGAAAATACGGAAATGGTTATTGGCCCAATTGTTATCAATCCAAATGCGTATAGTGTAACGAAACGTGAGGAAAATATTGAACTTACACATCGTGAATTTGAGTTACTACATTATTTAGCAAAACATTTAGGACAAGTTATGACACGCGAACATTTATTGCAAACAGTTTGGGGTTATGACTATTTTGGAGATGTACGTACAGTGGATGTAACAGTGCGTCGTCTACGTGAAAAAATTGAAGATAATCCAAGTCATCCTACATTAATTGTCACTAGACGTGGAGTAGGGTATTACTTGCGTGACCCAGAGCAGGAATAGTATATGAAGAAAGTCGGTTTTTTTCAATCTATTCATTTAAAATTTGTGCTCATATATATGCTATTAATATTAATAGCTATGCAAGTTATTGGGGTATATTTCGTTAGGGAGTTAGAAAAGAGTCTTGTACAAGGCTTTAGAGATTCTTTAACGCAGCAAACGAACTTATTAGCATATAATTTGAAACAAGAGTTTAAAAAAAGTCATACAAAAGCAGAAACAGAATCGACAGATGAAACGATTAAAACTTCAATTCGAAAATTTGCCTCTGATCGAAAGAAAGATATCCAAGAGGTAAGTGTATTTGATTCGAATAGAAAGTTACTTGCTATTTCAGATGAGTCAAAGCAAAACAAGGTAAATAGAACATCAACTAATATAGCTGTTCAGCGGGTATTGGTGCAAAAAAAGCCAGAAGTGAAAATTGAGAAGGATGGTCGTACAGGCCATCGTGTACAAGTTATGCTTACTCCTATTATAGATGATAATGGCAAGGATGCACTTGGTGTTATTTACATTGTTGCATCTATGGAAGATGTCTATAAACAGATGAAGGATATTAATCAAATTTTTGCGACTGGAACCGTTATTGCGTTACTCGTAACAGCTGTACTTGGAATTTTGTTAGCTCAAACGATTACGAGACCAATCTCAGATATGCGAAGACAAGCAATTGAAATGGCAAAAGGAAACTATTCAAGAAAAGTAAAAGTGCATAGCCATGATGAAATTGGACAATTAGCATTATCTTTTAATAATTTATCAAAAAAATTACAACAAGCTCGTTCTTCAACGGAAAGTGAAAGACGTAAATTATCATCCGTTTTATCACATATGACAGATGGAGTAATTGCTACTGACCGAAAAGGGGACATTATTTTATTAAATGATCCTGCGGAAAAGATGCTAAATGTTTCGCGTGAAACAGCACTCGATCAATCTGTTTTAGAAGTATTAGGGATACAGGAAGAATTTACGCTCGATCATTTATACGAAGAGCCTGATTCTGTTTTATTAGATTTTAGTACGAGAAATGAGCCATATATTTTACGAGCTAGTTTCTCTGTTATTCAAAAAGAGACAGGGAAAGCAAATGGTTTAATAGCCGTATTATATGACGTAACTGAGCAGGAGCGTATAGAGAGGGAACGCCGCGAGTTCGTGGCAAACGTTTCCCATGAATTAAGAACGCCATTAACAACGATGCGCAGTTACTTAGAGGCGCTTACGGACGGCGCGTGGCAAGATCCGAATATTGCACCGCAATTTTTAACAGTTACACAAGAAGAAACAGAAAGAATGATTAGACTTGTAAATGCGTTATTGCAACTATCTAAACTCGATAGTACAGAACATCGTTTAATGAAAGAATGGATCGACTTTACTGACTTCTTTAATAACATTATTGATCGTTTTGAAATGTCTAAAGAGCAAAACGTAAGTTTCAAACGATCTTTCTCTAAGAAATCCCGATTTATTGATATGGATACGGATAAAATTACACAAGTTTTGTATAACATTATTTCGAATGCATTAAAATATTCACCAGAAGGTGGAACAGTAACATATCGTTTACGTGATCGCGGTGAGTTATTAGAGATTAGTGTAAGCGACCAAGGAATGGGTATTCCAAAAGAGAATGTCGATAAAATCTTTGAACGTTTTTATCGCGTAGATAAAGCACGGTCAAGACAAATGGGTGGTACAGGACTTGGATTAGCAATTGCGAAAGAAATGATTGAGGCACATGGTGGCTCGATTTGGGCGAAGAGTGAGGAAGGAAAAGGGACAACTATTTATTTCACTTTACCAATGGCAGCGGATGAAGAGGACGATTGGGAATGAGTATGGAAAATGTTAAAACAATCGTTTTAATTAATTTAGTTGTAATTAGCCTATTTCTTACTTTTAACTTATGGACGTATGTGCCAGATTCAACGTCTATGCAAAACGCAAAATTTGTACAGGGGAATGAAGGAACTACTCAAACTAAAATTGGTGATGTTGTCCGCCCTACTTCTATCATCGTGCATAAAGATAAAAATCATTATGGGAGCAAAAGAGAGGGAGATGTAGAATCAATCTATAAACCTTTGGAAGCAGGGGAATTATATGATTTCAAAGAGATATCGATTGCTAAAGCTGATTTCCTTTCTTATGTGCATGGTGAAGGGAAAATTGAACTTGTTTTTCCTACTAACATTCCATTTGATGCAGTTAAATCTATGTTTAATATGAAAGAAAAGAGTATAAATAAGCCTAAATATTTTAATCGAATTATTCTTGACCCTTCTAGAAGTAGGGATCAAGAAATTAAAATTAATTTTGTTTCTGATGGTGATAACTCTAGAATATATGAAGCAAAATTAAGTGGTGTGTATTTAAAGGATGTTGTAAATGCACAAAATCAATTTGTAGTATCGGCAAAACCTTATTTTGACTATCAAATTAATGATATGAAAAAGTTATTTTTACCAGATGGAACGACAGAATTAAGTAATATAACATATATTTCATCTAATTTAGCGGTGGATACATTTAAGAATGCTCTGTTTAGTGACCCACGTTATTTAAGCCCGATTACCGAGAAATCGAAAGAAACATTTACTGATGGTATTAGGTCTATGGAGATTGAAAACGATCATCATATGCTAAAGTATAAAAATTCTTCTGTTTCAAGTGAGAAAACGACAGATAATTTAATGCTTTTACAAAAAAGCTTTGATTTTGTAAATGGTCACAGTGGGAGTTTAGATTCATATCGTTTGGACTATATGAATAAAGGACAGACAGTATTCCGTTTACATGAAGATGGATATTCCGTATTCAATACAGATGGATTAGCTGAATTGAGACAAGTATGGGGATCAGAAGAAGTAATGGAGTATGAAAGACCGTTGTTGTCTTTAAATACGAAAGGTATAGAACAGAAGGTTACTCTTCCATCAGGTCACGTTGTAATAGCATCCTTAGAAAATAATGCCGCTGTAGATAAGCGCTTCATTAAAGACATTGGGATTGGATACAAATTATCACTAGATGGGCAAGTAGCTCGACTACAGCCAATTTGGTATGTAAAGTTTGTTGAAGATGAAGCTGGTAAACAAAAAATATATGAGTGGAGTGAGGGAGGACTAAATGGATTGGGATCGGATTAAAACCATATTTATTGTGACCTTTTTTGTTTTGGACCTCTTTCTCATTTTTCAATTCATTCAAAAGCAGGATAGTAATCAATTGGAGCTTATTGCAGAAACAAAGATAGATCAAGAATTAAAAGCAAACAAAATTACTATGGGTAATTTCCCTAAAGAACCGAAAAAAGAGTCATTTATTAGGGCCGAAAACAAGGCATTTAAAGAAGAAGATGTACAGTCTTTAAAAAATCAAACGGCGCATATACAAAATATGTACAAGATAGAAAGCAAGCTAAAAGAGCCCTTTTTGAATACAAAATCATTATCCAAAGATAAGTATAGTGATTTTTTGAAGAACTATGTATTGGATGGACAAAAGTATGAGTTTGGAGCGATGAAAGACTCTAAAATTTACTTCTTCCAAAAATATAAAGATAAACCCATTTTCTATAACGATCAAGCGATGATTGTTGTGGAATTAAATGAAAAAAATGAACTTGTGTCATACACGCAGACGATGCTAACAGATTTAAAAGAAATGGGCGAAAGTGAAAAAACGAAACAGCAAGAAATTATTACTGCCCAAACGGCCTTAGAAAATCTGTATTTAAAAAATAAAGTTCATGGGAATACACATGTAAAAGAAGCACAAATTGGTTATGCCAACCTTACCGCATCTACTTCTAATAACCAAGTACTTGCTCCAACATGGAACTTAAAAACGGAGCAGAAGCAGGACTTCTTTGTAAATGCAATTGAAGGACAAGTTATGGAATTAGGGGAAAGGGAAAATCAAGTGGTTGATGAACATACTGGAGTGAGAAAGAATGGGGTTGCATTTTAGCGTACTTGCAAGTGGAAGTACAGGGAATATGTTATATGTAGGAACAGATGAAAAGAAATTACTCGTCGATGCAGGTTTAAGTGGTAAAGCAACAGAGGCTTTATTTAAACAGGCAGAACTAAATATAAATGATGTATCGGGTATTCTTGTAACACATGAACATAGCGATCATATTAAAGGATTAGGTGTATTAGCACGTAAATATGATTTACCTGTTTATGCGAATGAGAAAACATGGAATGCAATGGAACACTTAATAGGAAATATCCCAACAGAGCAAAAGTTCATTTTCTCAGTTGGGGATGTGAAAACATTCGGTGATATTGAGGTCGAGTCATTTGGGGTTTCTCATGATGCGGCAGAGCCAATGTTCTATGCTTTTCACAACAATAATAGAAAGTTAGCCCTTATTACAGATACGGGATACGTGAGTGACCGTATGAAAGGTGTTATTAAGGGGGCTAACGCTTTCGTATTTGAAAGTAATCATGACGTGGAAATGCTTCGTATGGGACGTTATCCATGGAGTATTAAGCGACGTATTTTAAGTGATGTAGGGCACGTTTGTAATGAGGACGCTGCATTAGCGATGGCGGATGTAATTACAGATGAGACAAAACATATTTATTTAGCCCATTTAAGTTTAGATAATAACATGAAAGAACTAGCACGTATGTCAGTATCACAAGTACTAGAGGAAAAAGGATTTGGAGTGGGAGAAGCCTTTGAAATTCATGATACAGATCCAAAAATGCCGACAAAAATTCAATACGTATAATTCTTCATTTTAGTAAACAATAAAGGTGAATATAGTTGTTTTCAGGAAGATGGGTGAACAAATATGTCCTTTATTGATGAAGAAAATTATCGTATGAAACGTGCAAGAAAAAAGAAGCATAAAGGTATTGTCATTTCTAGTATAGCGGGAACAATTGTAGGAGCTTCGTTATTTGCATTTGGAGCTCCTTTGTTTTCAAATGATGCGGGCGCGTTTCCGCAAGCTGAAGCAAGTGGAAGTAATATGGCCGAAGCGCAAGGAATTAAACAGATTAGTTTTGTGGATGCTGTTGATCGTGCGTCTGAAGCTGTTGTTGGCGTTATTAATATTCAACGAGATAATTTTTCAGAGGCAGATTCAGAAGCTGGTACAGGATCAGGTGTAATTTATAAAAAGGCAGATGGCCAAGCTTATATCGTAACGAATAATCATGTTGTTGCTGGAGCAAGTCGTATTGAGGTAAGTTTAAGTGATGGTAAGAAGGTTCCTGGTAAAGTATTAGGAACCGATGTAGTCACAGATTTAGCTGTACTAGAAATAGATGCAAAGCATGTGAAAAAAATAATTGAAATTGGTGATTCTAATACTGTTCGTAGAGGAGAACCGGTCATTGCGATCGGAAACCCACTAGGACTGCAATTTTCTGGGACTGTCACACAAGGCATTATTTCAGCTAATGAACGTATTGTTCCTGTAGATTTGGATCAAGATGGACATTACGATTGGCAAGTAGAAGTATTGCAAACAGATGCAGCAATTAATCCAGGTAATAGTGGTGGTGCGCTTGTAAATGCGGCAGGTCAATTAATTGGTATTAACTCAATGAAAATTGCAGCAAAAGAAGTTGAAGGAATTGGACTAGCCATTCCAGTTACTAGAGCTGTTCCCATTATGAATGAATTAGAGAAGCACGGAAAAGTAAGGAGACCGTATGTTGGAATTGAACTTAGATCGTTAAATGAGATTCCGAATTACCATTGGTCAAAAACATTGCATTTACCGGGCAATGTAACAGAGGGAGTTTGCATTTTAGATGTGAAAAGTCCTTCGCCAGGTGTAGATGCTGGTTTACGAGAACATGACGTGATTGTAGCAGTAGATGGAAAACCGGTTCGTGATATTATCGGATTCCGTACGGCCTTATATGATAAAAAAATTAATGATAAAATGACCCTTACGTTTTATCGTGGTACAAAACGAGCAACAACAACGGTTAAATTAGGCATTCAAAAGTATTAAAAACAGGAGGGCCTACCTCCTGTTTTCTATTGTAGAAAAGTGAGGTGAAGAATATGAATTTACCTTGTTGTTTAGAACATGTTGAATTAGCTTTAGATATTATTGTGGATGAGTGTGAAGTCGCACCGGTTATCAACAATGTGGATAACTCAGAAAAAGAGAAAAAAACATGTGAATTTTGTCAAAATGAGGCGACATATGTTGTATCGAACACAGATTCTCACACAATATGTGGGTAACATTTGTGGATATGTGGATAAGTTATGTGGATAACATGTTTGTAAGGTGGGGAATACGTGTGAATATCTCGATTATTTCAATTGGGAAATTAAAAGAAAAATATTTAAAACAAGGTATAGCAGAATACTTAAAACGATTATCTGTATACGCAAAAGTAGAAGTAATTGAATTGCCAGATGAAAAGGCACCAGAAAATTTAAGTGAAGCAGAAATGTTAATTGTAAAAGAAAAAGAAGGTATACGTATACTGGATAAAATTTCTGACGATACGCATGTCATTGCGTTAGCGATAGAAGGAAAGCAAAAATCATCAGAAGAATTTGCAGTAAGCTTAGATCGTCTTGCTACATATGGAAAAAGTAAAGTTGCATTTGTAATTGGTGGATCACTTGGACTAAGTTCAGAAGTAATGAAGCGTTCAAATGAATCTCTTTCTTTTTCAAAGATGACATTACCACACCAATTAATGCGATTGGTATTGCTTGAGCAAGTGTATAGAGCGTTTCGTATTAATCGTGGTGAACCGTATCATAAGTAAGTGTGGCTTTAGTCAACTAATCATTTATTATTAAATAATGAGTATTAAAAGAATTAACAGTCTTACTAATTTGAAGTAAGGCTGTTTTATTTTGTTTATTATGGTAAATTATGTGGTGAATATACTTGTGTAATGTTAGTAGTTAGACATTAGAAGTTTATAGGTTGAATTTTTTAAGGACATATAATTGCAGTTCAAGAGGATATATTTTTTAGTAAATTAATATAGTTTATTAATAAAAATAATTATTTAAATCTGGGAAAGAGTAAATTGAATTGGTAATTAGGAATAATAAAGA
>NZ_BOQB01000005.1 GCF_018332475.1 Bacillus sanguinis | reverse complement strand
TCTCCCTTTTTTTAAACCTAGCGAAGATGAAATAATTAAAAATATAAATGAATTAAAGAAATATGATTGGTTTAAAGAGTTCTATAGAGATGAAAAAAAAGTATATCTTATAGCTCATGATTTAAAAGTAAGGGAAACTATAGGTAAATTTAAAGCGGATAAATTTGGTGAAAAGAATTATCAAATTTATTATCAAAAAAAACTTAATAAGATCTTTAAAAATAAAATGTAGTACTCACTTTTTATAAAGGTATCTTTTAAATAAAATAATAAAGGAATTCTTTACATTGAAGTAAACTTAAAAAGTTAAATGAACTATGTAATTATAGGTTAGGGAGCTTCTGTGGCATGAATCCGGTAGTATTGGATTCATGCCTTTTAATTTTGCTTTAAATTTTTAATTATGAACTACGTGTATTTTGTTATTTTAGTTAAAAGTATTAAAAAAGTACCCTTCACTTGTTAGAACAATCCTAATAAGTAAAAGGTACTTTCTACATCAGATGTATTTGTTAGTATGTTAAAAATAGAATAGTATTTTAATTTTTATTTCTGAGAAAATAGTAGAAATAATATTAGAGGGCGTTATTAATTACCATTCGTTTCGACATTGCCATCCATATGCAGCGGCTTCAACTGCTATACCAGCAGCATTAACTTTGAATCCTGCTCTAATTAAAGTGTTTGCGATTAATTTTGCAGCCAAATCATATTGTTTACTCTTAATGTAAGTAAAAATGGCTCCTGATAAAAATTGTCTGGCAATATTACCATAACTATTAATAAATTTATTTGCTATACATTTTCCAAAAGATGCAGCGCTCCTTTGGATTTCCTTATCGTACTTATTGTATTCACTATATCCAATTATTTCAGCGATATTAATTGCTGTTTGATCATTGGCAGAGATTTTTTCTTGTAAAAGTGCTGGATTGGTAACTTTATAGCCACTCTCTGTCAATTCCCCTACCTCTTCAAAGTAAAATTTAAGATCTTTTTCTACTTCAATAGCTAATTTATCCACTTCTTGTTGCTGTTCGTATGTAAGGTTATTGTCATTGTTGATAGATTCTTCTGCAGATGCTTGGAGAGAAAATGCGGTTGATACTAGTAAAGTGATTGCTATAAAAGATGAAAATACTTTTTTAAACACTAAAAAAACACCTCTTTCGTTTTTATTTTCCAGCCCTTTCAACCTTATTTTAACAGAAAAGTAAAAATATACAATATTTAATTATAATTAAAAAAATTTAAAAATTAATTTAATTATATAAATGGATTATTCGTGTGTGATTGCTTACTTTTTAAGTATAGTAAAACTGAAAAATGGTCAGTTTAAATTTATATTTAATAAGTATGTTTCTATTTCTAAAAAAGTGTGATGTAATATGAAGAGGAAAAAGTACAAGTAGTCAGAGAAGTGAGGAATTAAAGGTGAAGAAGTTTAAAAAGTTTTACTTGGAGATTACGAGTGTATGTAATCTTGCGTGCAGCTTTTGTCCGCCGACGGAAAGGCAGAAGCAATTCATTTCTGTGGAGGATTTTGCGAAAAGATTAGACCAAATTAAACCTCACACAGACTACATTTATTTGCACGTGAAGGGTGAGCCGTTGCTACATCCGAAAATAGATCAATTGTTAGATTTAAGCCATGAAAAAGGGTTTAAAGTTAATATTACAACGAACGGAACGTTAATTAATAAGAGAAGGCATAGACTGTTAAATAAACCTGCGTTAAGACAAATGAATTTTTCATTACACAGTTTTGATGGACATCCAGGTTCGCAAGATAAAGAGGGTTATGTAAGAAGTATACTTTCCTTCATTAGAGAAGCGACAAGTCAATCGGATTTAATTGTTTCACTACGGTTATGGAATTTAACGCAGGATAATAAAACGAATGCTGAAATCCAGAAAAATAGAGATTTATTATCCATCATTGAAAATGAGTTTGATCTATCTTATCAAATCGAAGAGAAGCTTACACCAGGAAAAGGTATAAAAATTGCGGAACGTGTCTTTATTAATCAAGACTATGAATTCCAGTGGCCGGCATTACATGAAGAAGAGGATGATGGAAAAGGATTTTGTCATGGTCTTCGAAATCAAGCAGGTATTTTAGCAAATGGAACGGTTATTCCTTGTTGTTTAGATGGTGAGGGGATTATTAACCTTGGGAATATTAATAATGACTCATTTTCTAATATTATAGAAGGTGAAAGAGCAACAAACATTGTCGATGGATTTTCGAAAAGAGTTGCAGTCGAAGAGCTATGCAGGAAATGTGGATACCGTAAAAGATTTGGAAAATAAATATGAAACAAGCCCTCATAAAGCGAGGGCTTATTTTTTATCCCGCTATTTGCCGGGCAGTAAGATCCTCACCTCAAAATTCAGCGGAAGCAAAGAAGTTAGGTAGGGAATCAACTGCCCGTAAAAGCCCGATTGGTGAGGGCTAATAATCAGTGGGGGATGGACACCCCCCACTGATTAAAGTCTCACTTTATTCTTGATAAGAGCGCTCTAATTCATCAATTAAGGAACCGACGTAAGAAACAGCTTTACGTATTGCATCTGGTTTTGACATATCTACTCCAGCATGTTTCATTAATTCAAGTGGTTTCATCGTACCACCAGCGCGAAGTACATCTAACCAGCGATCAACGGCAGGTTGTCCTTCCTCTTTCATCATTTGGGCTACCGCAGTAGATGCAGTAAGGCCTGCGGAATAGGTGTAAGAATATAAGCCCATATAATAATGAGGTTGACGCATCCAAGTTAAGCCAGCGCCTTCGTCAATTTCTACAGAATTTCCCCAGAATGTCGAAAGTACATTTGTTTTTATTTCAGTTAAAGTTGTAGCTGTAAGTGCCCCGCCTTCTTCTGCTAGCGTGTATACTCTTCTTTGATATTCTCCCTCAAGTAAGTGAGTAACAAAGTTATGATAATATGTGCCGAGTAGTTGCAGAATCACCCATCTGCGCATTCTCTTATCGTCATTCGTTGCTAATAAATGCTGGGCTAATAGTAATTCATTCATTGTAGATGGTGCTTCAACAAAGTACATGGATGGACGTACATTCATAATACGCTGATTTTTATTTGCCAAATAAAAATGACCAGCATGTCCAAATTCATGGGCTAATGTGAAGCAACCACGCATCGTATTTTGCCATGTAATTAAAATGTATGGATGAGAGCCATATGGGCTTGAACAAAATGCCCCTGTTGATTTCCCTACATTATCTGCAAGATCGACCCATCTCTCTTTAAATCCTTTTTCGATAATGGAACCATATTCATCGCCGAGTACTTGTAAAGAGTCTTGAATGAGTTTTCCGGCTTCTTCGTATGTGATGGTTGGATTAAACTCGGGATCTAAAGGTGCATGTAAGTCGCAGAACAGCATTTCATCGAGTCCTAATACTTTCTTTTTTAAATCTGCAAAACGGCGCATATGAGGCGCTAATTCCTTGTATATAATATCAAGTTGATTGTTATACATTTCAAGTGGAACTTTTTGAGGTTCCAAAAGCATATGAGTAACAGATTCAAATTTTCGTAAACGAGAGAGTGTTACTTGTTTTTTGACTTCAGTCGCATATGTTGTTGCCACTGTATTTTTATATCGTTTCAAGGTGGAAACAAATGATGAGTATGCTTTTCTACGTATGTCTACGCTTGGAGAGAACTCATATTTACTTTCAAATAATGCAAATGATACAGGGAGTTCGTTTCCTTGTTCGTCTTGTATGGAGGTAAAATCCATATCAGCTAATTTAGTCATACCGTAAATTTTGTATGGAGAACTATGTACTTCGCCAAGTGCAGCAAGAGCTTCTTCTGTTTCAGGAGAGAGCGTGTGCTGCCTTTTTTGTAGTATGTCTAGTAAGGATTTACGAAAAGGTTCGAGTTTTGTTTCTTCAGTTAAATATTTTTCAATTGTGCCTTCATCGAATGAGAGGATTTCATTATGGATAAAGGATAGTGCAGTATGTACTTTCGTCCATAAATCAGCAATTTTGGAAGAGTTCGCTTGAATAACTGGATTTGTGCGGTCAGTAGATTCTTTTAAATTCGCATAGGAGTATAATTTTGTTAACTTCATTAAAAGCTCTTCTTCTAAAAGTAGGCAATGTAATAAAGTAGTGGGGCTAGTGTGTAGTTGGCCTTTAAACGCATCAAGTTTTTTTATATCTTCTGTTAATACACGTAATGCAGTTTCCCACTTTTTATCAGATGCGTATAAATCAGAGAGGTCCCATGTTAGTTCAGTAGGGACTTCTGCGCGAATATGACGTTTCTCAATTATATTTTTCATTTGTTATATCCCCCTTATTATAAGTATCTAAAAACATGATACTAGAAAATTCAGTAAAATGAAAATATTTTACATTTTTATACATGAAAAAGAAGGACAAGCATAAAAATGCTTGTCCTTCGAGTTAAATTTAAAAATTAATATACTTTATCACCGTTGAAAATAGAGTTTTTCACGACTACATAATCTACAGTACGAATTGAGTCTAATTTTGTTCCACCAGCGTAAGAGATAGAAGATTGAAGATCTTGTTCCATTTCAATTAAAGTGTCTTCTAAAGAACCTTTATGCTCAACGAACATTTTCTTACCTTCAACGTTTTTCTTCTCGCCTTTTTGGAATTCAGAAGCTGAACCGAAGTACTCTTTATAAAGTTTGCCTTCTTTTTCGACTGTTTCCCCTGGAGACTCTTCATGACCAGCAAATAGAGAACCGATCATAACCATAGTCGCCCCAAATCGAATAGATTTAGCTACGTCGCCGTGTGTACGAATACCACCGTCAGCGATAATTGGCTTACTTGCAGCTTTTGCACACCAGCGAAGTGCAGCTAGTTGCCAACCGCCAGTTCCAAAGCCTGTTTTAATTTTAGTAATACAAACTTTACCAGGTCCAATACCAACTTTTGTTGCGTCAGCACCAGCATTTTCTAATTCTCTTACCGCTTCTGGAGTTCCAACGTTTCCAGCGATAACGAAGCTTTCTGGTAAATGCTTTTTAATATGTTGAATCATGTTGATTACAGCATTAGAATGTCCGTGTGCGATATCAATCGTGATGTACTCAGGTGTTAGTTGCTCAGCAGCTAATTGTTGTACGAATTCATACTCGTCCTCTTTTACACCAACGCTAATAGAAGCGATTAATCCACGTGATTGCATATCTCTAATGAATGAGATACGTTTCTCTGGTTGGAAACGATGCATGATATAGAAGTAATTGTTTTCAGCTAAATAAGTTGCGATTCTTTCATCAATAATCGTTTGCATATTTGCAGGTACGACAGGTAATTTAAATTTATGTTTACCTAAAGTGACAGTTGTATCACATTCAGAGCGGCTGTTCACAATACATTTTGCAGGAATTAATTGAATATCTTCATAGTCGAATACGTTTTCCATCATTTACACCCCTAAAATACGAATATTTTATTTAGTTTATTTAAAAATGTTCGTCCAAAAGATAATTTACATTATTTTCACTCATAAGTCAAAGGTTTTCATGTTTATATTAAAAAATTAAAATTTAGCCGCCTATGTTGTAAGTTCATATCACTAAAATGTGTTTAAACATAGCATTATTTGATGTAAAATTATGTTTGGAAAAGAAGAGTTAAATAGGTAAATTTAGGGGGGATATTAATGAAGCGCTTAGTATATATGGATTGGTTGCGTGTATTAGCAACAATCGCAGTGGTTACAATTCACGTTTCTGCGGGTTATGTTTCTATGTTAGATACAAATAACGTATCACGCTGGATGGCTGGTAACTTGTTTGAATCGATTTCACGTGCAAGTGTTCCGATTTTTGTGATGATTAGTGGAGCTTTATTGTTAAAAGGAACGAAAGATATTTCGGTTGGGGAATTTTTACAGAAGCGTGCAAGTAAAGTAATTATACCTTTTGTAGCTTGGAGTGCTATATTTTATGCATATGGAGCATATGCAGGATATTTCCCGGCATCTTTAAAACAAGGGATAAAGCACTTTTTAACGGATACAATTGGGGGACATTTATGGTTCTTATACATGATTGTAGGGATATATTTAATTACACCTTTACTGAAAATATTTGTAAAGAATGCTAAAAAAAGAGAGGTAGAATACTTTTTAATTTTATGGCTATATGCGTCTGTTGTAGTCAATGTAGTTAAATATTATTATCCTATCAACTTTAATATTGAATTATTTTACGTTACAAATTATGTAGGGTATTTCTTACTTGGTTATTACTTATCTAATTATGATATTACGAAAAAGTGGAGAAATATTTCTTACATTGGAGGACTTGTAGGATTTATTAGTACATTCTTTATTACATATCACTATACAGTAAAAGCAAATGGACAGTTAGAGCAGTTTTGGTATGGGTATTTTGCGCCAGGCGTTGTACTGATGGCGATTGGATTATTTGTATTTTTCAAATATGCTTTCCAAAAATCAGAAAGAGAATTACCATTGTTATTCCGCTTTATAAATCAAGCGAGCCTTGGAATCTATATTCTTCACTTCTTCTTATTAAATAACTTGTTGTACATGGTTTTCCCTAAGGTAAATGAGCGTGTGCATGCAATATTGGCAATACCTATTAATGTAACGATTACAATTGTTCTTAGTCTGGTTATTACATTAGTATTGCAAAGAATACCAGTTGTGAAAAAATTGGTTCCATAAAAATGAATACAGTATAGATAGGGCAGACTTATTATTAAGGCTGCCCTTTACTATTTTAAAATTATACTTAGATAAATTTAGGTTGAAATGAATTAAAAACAGTGGATTAATATAGTATCTTACTATAGTCTAAAGTGAGGTATGAAGAACATAATAGGTTAAATATAAAATCAAATGAGGTTAATATATGAGTAAAAAAAGCTTTAGTAATTATGCATTAAGTAAAGAAGTAAGACGAGCACTTACTGGTTTAGGATATGAGCATCCAACAGAAGTGCAAGGAGAGGTTATTCCAGTTGCATTGCAAAAGAAGGATCTTGTTGTAAAGTCGCAAACGGGAAGTGGAAAAACGGCTTCTTTCGGAATACCACTTTGTGAAATGGTAGAGTGGGAAGAGAATAAACCACAAGCATTAGTTTTAACACCAACGAGGGAACTTGCTGTTCAAGTGAAAGAAGATATTACGAATATAGGGCGATTCAAAAGAATTAAAGCTGCTGCAATTTATGGTAAATCCCCATTTGCACGTCAAAAATTAGAGTTAAAACAAAAGACGCATATTGTAGTAGGGACTCCAGGACGTGTGTTGGATCATATTGAAAAAGGGACTCTGTCTTTAGAGCGATTGAAATATTTAGTGATTGATGAAGCAGATGAAATGCTAAATATGGGCTTTATCGATCAAGTAGAGGCAATTATTGATGAATTACCTACAAAAAGAATGACAATGCTATTTTCAGCAACCTTACCGGAAGATGTTGAAAAGTTATCCCGTACATATATGAATGCACCAACTCATATTGAAATTAAAGCAGCTGGGATTACAACAGAAAAAATTGAACATACCCTTTTTGAAGTAAGGGAAGAAGAGAAGCTTTCACTTCTTAAGGATGTAACTATGATTGAAAATCCAGACAGTTGTATTATTTTTTGTCGTACACAAGAAAACGTAGATCATGTATATAGACAGCTAAAACGAGTTAATTATCCTTGTGACAAAATACATGGTGGTATGGTACAGGAAGATCGTTTTGAAGTTATGGATGATTTTAGAAAAGGAAAGTTCCGTTATTTAGTAGCAACTGATGTAGCTGCGAGAGGAATTGATATTGATAATATTACACATGTTATTAATTACGATATTCCATTAGAAAAAGAAAGCTATGTACACCGTACGGGAAGAACGGGACGAGCTGGTAATAGTGGAAAAGCTATTACATTTATAACGCCTTATGAAAATAGATTTTTAGAAGAGATTGAGGAATATATCGGATTTGAAATTCCAAAGGAACTGGCACCTTCAAAAGAAGAAGTTATAAAAGGGAAAGCAGTATTTGAAGAAAAGATATATGCTAAACCAATTATAAAGAAAGATAAAAATGCAGACCTAAACAAAGGAATTATGAAATTGTACTTTAATGGTGGAAAGAAAAAGAAAATTAGGGCGGTAGATTTCGTTGGAACAATCGCTAAAATTCAAGGTGTTTCTGCTGATGATATAGGTATTATTACAATACAAGACAATGTTTCTTATGTTGAAATATTAAATGGAAAAGGACCACTTGTTTTAAAGGTTATGAGAAATACAACGATAAAAGGTAAACAATTAAAAGTTCATGAGGCAATTAAATAAATGAAAATATCCACTTTAAAGGTGGATATTTTTTTGAGGCTTACTTATAGAGCGGATAATGTGAATGGACTTTAACTAATACGTGATTGACGATTATTTTTTTGTATGTTAGTATTTTTATTTGATTTTTCTACCGTTTAATGGGAAATTTGTTAATTCATTTAGAGGTATATTTTTTATATAAGTAAATCAATTTTATTTTAATTGTTGTAAGCTATAAAAAGTAAGGACGGTGTTTATTAAATGAATTTTACTCAAGATAGGTGGAGTTTTAAATGGCTTCATTTTTATTTGATTGTAGTAGTTGTTGCATCTCTTTTATTACGAATATATTTAGCATTTCATTTAGAAGGATATGAACGAGATCAACTATTTTTCGTGGATTGGATGGACACGGTAGGTAAATATGGATTAGGTGATGTGTATGCACATGGGGACTTAGTAAACTACCCTCCGTTTTTCTTAGCTCTTTTAGGTATTTATGGGGTGATATTGTCATTTTTTAATATATACGTGGATGCTGCTGGTGTTTTAATTCGAGTCCCATCAATTGCATTTGAAGTAGTAGCTATAATTATTTTTGCTATGGCTTCTAAAAGGATAGAAAATTCGATTGTGAGAGCAGCATTAGTGACATTTTTTGCATTTAGCCCAGCGGTTATAGTGGATGGGACCATTTGGGGTCAAGTAGACATGTTACATAGTATATTGATGGTTAGTTCTATTTTATTGCTAATGTCTAAGCCAACTTGGTCTGGTGCTATTTACGCTATAGCGTTACTAGCTAAATTTCAATCAATCGTAATTGCACCTGTATTTGCTATGTATTTCCTAAAAATCATTTTTGAAAAAAGAGAAGGTAAGCAATTAATTAAATTTATAATAGGGTTCTGTGTCCCGTTATTAATATTCGGCCTTTATTTCGCAGCTCATGGAACATTTATTACTATGTTAACACAAGCATATTTAAATGCGGTGGGTACTTTCCCAACGGTAACTGTATTTGCTATGAATATTTGGTATTACGCGATTGGTACGGATCCTAATACGGTAGATACTATTCAAGTTTTACCACATATTACATTGAAAACAGTTGGATTAATACTCTTGTCTATTGCAGCGGCATTAACTTGTTTATATGTCTTTTTCCATCGCCATATGAATACGGCAGTTCTATTAAAAGCAGCGACTTTTATAAGTTTTGCGTTCTTTATGTTACCTACGCAAATGCATGAGAGATATGCTTTCCCAGCATTAGTATTTGTTATCTTTTTACTGCTATATGAAATGAAGTGGACAGGAATAGCTTTAGGATTAACGTTAACAATCTTTTTAAATATAGTAATGGTTCTGTATGCGGGCTCTAATACGAATATGGGAATGTTTATCGTTACTATTAATGTTTTTATTTTCTATGCTATGTGTAAATTATTAGTAAAAGAGTATTGTGATCGCTTTGAGTTGCTAATAAAGAAACAATAAAAATTATTATTTTAGAGAGAAGTACATTTTGCCAGTATGCAAAATGTACTTTTTTATTTTGAAAGAGTAAAATCCCAATAGAAAAATAAACATGAGAGGATACTTAGAAAATATAATTTCTAAAATACTACAATCATTCGGATAGTTATTAGGACTCTTTTAAATCATCAATCAACTTCTCAGCTAAGCGTCTATACATATTACTCATCGACACAAATGATGTTAGTAATAAAAATTTCTCTAGGTTCGGATCTTCTAAGGAAGAAATCTCACTTACTTCTGAAACACGGTTATTTACGTCTTGTGTAAAGTGTTCGACGTTGTTTTCGGTAAGGGTAAGATAATCTTTATATAGCGTATTTAATTCGAAGGAATCATCGCCTAATAAGGATTCATTTATATTTTCTAAGGAGCTTTTTATGTCATTAATGGAAAGAGCCCCTTTTAATTGATAAATTAGGCTAATTAAAATCATATGCTCTTTTGAGTATTTTTTATTTTTGATTGGAATAAACAGTTTACCTTTTGCATAATTGTTAATCATTGTTTTTGTTAATACTTTTTCATCATCGGTTCTTGTTGTATCCGCATAAGTATTTTCAAATAGTTGGACAACCTGGTCTACATACAAGTCGACATTTGGAATATCCTCAAGCGTAATATTTTTTTCTAAATGTAATGTTTCAAGCAATTTGTTTATATTTTCCACGTAGAACCCCTCGCTTTTATAACTTAGTGGAGCATAATGTTAAATTTATCTCTAAATATGGTATTACGAAACAAATGAATTGTAAATGTTGACCTCTAATAATAATGCGTATATAATTACATGTAGTTATTAAAACTACATGTAATTATATGAGGGGTGTTTATATGAATGCTTATATAAGGGAACCGGTTAATGCTTTTACCCACTTGGGAGGAGCTGTATTATCATTTATTGCATTATTAGCTATGCTTGTAAAAGTTTCTATTAAGATGCCATCTTTTGCGGCGATTACAGCTGTTATTTTGTTTGGCATCGGAATGATGGTTCTATATACAGCATCAGCTGTATATCATAGTGTGGTAGCCAGTGAACGTGTTATTTATTTCTTTCGGAAGCTAGATCATTCTATGATTTTTATATTGATTGCAGGTACATATGCACCATTTTGTTTAATTACATTACATTCCGCAAACGGTTTATTATTATTTTGTTTAGTTTATGCAACTGCCATTTGTGGTATTGCTTTTAAAATGTTTTGGTTTAGTTGCCCGAGATGGTTATCAACAGCAATTTATATTGCAATGGGCTGGTTAATTGTTCTGTTCTTTGCACCGTTAGCTGCTAACTTAAGTGCAGGAGGTATCGTGCTTCTAGTGCTTGGAGGCATTCTTTATACAATTGGTGGATTTATTTATGGAACAAAGCCAAAATGGTTAGAGTTTAAACATATGGGGCATCATGAAATTTTTCACGTGTTCGTGTTATTAGGGAGCCTTGCCCACTTTTTAAGTGTATATTACTACGTAATTTAACAATATGAAATTTCCGATTGATTTTTACTTTTCTTGATTAATAAATAAAAATATCGACACATATGTATGTTGAAGAGTTGCATAACGTAAAGGTTATGTGGCTCTTTTTTATATAAATAATAATTAAAAATAAATTTCAAGAATTATCAGTCTTTTTGTGATAGGATAGATGTGTATTAAGGTTATAAAATTTTATAATTAATAATAAGTGGGGGACTCTATATATGGCGATACTTATAACGGGTGGAGCAGGATATATTGGTAGTCATACGTGTATAGAATTATTAAATAATAATTATAAAATTATAGTCGTAGATAATCTTTCAAATAGTTCAATCGAATCTTTAAACCGAGTAAAAGAAATAACAGGAAAACAATTTGAATTTTATAAAGAAAGTGTTTTAAATCGTGAAAAAATGAATGAGATTTTTTTGAGAAATAACATTGAAGCGGTTATACATTTTGCTGGATTTAAAGCCGTAGGGGAATCAACTGCAATTCCCCTTACATATTATTATAATAATATAATAAGTACAATCATACTATGTGATGTGATGCAGAAACATAATGTTAAAAAATTTATTTTTAGTTCATCTGCAACTGTATATGGAGTTCCCAAAACATCACCAATTACAGAAGAATTTCCGCTAAGTGTGACAAATCCGTATGGGCAAACAAAATTAATGATTGAGCAAATTATGCGTGATGTAGCAAAAGCTGATGATGAATGGAGTATTGCATTACTTCGTTATTTCAATCCATTTGGAGCACATAAAAGTGGCCGTATTGGAGAAGATCCAAACGGGATTCCGAATAATTTAATGCCATATGTAACGCAGGTAGCGGTAGGTAAGTTAAAGGAACTAAATATATTCGGAAACGATTATCCAACAAAAGACGGGACAGGTGTCCGTGATTATATTCACGTTGTTGACCTTGCAAAAGGACATGTAAAAGCACTTGAGAAAGTACTTGAGACGAAAGGAATTGAGGCATATAATCTTGGCACAGGTAAAGGGTATAGCGTGTTGGAGATGGTAAAGGCTTTTGAGAAGGTTTCAGGTAAAAAAATACCTTATAAAGTGATAGGGCGTCGTCCTGGTGATGTAGCGATATGTTTTGCTGATGTATCTAAAGCAAAACGAGAATTGGGATGGGAAGCGGAATATGGGTTAGAAGAAATGTGTGTAGATTCTTGGAGATGGCAGGTAAATAATAAAAATGGTTATCAAATGATTTAAACGAGTTAGTATATAATAAATTGTATTCTTTATTATGTTGCTTGAGGTCAGTAATATGTTCATTTTAGGAAAGATAATGTAATAAAATATTACTGACCACAGCGTTTGAATAGTAACTAGTTATATATAAATTGGTGATAGAGAAAATAATCTTTAATGAACGCGAACAAGTTGTTTATGAAATACCGTATTACCTTCTTGACTTGTATAAGGCGGTACGCTTCGTCCGAAACAATTTGCAATAATATTGGAATGAGTAGGATAAGAAATACGAATTTCATACAAATTAATCGCTTCATCTAAATTAGCATAAAACACTGCTAGGTTGTTGCCTTGTAAAAGGTAGGGGAATTCTACCACTGTATCTTCACCAATTAGTACAGGTAATTTTACAGGATTAGAATAGTTAGACCAATCCCACACTTCTATATTTACATAATGTGCGTAATATGCATCTAAATTTACAATGTTTATTACTGCTGAAACTGTTGCAGGCTCTCTTGTTAATACACCTGTTGAATGAATAACAGATTGATGTGGATAATGAAGAGGCATAAATATCAGACCTTTCTAATTTAATATGATTGTACAATATTCTATGCAGATCATTAATAGAATGGTATAGGGAAAATACATTATTCTATTAATTTTTTATAGAAATAAAAAATGAAATATTGAATAATATTCCAATACTTGTATCATTGTTAAAGTGCGTTTATAATCAAATAATCCTATTAGCTTTTTGATTAATTTACTTATTATTGAAAGCGTTTTTATTGAGTGATACATTTTGATGGAAAACGTTACTGTATGACATATATCAAAAGGATTTTTTTATTGTTTTTTAAGGTAGGAAGTCTGACTTATTTCCGAAAAAACTTTGTATGTAGTTGTAAGTAAGAAGGAGAATAAGGAATAATATAATATTACAAGATAGGGAGGGACAGTGTGAAAACGTAAGGTTTTCACATGAGGATATATGGGTTACGTAGGATTATTACTTTCGGGTGCAGCTTTATTTTTGAATAGTCTTGTTATATTAGGAAAAGCAGAGATGAAAAGTGCGGGTGTTTTTAATTTATTTGTAGGTGCACTACAAATTATTATTCCGTTCTATTTGATCATGATTTCTGACCAAAGCAATTGGACAGTGTATTCATATGCAGCTACTTTCTTATTTGGATTAACCTATTTATATGTAGGTGTTACTTTTATAAAAGGAATGGATAGTAGTGGTTTAGGTTGGTTTTGTATGTGGGTAGCAATTATTGCCTTGTTCTATATGGTTGTTTCATTTGTTCAATTCCACGATGTTGTGAATGCATTAACGTGGTTTATGTGGGCATTACTTTGGTATTTATTCTTTGTATTAAATACACAAAAAAAGAATATTAATCAATATCTTGGAAGGATTGCCTTTGTGCAATCATGGGTAACATTGACGTTACCTTCACTCTTTTATTTTATGGGAGTATGGGGAGAGGGATTTGTATATGAACTATGGGTTTATGTATCCGTAATTTCTATTTTATACTTCTGTTATTGTATTTATAAATATCGAGTACGTTAATATATTTTCTGTAGAAAAGCATGGAATCGTTAAACGAATTCCATGCTTTTTATATGTTAGCATTTATAATAGAGAGGTAGTATTTTACAATTTATCAAAATGGGGATGATGAAGTTGAAAAAAGTATTGGTGCTAGGGGGAACAAGATTTTTTGGTAAACGTTTAGTAGAGGCACTTTTGCAAGATGGGCACGATGTAACGATTGCGACAAGAGGAATTACGGAGGATTCTTTTGGGAGTAGAGTAAATAGACTGATTGTAGATAGAGAAGATGAAAAACAATTAGCAGAGCGTCTAGAAGATAAAAGTTATGATATCGTATACGATAATTTATGTTATAGCTCGAATGCAGCGAAGGCAATATGTGAAGTGTTAAGAGGAAAAACTAAGAAATACGTTATGACATCTTCAATGGCTGTTTACGAGCCAGCAATAGGCTCGTTAGAAGAGAACTTTAATCCGTATGAGTATGCCATTACGTATGGGGATAGGAAGGATTTTAATTATGGCGAAGGCAAGCGATTAGCTGAAGCAGCTGTATTTCAACAAGCAACATTCCCAGTTGTTGCAGTGCGTTTTCCAGTTGTTATTGGAGAAAATGATTATACGAAAAGGTTACAATTTTACGTTGAACATATTGTGAGGGAAGAACCTGTCGCAGTGAATCATCTAGATGGAGAGTTGACATTTATACATGAAGAAGAAGCAGGCCAATTTCTAGCTTGGTGCGGGATAAAAGATATAGAAGGGCCAATTAATGCTTGTAGCAATGGGGTAGTTTCTACTCGTGAAATTATTCGTTTTATAGAAGAAAATATGGGAATAAAAGCACTGGTTAAAGAAGTAGGAGATAATGTAGCGCCTTATAATGAAGTAATTAATTGTACAGTACATAATGGAAAAGCTAATGAATTAGGATTCCCGTTTCGAGAGTTGAAAATAGAACTAGAAAAAGTATTACATTATTACATACATGCAATGAAATAATCATAAATCCCCCGGTGGCAATCCGGGGGATTCTGGAGGATTTCGACAATACTAATTTTACATTACCAAACTTACCTTATACGCACGACTAATGTGTTTGTGATTGAATTGCTTGTAAATACTTTTCATTTACCCGGTCCCAGTTCACCGTATGCCACCAATTGGTAACAAATTCTGGACGCCGATTTTGATACTTTAAATAATAGGCATGTTCCCATACATCGATGACGAGTAATGGAATCTTACCTTCTTGCAAAGGTGTATCTTGATTCGGTGTACTCATAACAGCAAGTTCTTCACCGTCAAGAACAAGCCACCCATAACCACTTCCAAAACGGCTAATAGCTGCTTTAGACAGTTGATCTTTTAAGTTGTCAAAGGTATTGAAATAATAATCAATTACTTTTGCAACGTCTCCATTAGGCTCGCCGCCACCCCGCGGGCTCATTACTTCCCAAAAAAGACTATGACAATAATGTCCACCACCGTTATTTCTGACAGCTGTAACAATTTCCTTTGGTAAATTTTCTAAATTACATAGTAACTCTTCTAAAGATTTATTATGTAATTCCGAATAGTTTTCTAATGCGGCATTCAAATTATTTACATATGTCGCATGGTGCTTTCCATGATGAATAGAAAGTGTGTTGCTATCGATATATGGCTCTAGTTCATCATAGTCATATGAAAGCTTTGGCAATTGAAATGAAGACATGACATTCCCTCCTTTCACTCAAAAAGTTGGCCTAGGTAAAAATAATTTACCTGAGTCAAAAATACACCTATTTTTTATAGAAGTCAATAGTAATCTCTTTAATTTTCTGAAAAATATTACAATAAAAGTAACACTGCGACTTTCATTTGTGACTCTCATTCTTTTTGCTTATACTGTAAGGTAGTAACGTTTTGTTGAAATAGAAGGAGATCGTTTATGAGTAAAACGAAACAATTAATCGAGGAAGCGAGTCAGTTTATTAAGATTTGCTATAAAGAGCTTAATAAAGAACAATTCATAGAAGAGAGAATGAAAGAAATTCAAGTTGAGATAGAGAAGACGGGGACGTATGAGCATACATTTGAAGAACTTGTTCATGGATCACGAATGGCATGGCGCAATAGTAATCGATGTATCGGAAGACTATTTTGGAGTAAGATGCATATATTAGATGCACGTGAAGTAAATGATGAAGAAGGTGTATACAATGCATTAATTCATCATATTAAATATGCAACGAACGATGGAAAAGTGAAACCAACAATTACAATTTTTAAGCAATATCAAGGTGAAGAAAATAATATACGCATTTATAATCACCAATTGATTCGATATGCAGGATATAAAACAGAAATGGGAGTGATTGGTGACTCTCATTCCACTGTATTTACGGATTTTTGTCAGGAACTTGGGTGGCAAGGAGAAGGTACGAATTTCGATGTATTGCCACTTGTGTTTTCTATAAATGGGAAGGCACCTATATATAAAGAAATTCCGAGAGAAGAAGTAAAAGAGGTGCCAATTGAACATCCAGAATACCCGATTTCATCACTTGGAGCAAAATGGTATGGGGTTCCAATGATTTCAGATATGTGCTTAGAAATTGGGGGCATTTCCTATACAGCCGCTCCGTTTAATGGGTGGTATATGGGAACAGAGATTGGGGCGCGTAACTTAGCGGATCATGATCGCTATAATTTACTTCCGGCTGTTGCAGAGATGATGGAGTTAGATACATCGAGAAACGGTACGTTATGGAAAGACAAGGCACTAATTGAGTTGAATATTGCTGTATTACACTCCTTCAAAAAACAAGGAGTTAGTATTGTAGATCATCATACAGCTGCACAACAATTTCAACAATTTGAGAAGCAAGAAGCAGCATGTGGACGGGTTGTCACTGGCAATTGGGTGTGGCTCATTCCACCGTTGTCACCAGCTACCACTCATATTTATCATAAGCCTTATCCGAATGAAATTTTGAAGCCGAATTTCTTTCATAAATGATATTTAGTATAGTTTTTTTATGCCAAAGATAATTTTTTTTAATTACTGTTACGTAGCAAATGGAAGCCTTTACTCTCGGTTATTTTTGGAAGGAGCTTTTTGAACCAAGGAGTTCCTTATGTTATAATCAAATTTCTGTTTCGAAGACCTTATAGAAATATAAGGTCTTTTGTTTTGCTTTTTTATGTAATAGGAATAGAAATTTTCTTTTAAATAAGGGATTTAGCATATTTTTAGGGACAACATAAGTGTGTAGAAAATCGATGAATTATTATACTTATATAATCATTATGTTTTAGGTGTAAACGATAAAACATAATAAAGTTGTTTTTTTAGATTGCTGAGGAAGGAGGAATTGTAAATGAGGATGAAGAGTCGAAAAACGGATTGGCCTGTATTTCTTATTAGTGGTGGCTCACTTTTATTATTTGTAATTGCAGTTATTTTAAATAAAAGTTACGTAGAGAAAGTTATTAATAATAGTTTTGCAGCTTCAATTAAATATTTTGGTGCCTTTTGGCAGGTGTTATTAATTGGTACATTTGTTGTTGCAATGTGTATGGCATTTTCGAAATATGGGAGAGTTAAACTTGGGGGGCTAGAAAAACCTGAGATTAGTACGACAAAATGGCTCGCTATTATTATGTCTACATTACTTGCCGGAGGTGGCGTTTTTTGGGCAGCCGCAGAGCCGATGTACCATTTGATGACGGTGCCACCAATACATGAAGGTATATCTGCTGGGACGAAAGAAGCAGTCATGCCTGCTTTAGCACAAAGTTATATGCACTGGGGTTTCCTCGCTTGGACGATTTTAGGTACAATTAGTGCGGTAGTTATGATGTATGGGCATTATCATAAAGGTATGCCGTTAAAACCTCGAACGCTTTTATATCCTATTTTTGGGGAGAAATTGCGAAAGAGTTTGCTTGGAACAATGATCGATGCATTTGCCATTATTGCGGTAGCTGCAGGGACGATTGGTCCGATCGGATTTTTAGGACTACAAGCAAGTTATGGGTTACAAGCATTGTTTAACATTCCTGATGTGTTTACTACTCAATTAGCCATTATTGTTTGTGTAGTAGCCGTTTCTACTATATCTGCGGTAACGGGAATTGATAAAGGGATTCAAATTATAAGTAATTTAAATGTTAGGTTAGCAGTTTTATTAATGGTATTCGTATTACTGTTTGGACCAGGTGGATTTATTATTGATTCATTTGTTTCTTCGTTTGGATTTTATATAAATGAATTTATTCCAATGAGCACATATCGTGGTGATACAGGTTGGTTAGGATCATGGACAATCTTTTTCTGGGGATGGTTTATTGGATACGGACCGATGATGGCAATTTTAGTGAGCCGTATTTCAAGAGGCAGAACAATCCGAGAAATCATCGTTGCAATTGGAATTATTGCACCTATTATTACAACGTTTTGGTTTACGATTTTGGGAGGATCAGGTGTATTTTATGAGTTAATGAATCCTGGTTCTATTTCGACCGCATTAAGTGAATCTGGTATGCCAGCAGCTATGATTGCAATTACAGGGCAACTGCCACTCTCTCATATTATTGGACCTGCATTTCTTTTATTAACAATCTTATTTGTAGTGACAACAGGAGACTCAATGGCTTATTCGATTTCAATGGCAGTGACTGGAGATGGAGATCCTAGAATCAGTTTGCGAGTGTTTTGGTCGCTTATTATGGGAACAGTTGCAGCGATTCTTTTATACATGGGTGAAGGAAGTATTAATGCATTGCAATCATTCATCGTAGTAACAGCTGTCCCGGTATCCATTCTGTTATTCCCAATGCTATGGCTAGCGCCTAAAGTTGCAGGGGAATTAGCCTTAAGACAAGGTATTGTAAAAGAAGAAGAGAAAACTTCCTTCTTGTTCCAAAAAGCTAGTAAATCAAAATAAATAATTGTATGTATATAAAAAGAGGAAGCATCTCATTCGAGATACTTCCTCTTTCCCATTTATCCAACTACTTTTCTTGAAGGATACGGTTTCAATCTATTCTAATACCTTATTTTTCGTCTCTGGGACACATAGTAGCATTGTAACTAAACCGATTGGATAGATAATGAAGATGAGAGATAGTGCCCCCATTAAATTTCCACCTGCAGCAAGTAAGCCGATAATAACAGGTCCGAATCCAGCTAAACCGCGTCCTGTTCCGAAAATAAAGTTCTCTGCTGTCGAGCGAGCTTCAGCAGGATAGTTTTCAGCTAAAACTGCCCCGAATCCTCCCATCATGCCATTTGCAAAGAATCCAAGCAATGCACTTCCCCATAACAATAATGTTGAGTCTGTGAATAAGAAGAAGTAAATGAGACAGTATATAGTACCGCCGACATAATAGATTGTAAAAGTTTTGCGGCGACCAATTTTATCGGCTAGAATACCAAACGTTGCAATTCCAATTAGCATGCCGATCGTAGAGATGAACATCCAACCGCTCGCTTTTGCTAATGTGTAGTTATATTTATTCGCTAAGATAGTTGGCATCCATGTGAAAATTCCATAATATCCAAAGTTCTGGATGAATGACATAATAATAAGACCAATTGTCGTTATCGTTACCTTTTTATTTGCAAATAACTTTCGAAGTGGGAACTTTTTCATTTGCTTTAGTTGTTCCGCCTCAGTAGTTGTTAAATTACCTTCAGCTTCTTTTTGTAGCAATTCTTTTTTGTATCGTTGTTTTTGTTCCCATATTTTCGGTTCGCTTAAACTTTTGCGGACGTAAACAGCTAATAAAGCAGGAATGAGTCCAAATAAGAAAACAGCTCTCCATCCAAAATGCGGGACGATAAATGCTGGAAGGAGAGAAGCGACTAGTACACCGAATTGCCATCCGAGCGCAACAACAGATGTCGCCTTAGCCCGCATTTCTTTAGACCATGTTTCAGTTACGATGGCCATTCCAATTCCGAATTCACCACCAACTCCCATTCCAACTAAAAAGCGAAGAATTAATAATTGCCAATAATCTGTTGCGAAATAAATAAGTGCTGTTGCTAGTGAGAATAGTAAGATTGTGAAGGCCATCGTACGAATACGCCCAAATAAATCAGCAATAAATCCAAATAAATAAGACCCGATTAGCATTCCTATTGTGGTAGCTAATGTTAAGTTTCCACCTTCAATAGGGCTTAAATGAAATTCTTTTAAAATGTAGACGAGTACGAAAGATAAGAGCAACATATCTAAACCTTCTGCTGCATATCCTAGCGCAGAGCCAAATAATGTTTTATATCTTTTCTCTTTCGTCTCCTCTGTTGTTGATTGTACATCAGTAGTGACGTTCATCATTACTCCTCCTTATTTTCTTCTACAGTCGCTATGGAAGAATAACAAAAGGCCTTCTCACCTGATATGATGAGAAGGCCAAAAAAGCATACGTATCCCTAAAAAAGACCATACGTATAGTATATTCCGACTTCCTTCTCAACCTCACGGGGTTGGGTTAAAGGACTGTATTATATTACTTTATTTTTAGCACTCTTCTATTAGATTGTCAAATAAAGAGTGGATAGTTATGTGTAAAATATTCCAAAAGATATTTCGTTCTTCTTGACGCCCACTTCATTATTTTCCCATAATAAAACTAACTCATATAAAAAGGAATGAATCACAGATGCTAAATTTAGTACTTATGATGATTGAACGCGTCGGACTTATTGTTATTTTAGGATTTTTACTTTCGCATATTAAAACATTCAGGCGCCTTCTTCATAAGCAAGATGGTTATGTAGATAAGCTTAAGCTTATTTGTATTTTTTCGGTGTTTACAATTGTAAGCAATTACACCGGGATTGAAATAGCAGGTAATACGATTATGAATGAAAATTGGCTACAGGGTGTTTCTTCATCGAGCACAATCGCGAATACACGTATTATGGGTGTTGGAATTAGCGGATTGCTTGGCGGACCTATTGTTGGAATTGGAGTAGGATCGATTGCTGGTATTCACCGCTATATGCTTGGCGGGACGACAGCGCTAAGTTGTGCAATCTCGTCAATTTTAGCAGGCATTATAACTGGATATATTGGACATATTTTCAAAAAATATAATCGTGCAATTACGCCTAAATTTTCAGCGGTTTTAAGTGTGTTTATCGTTTCTTTAGAAATGATTATGATCCTATTAATTGTAGAGGATGGAATGAGTATCGTGAAAACAATTGCGATACCAATGATCCTTGTAAATAGTTTCGGAAGTTTTATTTTGCTTTCTATGATACAAGCTATTCTGCGCCAGGAAGAGAACGCAAAGGCACTTCAGACTCATAAGGTATTACGTATTGCAGATAAAACGTTACCGTATTTTCGCCAAGGCTTAACAGAAGAATCTTGTAAGCATGTGGCACAAATTATTCACCGCTTTACAGGAACAGATGCGGTATCCTTAACAGATACAGAGAAAATATTAGCTCATGTTGGATTAGCGTCAGATCACCATATTCCTTCACATAGTTTAATAACCGGTTTGTCGAAAGAAGTGTTACACACAGGGGAAATAATGAAAGCGAAATCCCGTGAGGTCATTAATTGTCAACATGAAGGCTGCCCTTTGCAAGCTGCGATTGTTATTCCGCTAACTTCACATGGAAATACAATAGGGACATTAAAACTGTATTTCAAAAATCCTAACCAGTTAAGTCGTGTGGAAGAGGAATTAGCAGAAGGGTTAGCAAAAATATTCTCTACACAACTTGAATTAGGTGAAGCCGAGTTGCAAAGTAAATTATTGCAAGATGCGGAAATAAAGGCATTACAAGCACAAATTAACCCGCACTTTTTATTTAATGCGATTAATACAGTATCAGCTTTATGCCGAACAGATGTAGAAAAGGCAAGGAAGTTATTATTGCAGCTTAGCGTGTATTTCCGTTGTAATTTGCAAGGGGCACGTCAGCTATTGATTCCACTAGAACAAGAGTTAAACCATGTACAGGCATACCTATCGCTAGAACAAGCAAGGTTTCCAAATAAGTATGAAGTAAGGATGTATATTGAGGATGAGCTAAAGACAACTTTAGTACCACCGTTTGTTCTTCAACTATTGGTTGAAAATGCGTTGCGACACGCTTTTCCGAAGAAGCAACCAGTATGCGAAGTGGAAGTGCATGTTTTTGAAAAAGAGGGTATGGTTCATTTTGAAGTAAAGGATAATGGACAAGGGATTGAGGAAGAACGTTTAGAACAATTAGGAAAGATGGTAGTTTCGTCAAAGAAAGGGACTGGAACAGCTTTATATAATATTAATGAACGTCTTATTGGGTTATTTGGAAAAGAAACGATGCTTCATATCGAAAGTGAATTAAATAAAGGGGCAGAGATTACTTTTGTTATTCCAAAAAAAGTAGGGGAGGAAGAGAGGATTGTTAAAGGTACTAGTAGTTGATGATGAAATGTTAGCACGTGATGAACTAAAGTATTTATTAGAGAGAACGAAGGAAGTTGAGATCATTGGTGAGGCTGATTGTGTGGAAGACGCATTAGAGGAACTAATGAACAATAGACCAGATATTGTATTTCTAGATATTCAATTATCTGATGATAACGGATTTGAAATCGCAAATATATTAAAGAAGATGAAAAACCCACCTGCAATTGTGTTTGCGACTGCCTATGATCAATATGCGCTGCAAGCGTTTGAAGTAGATGCGTTAGATTACATTTTAAAGCCATTTGATGAAGAACGTATCGTACAGACATTAAAGAAATATAAAAAGCAAAAACAAATAAAATTAGAAACAAAACAAGAAGTAAAGAGTGTAGACGTAACGACCGAGATGCATAAATTAGCATTACCAATTGAGGAATCGATTGTACTTGTGAATATTGAAGATATTATATATGTAGGACTTGTGGACGGAAAAGTGACAGTAAAAACGATGAGAGAAACATATGTAACACATGATACACTTGTCATTTTGGAAAAGAAGTTGCCACAAGTAAGTTTTATGCGTGTTCATCGTAGTTTTATTGCAAATATTAATCATATTATAGAAATACAACCATGGTTCAACTCTACATATAATTTAATTATGAAAGAAGGATCGAAAGTACCTGTTAGCCGTACATATGCAAAAGAACTCAAAAAGCTGCTTCGTATTTAAGAAGTAGCTTTTTGCATTTCATCTACCTATTTTTGTAACTAATTTTATATATTTGACGTTCTATTGTGTAAACGCTTACAGTTTTGTTTCTATCTTATACAATTAAGTTACCAAATCGAAAGAGGTGGCCAAAATGAGTACGAAAAAAGTATATGGTTTCTTATCACAAGCATTCATATTTTCAGCTATTATGTTAGTTTCTAATATTATTGCAACACATTTACCAATTCCGATGCCTTCATCGGTAATCGGATTAGTCATTCTATTTAGCTTATTATGTTTAAAAGTTATTAAATTGGAACAAGTTGAATCACTCGGAACAGCTTTAACAGGTATTATCGGATTCCTTTTCGTTCCATCAGGTATTTCGGTTATTAATTCTCTTGGTGTAATGGGACAATATTTTGTACAAATTTTAACTGTAATTGTTGTCGCAACAATTATTTTACTCGCTGTAACAGGATTATTTGCACAATTTATTTTAGGAAAAGATGACAAAGAAATAGAAGATACGAAAGAATTGAAAGTAGTAAATAAAGGACGCAAGCACGGAAAAGTTGCGTAACTAATTTAGTGTATATTGTTAGGAGGGAATGAACATGGCAAGCACAATGACTCCATATTTCGGAATTGTTGTTTCATTAATAGCATACGGAATCGGAACACTATTATTTAAGCATTCAAAAGGATTCTTCTTATTCACACCATTATTCGTAGCGATGGTATTAGGGATTGTCTTTCTAAAAGTAGGTAACTTTACTTTTGAAGAATATAATACTGGTGGAAAAATGATTAGTTTCTTCTTAGAACCAGCAACAATCGCGTTTGCAATTCCATTATATAAACAAGTGGATAAGTTGAAAAAATATTGGTGGCAAATTTTATCGGCTATCGTAGTTGGATCCATTTGCTCAGTAATTGTCGTGTTCATTGTTGCAAAAGCAATTGGTTTAGATACAGCAGTAATGAATTCAATGTTACCACAAGCAGCAACAACAGCAATTGCGTTACCAATTTCTGAGAGCATCGGTGGTATACCAGCAATTACATCGTTTGCAGTAATCTTTAACGCAGTTATTGTATACGCATTAGGAGCATTATTCTTAAAAACATTTAGAGTGAAACATCCAATTGCAAAAGGTTTAGCACTTGGAACAGCAGGTCACGCATTAGGAGTGGCAGTAGGAATTGAAATGGGTGAAGTAGAGGCAGCTATGGCAAGTATTGCTGTAACAGTAGTTGGGGTTGTAACTGTAGTTGTCATACCGATGTTTATGCCGTTTATTGGATAGTAAAACTTACTTAAAAAAATGCGAAAAGCAAGCTATTTGTAGGACAGATTTCTACTGATAGCTTGCTTTTTATGTTACAGTAGTGGTAAGACCTCTTTTAACAAAATGTAAGTTTCCTTAAATCTTCATTAATACTTTGTAGAATACGTTTTGAATTAGGTCATTGTATTGTAAAATAAGAAGTAAGCTACTATAGATCTGCTAAGGTAGGCGTATAATGAGCTTATAAAAATCTTAATATGAATGAATAATTAAAAGTAGAAAAGAGAGAAAAATCTACTTATTAACGTTTTACTTTATAGGACAGGAGAGAGTACTCGTCGATTATGCAAATAAAAAACCTGTTTCAAAGCAAAGGATTTCAGAGGTTACTCGTATTAGTAATACTTGCTCTCGTGTTATATGGGCTGCAAAGTATGTTGAATTTAATATTAATTACGTTTATTCTTACGTATTTAATGGATCGATTCCAAAAGTTTATTTCTCGCAAATTAGACCACTTTATGCCCATTAATCGAAAGCTCATTATAGCATTTCTATATGTCATGTTAATTGGTGGAATTGCTATTACGCTATTTAAATATTTACCAGTATTAACAATACAAATTTCACAATTAATTTATCAATTTAACGTATTTTTAAGAAACCCACCAGATAGTGAATTAATTAAGTATGCAGTTAACGCTGTCAATCATATGGAACTTTCGAAATATGTAGGACAAGGCGTTGACATTTTGTATAAATCGATTACGAATGTTGGGAAATTTGGCCTTCAAGTGTTACTTTCTTTAATTTTAAGTTTATTTTTCTTATTGGAAAAAGCTCGTATCGTTGCTTTTACTGCAAAATTTAAAGAAAGCCGACTTGCAATTTTCTATACTGAAATTGAGTACTTCGGTAAGAAATTTGCACGTTCATTCGGAAAAGTAATTGAAGCACAATTTTTAATTGCAGTTGTTAACTGTGTTCTATCCGTTATTGCACTATGGATATTAGGATTCCCACAATTATTAGGTTTAGCGTTAATGATCTTCTTGCTCGGTTTAATTCCAGTAGCTGGGGTTATCATTTCATTATTCCCGCTTTGTATGATTGCTTACAATATCGGCGGTATTATGTATGTTGTGTATATTTTAGTTATCGTAACAGTGATTCATGCGCTTGAAAGTTACGTGTTAAATCCGAAGTTCATGTCGCAAAAAACAAATTTACCGATTTTCTATACATTTATGGTATTAATCTTCTCAGAACACTTCTTAGGTGTATGGGGATTAATTATCGGTATTCCGATCTTCATTTTCTTATTAGATGTCTTAGATGTGACAAGTGATGAAATGGAGAATGACACCAGAAAAAATAAAGTGGAGTAAAGAAAAAGCATCGATGTTCGATGCTTTTTCTTTTATAACATGATGTTTCGTGTGCCATACTGTAAGGAGAAGATAGAATAGGGGTGAAGTAATGGCTGTAAATGAAAAAATAGAGTTAGCTACATTTGCTGGAGGGTGCTTCTGGTGTATGGTTTCGCCATTTGAAGAGATGGAAGGAATTATAAAGGTTGTTTCTGGCTATACAGGTGGTCATAAAGAAAATCCAACCTATAAAGAAGTGTGCTCGGAAACGACGGGACATTATGAGGCGGTACAAATTACATTTGATGCAAATAAAATGCCGTATGAAGAGTTATTAAATATATATTGGAGACAAATTGATCCGACTGACATTGGAGGGCAATTCCACGATCGCGGGCAGTCTTACGAAACAGTGATTTTTTATCACGATGAAGAACAACATAGAAAAGCAGAAGCATCAAAAGAAGAGCTCGAGAAGAGTGGGCGTTTTTCAAAGCCGATTGCGACGAGAATTTTGCCAGCTGCTATGTTTTATCCAGCTGAAGAATATCATCAAGGATATCATAAGAAAAATACATTCCGTTATGAGTTATATCGTAAAGGTTCAGGGAGAGATGCCTTTATTAAACAACATTGGCCAAAAGATAATGCTCATTTAAAAGAAAAACTCAATGACATGCAGTTTTATGTAACGCAGGAAAGTGGAACTGAACCGCCCTTCCAAAATGAGTATTGGAATCATAAAGAAGAAGGTCTTTATGTAGACATCGTTTCAGGTGAGCCTTTGTTTACTTCGATAGATAAATTTGATAGTGGGTGTGGATGGCCTAGTTTTACAAAGCCAGTTATGTCAGCAAGCGTGAAAGAAAAGATGGATGTGAGTCATAATATGACGCGTACAGAAGTGAGAAGTAAGGAAGGGGATTCACATCTAGGGCATGTATTTCCGGACGGACCAGGAGCAAATGGCCTTCGTTACTGTATTAATTCCGCAGCACTTCGATTTATTCCAAAAGAAGAGTTAGAGAAAGAAGGATACGGTGATTTTTTAGTCTTGTTTGGAAATAAAAAATAACCTCGCTAACTGCGAGGTTATTTTTTGTTATTTTGCTTTTTTCTTTTTAAATTTGCTTAATACTTCATAAACAATTGGAACAATAAGAAGTGTTAATAACGTTGAACTTGTTAATCCACCAATTACTGTTACACCAAGTCCTTTAGAAATTAAGCCGCTACCTTCAAATCCTAATGCAAGCGGGATAAGAGCTCCGATTGTTGCAATTGCAGTCATTAAAATAGGGCGAAGGCGTGTTGCACCGGCTTCTAATAAAGCATCGCGCGTTGATAGCCCTTCATTTTCTTTATGAATAACGCGGTCGATAAGTACGATAGCGTTTGTTACAACGATACCGATTAACATAAGTGCACCAATCATTGCAGATACACTTAACGTTTCGCCTGAGATTAATAAGGCAACAAGGGCCCCAATAATCGTGAATGGCAGCGAGAATAAAATTGCGAATGGTGCAAGGGCACCACCAAATGTAACGACAAGAACGAAGTATACAATGGCAATCGCAGCTAACATCGCTAAGCCAAGTTGCTTAAATGATTCTTCAATATCCTTTGTAACGCCGCCCATAGAAACATCTACGCCAGAAGGAAGATCCATTTTATCTACTTCTTTTTGAACAGCGGCAGATGCCTTTGAAACGTCATCAGATGTTAGTTTTGCACTTACTTCCGCATAAACACGGCCATCACGGTGTTTCACTGTATTTGAAGTTTCCCCTTCTTTTACAGTCATCACATCTTTCACAGCCACTTCATTACCAAGTGGTGTTGTAAGTTTTCGATTTGTTAAGTCATCGATTGTTTCATAATTTTGTTTTTCAGCTTCTACATATACATTGACGTCTTTACCGTCTTTTTTTATTGTTGTCAGAACAGGGCGATCATGTTGATTAGAAAGTCCCATTCCAATTTGAGCTGCCGTTAGACCCATTTTACTTAGCTTTTCCTGATCTGCGACTAAAGTGTACTCTGCGTATGTTTTTGCAATACTAGAGTCTATATCTTTTAAGTCTTTATTTTTCTTCATGATGTTTTGAATATCTTTTACGACAGGCTTAATGTCTTCCGAGTTATCTCCGTAAACGTATAGTTTAATTTCGTTACTACCGCCACTTGCTCCGAAATCTTGGTTTTTCCATTCGCCTTTTCCAGACATCTTCTGTAAATCTTTAACGACTTGCTCTTTTTCTTTTTCGAAGTTTTTCGTGTCGTTATCATATTGCACGAAGAACATCGCTTGATTTGATTGACCAGGACTCATTGGGTTTTCGCCACCTAATGAGAACTGAATTGTTTTGACGTCTTTATTATCTTGGAAGTGCTTCTCAGCTTTTGTTGCAATTTTTTCAACGTCTTCTAACGTTTGCCCCGGTTCAGGATTGTACGTTGTAATGATCATTTTTTCTTCTTCAGCTGGTAAGAAACTTACACCGATAATTGGCACTAGTGCAAGACTACCAACTAATAGAAGGACAGCAATACTTGATGTAATAATTTTGTGATTTAAAGCCCATGCAAGTATGCGTTTATAAATGTTTGCTAATTTACTTGGTTTTTCTTCATGATGTACTTCTTTTTCCCTCATGCTCTCTTTCTTAAATAAAGAGTGAGCTAACATCGGCACGATTGTAACTGCCACTAGTAATGATGCTAATAAAGCGAAGACAATAGTTAAGGCAAATGGTAAGAACATTTCACCAATCATACCTTTTACTAGTCCAAGCGGTAAGAATACAGCAATTGTTACAATAGTAGAAGACATAATTGGGATAAACATTTCCTTCGTAGCTTCACGAATTAAATCTTTTCCGCGCAGTTTCTCTTCTGATAACGACATTCGTCGGTAAATATTTTCAATAACAACAATGGAGTCATCGACAACGCGTCCAATAGCGACTGTCATTGCTCCAAGTGTCATAATGTTAAGCGTAATATCCATTTGTTTTATAACTAATACAGCAATTAATAAAGAAAGTGGTATGGAAACGACAGAGATTAATGTTGTTCGGATATTTCGTAGGAACAGCATAATAATAACAATCGCAAAGATAGCACCAAAAATGGCTTTGCTCAGCATTGTTTCTACTGATTTCTCAATCGGTGCACCTTGGTCGAATGTTGAAATAATCTCTAAGTCTTTATATTTTTTCTCAAGGTCTTTTACTTTATCTTTCACTGCATTTACAACATCAACTGTATTCGCGTCAGCAGCCTTCACAATTTGAATTCCAATTGCTTCTTTTCCATTTGTTCGAGAAATAGATTCTGCTTTTCCGACTTCCTTAATTTCAGCAATTTCTTCTAATGTAACTGTCGGAATCCCGTTCATAGCAGCTGGATTCATTTGTGGTGTTTGTGCACCGGCACCGGCGTTTTGACTATCTTGACCGCTCGGTGATGAAGGAACAGCTGGGATTTTTAATTCTTTCAATGCTTTCATTGTTGTAATGTTTCCATCTACAACAACTGATTTTTCCGTGTCTTTAAATGTATATAAGCCAAGTGGTAAAGATACGTCCGATCCTTTAATTACATTTTTTACAGTATCTTCACTTAAACCTAATTCTTTCATTTTATCTTTCTTGAAGACAAGTTGTACTTCATCTACTTGTTGACCTGAAATTTGAACAGATGCGACTCCATCAAGTCCTTTTAATCCTGGAACAACATTTTTTTCTACACTTTCAGTTAAGGTAGCTAAAGAATCATTTTTACTTGCTACGCTTAATGAAATAACAGGAAAGGCATTAAAGTTTACACGTGAAACTTTCGGATCCTTTATACCTTCTGGCAGTTTCACATTTGCGAGAGCTTCTTTAATTTCTGTTTCAGCCTTTTCCATATTTTTATCAAAATCATATTCTACCTGAATAGAAGATGCATTTTGAAAAGATGATGAACTAACAACGTTTACACCACTTAAATTTTGCAGTTGCTCTTCCATCGGTTTTGAAACTTTGTCAGCTACTTCTTCTGGCGTAGCACCAGGATAAACCGTGGTTACTGTTACGATCGGTGTTGTAATATCAGGAATTGTTTCCAGCTTCATGTTCAGCCCAGAATAAATACCTGCAATGGTAACAATAATGGTTAGTAGCCAAACTGCGAACTTATTTTTTAACGAGAAATTAATGATTTTGTTCATGTTTGCGCTCCCTTTGTATTGTATTGACCAACTGGTCAGTCTAATACATAATATAACTGACTGATTGGTCAGTCGTCAATGAAAAGGGATGGTATAATAAAGTGAAACTTTAATCAGCGGGAATTTTTTCATTCCTACTGATTATTAGTTGAGCCCCCACCTAACTTCTTTGTTTTCACTGAATTTTGAGGCGGGGGGATTACTGCCCGGCGAATAGCGGGATAAATTCATAATAAGATGCGAGATTAAATTTAGGAGAGACATGATATGAAAGAAAAAGAGCGTTTAATTATAGAGATGGCTATGAAGTTATTTGCGACTAAGGGTGTAAATGCGACATCAGTACAGGAAATTGTGACAGCTTGTGGCATATCTAAGGGAGCTTTCTATTTATACTTTAAATCGAAAGAGGAGCTTTTATTAGCAACACTTCGATATTACTATGACAAGATTCAAAATAAAATGATGGATATTGAAAAAGAATCATTATTACCGCGTGAAAAATTTGCAAAACAATTGCATTGCCAGTTTAACGATATACAAAAGCATAAAGAATTTATTATTATGCATGCGAGGGAAAATGCTATACCTTTTAATAAAGAAGTAGAAGAGTTTATGATGCGGATGAAGTTAGAGTCTCACGCATTTTATCGGAATAGTTTACTGTCTATTTATGGTGAGAAGGTTATACCTTATTTATTAGATTTAGTCATTATGGTAGAAGGCATATGCCGTGGATATTTAGAGTTAATTATTTTACAAGCGTCAGAAATTGACTTATCGTATGTTTCTACTTTTATTTTGAAAAGAGTAGATAATTTAGTAGATGGATTGGTAGAATCTTCGGAAGAACCTGTGTTACATGAAGAAAAGCTTGGAGAATTTCTTTGCAAATCAGGGCTTATTAAGGAGCAGGTTAAGGAACACTTTTTAAAAGAAATTATCGTTTTTAAACGTACATTAGCTGATCAATTAGAAGATGAGGAGTTGCTTGTGACATTAGATGTTTTGGAGGCAGAAATGAGATTGCAAAATCCAAGGATCCCGGTCATTCAAGGGATGCTATCTAATTTAGAGGTATATCCAAATTTAAAAGAATTTCGCTTGAGGCTTATGGGGTATTACAATATAAAAAGGTAACAATGATAGCTTTCATTGTTACCTTTTTTATTATGCATTCACTTTTTCTTTTATTTGTGTAGTCTCTTCTTGCTCAATATTGATTGTTTCTTTCACAATATAAATCGGACGGTTTTTACTCTCGTCATAAATACGAGCAATATATTGGCCAACGATTCCAAGACCAAGCAACTGAATACCGCTAAAGAATGTAATAGCAACCATAATGGATGCCCAACCTGTTTGCGTACCAGTGCCAATAATTTTCACAGTAATTGTATATAGTAAGACGATTATTGAAATGAGAACTGATAATAATCCTAAAGTCATAACGATACGTAACGGTTTTGTTGAAAACGCAATAATGCCATCAGATGCAAATTTAATCATTTTCTTTAATGGATATTTTGTTTCACCAGCAAAGCGCTCATCGCGTTCATATTCAACATACGTTTGGCGGAAGCCAACCCAAGACATCATACCTCGGATGAAGCGATTGCGCTCAGTCATTTGATTGAAAACATCAGCTACTTTACGATCGATGATTCGGAAATCACCAGTATCTTTTGGGATATCGATATCAGACATGTAGTTTAAGAATTTATAGAAATATTTAGCTGTTAAAAGTTTAAACCAAGTTTCACCTTTACGTTGTTTACGTTTCGCATAAACAACTTCATATCCTTCTTCCCATTTTGCAATAAGTTCAGGAATAACTTCAGGCGGATCTTGTAAGTCTGCATCGATAATTACAATAGCGTCACCTTTTGCAGCAGCAATACCAGCTGTAACGGCTATTTGGTGTCCAAAGTTACGTGCGAAATTGACGATTTTTGTACGGTAATCATTTGCTGCAATCTCAGATAAGATTTCCATTGTACGGTCTGTACTACCGTCGTTTACAAAGACAAACTCGTAATTAATATCATTTTGAAGCATAACGGACTTTAAACGGTTATAACATTCCTGTGCTACTTCTTCCTCGAAGTACATAGGAACTACAACCGAAATTAATTTTTGCATGTTGTATCCTCCGTAGTTTTAATAAGTTGTTTACGTTTAATTAGTAGCTTTTTCAGATTGGTTGAATGTCCAAATTTTATTAAGGACAAAATTGATAACCATTCCGACACCAATTGCGAAAATCTGTGCAATTAACGCATTAAAGGTAAGTTTATCTACTAATATAAATAAACATAATGTATTAAAAGCAAATACAATTAAATTTACAGTTAGAAATTTAAAGAACATTGACGTGCTTTTATTATTAGGTTTAAACACCCAGTTTTTATTCCAATAGTAGCTATTGGCAACACCAATTGAATAGGCAATGGTATTCGCAATAAGGTAGTTCATCCCGAATTTTAACAATATCCAAAAGCTAATAATTGTAATGAGTGTATTAAAGATTCCTACTAAACCAAACTTTAAGAGTTTCTCCATAATAGTATCCTCATCTTTATAAAATATATAAATAAAACAGGAAATGTAAAAAGATTATTCGTACATAACAAATACTTATTATAGCATATTTTATGATGAAACGTTATTTATTTTGATTAGAGTGATTTTTTTATCAATTAGAAAAAATAGGTATTATATACAAAATATAGATAAACGTGTGATATGCTTTACGTACCACCGACAATTAAAAAGTATAGTGCGAACAAAAATAACATGTGTATTTTTAGTTTTGTGGTAAAAATGAATAGTCCTCAATTTTCATTATGTTTTTGTAATGGAGATAACGTTATTCTTAATACTAATCTTTAAAGGAGTAAATTGTTTTGAAATTATTTTTTAAAGGCATGTCTAATTTTTCTACACATGCGGTATATGTTATATACGTTTTTTTTACTTTAGCATTACTTATTAATTATTTTTCAGATACTCAAAAGTATAATTATGTAACATTATTAGTGGGTGTTTTATTATTATCTATAGTGGGAAGTTTTATCCTTAGAAAAGGTTCGCTGTATCTAGAAAAATTAAATGGAAAAAAATGCTTTTTTGTTTTAGTAATCGTTTGTTTTGCATTCAAATTAGCGTGGGTGCTTAGGTACCAAATTCAACCATTGGTTGATTATGCTACATTTTATTATACTGCAGAAGCACTAAGTGAAAACTTTGTCATTGATAATAGATACATCGCATTATTTCCACATATTTTTGGATATGCTTCGTTTTTAAGTATTTTCATGAAAATCTTTGGGTCTAGTTATATGATACCACCTATTTTAAATGTTATTTTAACTACAATATCAATGGGGTTAATATATGCTATATCTAGAAAAGTTGGTGGGGTTAAAACGGCAATAACAGCAAGTGTTTTATGGATAGCGTTACCTTCTCAAACGATTTATAATATGTTTGCAATGTCAGAACCGCTCTATTGTACAGTACTGTTGTTGATTTGGCTTATTATGATAATGACTCATGAAAAAATCGCCAATATAAATATAAAACGATTACTTGTTTATTCCGTTTTAATAGCAGCGTTACTTGCATTTATGAATATGGTGCGACCAATTGCAGCAGTTCCAATTATTGCCCTATTGATATGGTTTTTTATTATAGATACAAAGCATATAGGGAATAAAAAAATATGGTTAAATAAGATAACGTATGTAGGGGTTATTGTTGTAGGATACCTTATTTTTTCTTCCGCAATAAATCAGTATATAACAGTACGTTTAGGTGAAGAGATAGCGTCAACCCCAGGGTATAACATTTATGTAGGATTTAATGAAGAAAGCTCGGGGAAATGGAATCGACCCGATGCTGAACTATTGTTTCATTATAGTAATAAACCAGGATGGAATGCGAATGATGCTCAACAGAAAATGCTAGAAGAAGCAAAAGAGAGGATAAAAAATGATAATATTGATTTTGTGAAATTATTCTCCAATAAATTCTTTGAGCTTTTGGGTGAGGATAGTGCAGCAGTTTCCTATGCTGATCCTGCATTAGATCATATAGTACGATATACAGTAGCATCTAATATGTTTTATTACTTCTTAATTGTTACTTCATTAGTAGGTGTATTGGTGACTATTAAAAATAAAAACAAATCGTCTCTATTTATTATTTGCTTATACGCGATAGGATTAATAATGGCACAGTTATTAGTAGAAGTGGCATCAAGATATCATTATTCAGCCACCATTTCAATGATCATTTTGGCTGCGTTTGGTATAAATCACGCTTACAATAAAAAAGAGAATATAGATATACATGAAAAGGCATGAGCTCGGTATTGCACCAGGCTCATGCCTTTTTTGTTCGTTTGAATGTATTTTGATGATTAACTCTTCATTGGTTAAAGTTTAATTTTGTACCTTGGGGATTTTTCTGTTTGATATAAATCGATAGCATAAATATAGCCCATAACTTTGAATGATTGTAAAGCTAGGAATGATAAAGTATCGATATCTTGTTTGGTATTCAATCAAGAAGTGAACAGTTACATAACCAATTATTAATAGTAAAAATATTGTGTAATGCGTGTTGTTTTGCTTAGTCAATATGAGATAAAGAAGTGCTAGCGTACCAAATAGCATGGCTGTCATATACATATACTTTTCATATTTCATAAGGTCATTTTGTAAAGTAAGCATACTATTATCTGTGTTCCCCAGTGTTAGTAGACTCCATGATGGTGCGGAGTCGTAATCTGCCCACATGAGTGTAAACTTATCACCGAATAAAGATAAAACTTTCTGTGGATCAGCGAGTCGCTCTTGAATCAGTTTCTTTTCAGCGACTTTTCGTTCTTCGCCAATCTCAAAGGACATCATATATTCCGCATCTGCTGTAGAATAACCACCTTTTGTTTCATGATTAAGTCCTACTGTGAATTTCCAGAGTGGATCACGGTTGGATAGTGGGTATTGTGTAATCCCGGCAGATATAAATGAATAACTTATAATGTAATGAACAAGGTAAAATACGATGAAAATTCCACAAAGTTTTTTAATAGAAGTGAAAATATCTCGTTTCGATTTCCCTAACATACCATGTAAAAGGAAGTAAATAGTTACTGCAATTAGGATGATGCCACCAAGTGGGCGCATAATGTCTCCTAAAGAAAGAGAGATCCCTATAAAAATCCACATATATTTATGGCTTAAGCCTTTTGTAATTAATAAATAAAATCCAAGATAAAATAGGAATGTGGCAAGGTGTTGATTTGTTAGGACTGAGCTTAATACAATACTTGGGATATATAATGCATATATTAATCCCGCCACGCGTCCAGTCCACTCATTAAATATGTGAGAAGTTATTTTGTAAACTAATAATGTTGTTCCTGTGCAATATAACACATTTAAGAACTTTAGAAAGAAAGTCCCCTCACCGAATAAATTAATAATTAAAGCTTGATACATTGTAAATCCAAGCTGATAAACCCAAGAAGTATAATATATGCTTTGAGCAAAACTAAAATCTCCTTTAGTTGCTTGCACGGCTCCATTGTACATCATAGCAAAATCTGATTCGATAGGAGTTTGGATAGTAAGAAACCAGATGAATCGAATAGAGAAGGCTAAAATAATAAGTGAAATAGTAAATATTAATTTTGACATATACTTATTAGCAATATAGCCAATGAGTATAAATAGAAGGCCTATTAAAATGATGCTTGGGATTATAATAAGTAAACGAGTGTCGGCCTGTGCTCTAACCACGGATACTGAGTCCCATGTAATAGCTGCAGAAATAATTAGACATAGCACTAATAAGCATTTCACAAAAAATGTATTGAGTTTTAGAAAAAATGTACTTTGCATTATATATAAAAACTCCTTATCAAACCTTATGGTATTTTAAAACGAAATCCCTTTACACGCTAAATAGCGGTGTAAAGGGATGTTTTTTAGGGGATTAAGAATTTTCTTGGGCCCATTTTTCTACATCCCAAGTTTTTGTTATCCAATCTTCATAAAAGTCCGGTTCGTGACATACAAGAAGAATTGTTCCTTTGTATGCCTTCATCGCTTTTTTCAGCTCATCTTTTGCTGTAACATCAAGGTGGTTTGTTGGCTCATCAAAGAGTAGCCAGTTACTTTCTTCGCCCATTAGTTTACATAAACGAACTTTTGCTTGTTCACCACCGCTTAATTGATTCAACGGACGAGAGATATGTTCGTTTTTTAAACCGCATTTTGCTAACATTGCACGTACTTGATGTTGGTCTAAGCTAGGGAATGTATTCCAAACATCATCAATTGGTGTTATATTATCAGCTTTTACTTCTTGCTCGAAATATGATGGGTTTAGGAAGTCACCAAGACTTGTTTTTCCACTTAATGGTTTAATCTTACCTAAAATCGTTTTTAATAGTGTTGACTTACCGACACCATTACATCCAACAATTGCAATTTTTTCACCACGTTCAATTGTCATTGTTAATTTTGGCAATAACGGATGTGTATATCCAATCTCTACATTTTCCCCTTCGAAGACAAATCGACTACTTGCACGACTTTCTTTAAAGGAGAACTCAGGCTTAATAGCTGTTTCAGGACGATCGATACGCTCCATGCGATCAAGTTGTTTTTGACGGCTCTTTGCACGACCAGTCGTTGAGTAACGAGCTTTATTTTTTGCAATAAAATCTTCTTGTTTTTTAATAAATTCTCGCTGTTTTTCATAAGCGTTGATATGTTGATTTTTATTGATTTCTGCCAGTTCTAGGAATTTTTCATATGTTGCTGTATAACGCGTCATTTTTGTGAATTCTAGATGGAAAATAACATCAACACATTTATTCATAAATTCCGTATCATGGGAAATTAATAGGAATGCATGTGGATATTCTTTTAAATAATTTGTTAACCAATGAATATGTTCAACGTCTAAATAGTTGGTAGGCTCATCTAATAGTAATACTTCTGGTTGCTCAAGTAGTAACTTTGCGAGTAATACTTTTGTACGTTGTCCACCACTTAATGCCGCAACATCACGATCTAGACCAATTGCATCAATTCCAAGTCCACGTGCTGCTTCTTCAATTTTAATATCTAATAAATAGAAGCCACCTGCTTCAAGGGCATCTTGAATTTCTGCCATTTGTTCAAGAAGTTCCTCTAATTCTTCGGGTGTAGCAGTTCCCATTTTTTCTGTAACTTCATTTAAAGCTTTTTCTTTTTCAAATAAAGGTAAAAACGCATCTGCTAATACGTCACGGATCGTGCGACCGGGTGTTAAAATGGTATGTTGGTCTAAGTAACCGTAATTTGTACCAGGTGTCCATTCTACACGACCTTCGTCATGGATAAGCTGACCAGTAATTATATTCATAAATGTTGATTTACCAACACCGTTTGCTCCAACTAATCCAACGTGTTCTCCTGCGAGTAAGCGCATGGATACATCTCTAAATAATGTACGATCACCAAATGTATGGCCTAATTTTTCAACAGTTAATAAGCTCATAATGTCCTCCGTTCATTTCTAAATAGTGTCTTGAATCATGATACTAAATTCTTGGATATAATGCTATCATTTCAAAAATATATAATGTAATTGACCAGTGGGGGCTGCGATTACAAAGAACGATGGGTTACTTTGCAAGAAATAAGCGATGTAAGAGCAATAAAAAATAAGGTGTAACCATTTAATAAAAGTGGTTACACCTTGTTTTTTATTTTAAATATCCACGAACAATTCCGCGTAAGCGATTTGCGTGGAATTTGCGCTTATCATTAGAAATATTTTGTGTCATACGGAATGTTGCGGCAGCGACAGCACGCAAGAAATAAGGGAATCCATAGTGTAAGCGAATAACTCTACCAAACCCACCAGCATAAGAAATGGCGCGATTTAATGATTGTTCATTAATAACTTCTTCTTTTACAGGATGGTATACAAACAGATCTTTTCTAAATAAACCAGTATAATTTTGTTTCATACCACGTAGTACAAAGTCAGTTTCTTCACCAGCTCCATAAATCGTTCCAGAACCAACACCTAAATCTTCATCGAATGTACCTACATCTTGTACAAATTGTTTTGTGAAGAATAATGTGAAAGAAGGTCCCATGAATCCATACTTATTATTTAAAGTAATGTCTGTATTCGGTGCGTGTATTAAAGAACCTGTTCCTTCAACATTTGTAGTGTTTGTTGAGATGAAATGAACATCTTTATTAGAGTTGAAAGTTTCTAATATATTCTCTAAAACATTTGTTTCATAAATACAATCATCATCTGGAAAAGCGATGAAATCACCATCTGCTACTTTTAAGCCTGCATTTCGAGCTCTCGATAGACCTTTAATAGGTGTATAAATGTAATGAATAGAAAATTTATCTTTATATTCATCAAATAAATCAGAGATTGGCGTATCATTTTGATCTACTACGATAAGTTCAAAATTTTTGTAAGTTTGTTGTTCAAGTGATTTTAGTAAGTCAAGAATATCATCACGTCTGCCACAAGTAGCCATGATTAAAGAAAATTTCAAGTTTAACAGCTCCTTTTAGAGATTGCGTTTAAGCTTTTTTGAATCGTGCTAATATCTTTTCAAGTAGTGAAAAGAGAATTTCATCCTTTGTTATAAAGAGGATAAGGGCGTACGTTAATCCACACGTTATTATGACTAGGATAACTTGTAGTATTTGTCCAGATACGATCATATCAATAACGAATGCTATCGGAACAAATGTTAGTGAATAAAATAGATATTTAAGTTTTTGTATATCGAATAACGTATAATTCACTTTTAATTTCTTTTTTACATAAATATATTCAAATGTGATTAAGAAACAATTTGCAATTGTTGTTGTGAAAATTGCGGTTGTTGGTGTAAGTACATGGAAGAATATTAATGCAATATTGGATGCTAAGTTGATAAATCCACAAATGAATAAAAATCGCACTAAAATGCTTTCTTTCTTTTTCACATAAATAATTTGATTCGATAAAATGGACTCAATACCGACTGTAATCATATAGAAGGCGAAAACAATTAATGTATTACCAGCCGCAGCAAATTCTTGTCCACCGTAAATAACAACAGCTCCATGAGCAATGAGCATTAAACCAATTGCGGCAGGGAATAGGGTAATGAAATATACTTTTGAAATTTTATTTAGTAAAGATTCATACTCCATTTCAGACGCGTTTCCTGATAAGTAAGACAGCCTTGGAACAGTTACTTGTACAACACTTAACATAAGTGTATTAATAATCATCATAATTTGAAAAGCCATTACATAATATGCAACTTCTTCCTTTCCAACATATACCCCTAAAACAAGACGATCTAATTGAGTATATAAAATATTAGCATTTGAAAAAATCAAGACTAATAGTAACGGTTTTAAATGAGGAATAATCGTTAAGTCGGAAAAATCAAATTTCACTTGGCGTTTCACATATATAAAGCTAATAGAGTGATTTAAAAATGTCGATAATACTAATAAACCAGCATAAGTTTTGTAATCGTCGACCCCATGAATGAAAGAGAAAAGAAGTACGACATAGATTAATCGAACGATAACTGTTTTTTTAGTGATGAAGTCATAATTTTCATATGCTTCATTGAACCACTCCACATAAAACATGTTAGATATAAAGTTAAAACCGAAAATAAGAAGCACAGGAAATAGACTTTCATGTCCGTATCCAATATAACTAAAGATCGCAAAGCCTGATAAAGCTAAAATACTAGTTGTGAAATTAATTACATAGAGACTTGTAAATAACTTAGAAACTTTCTTTTTATCGTTTTTAATTAAGCTAATTTCACGTAAACCATATTGATATACACCAAATACAGCAAATACGAAGAAGTAATTGAAAAAAGTTTCAGCAACGTTAACGGTTCCGATTGAATTTGCTCCTAACGTTCGATATGCGTAAGGACCAACTAAAATTGGAAGTATAATATTAAACGTGTTGAGCAGTATTTTATAAAAAATATTTGAAGCAATTGATTTCTGCATAATTTCACCTTTCCATTAAAATAATCCAGTTTCATTAAAATACTTGCTATGTCATAGTAAGGTTTTTAACTACAGTTAATTCTTTCAATATTAATGAAGTGTAAGGTGTTTTCTACACGATTTACAAATCCTTAAATTGTTTTATTGACCACCCGTATAAGTGTACCCTACATAAACTTTGTAAAGCAACTGTTGATGGCATAGAACCGTATTATAAAATGAAACTTTAATCCGTGGGGTTTTGTTCATCTCCACATTGATTATCAGCCCTTACCAATTGCTCGTTTACGGGCGGCAGGGCTCCGGCCTAAGCTGAATTTTGAGGTGGGAGTTTTACAGCCCGCAAATAGCGTAATAAATGAGGTTTTATCAATTAGAAAAAGTTAATCGCGAACGGGTATGTATAAAATATTACATAATATGTGTGAAAAGGAGTAATGGTTGTATGAAGGTATGGAATTGTTTATAAAAAATGAGCGAATATGTAATATCTATTCGCTCAGAAGATGTTTTGATTGTTAGGGCCTATATACTCCAAGGTTTACTTAAAGTTAAAACTTCAGCCATTTCCTTGCTTTTTACACGCCCTTTTTTCCTATTTTCAGCACGCTCAGAACCAGTTGTGTGTAGCCAATGTTCTTCTTCAGTTTCCGGCAGTACTTGTGGAACAGATGAAGGCTTTCCATCTTTTAATGCAACGAATGTAATGAAACATGTTGCAGCTATTCTACGTTCGCCTGCTAATAAATTCTCTGCAATTACTTTTACGAACACTTCCATTGAAGATTTTCCTGTATAACATACGAATGCCTCGTAACAAACAGAATCTGCTTGGTGAATTGGCGTTAAAAAATCAACAGAATCGATAGATGCCGTTACGCAATGTTTACGGCTATGTCTTGCAGCTGCAATTGAAGCGATGCTATCAATTTCTGCTAATAATTTTCCTCCGAAAAGTGTTTGATGATTATTTAAATCATTCGGAAAAACACGTGTTGTTTTAATTGCTTTGGATTCTCGCATGAATTTCTTTTCCATATGGTCAGCCCCTATTTTCTGTTTTCAATCAGAATGACATGTATTGTAAGTGGAGTACAAAAAAATTAAAAATCAATAGATATTTAATGAAGTAAAGAATTCCAGAAGAGGGTTAATAAAACTTCTGTATTTGTATTCATGAAACTGAAAGAAAATTTATTACTATATAAAGTGTAGTGTAAAAGAGGATTCGCTTACATTGCAAGTGAAAAAAATAGGACCCTGTATTTGTCATAGAAATTCCCTATCAGCTGTGTACCTATTCATGATAGAATCGTTTTGTTATGAATGGAAATAGAGGTGCAATGGACATATGAATCATATACAAACAAATTTTTCGTCTTTTTTCAGTAAAATAATGATTGGTGCGATGCTTGCATTTTTTGTTTATAGTTGCTGGTCAGCGTTTGAAACAAGTAAACAATTTTTTGGCGATAGTACAACAAGTGTAACAATCGTATTGGTTATTTTTATTATTCTCATGCTGTTAGTGGCATCGATTTTACAGTATCGTTTTACAGATAAACAATTTCTTGTTTTTCTTATAAGTATATCTATAATTGCGAGACTTAGTATGGTTCTATTTGTAGATGTTCCGATAATTGGTGATATGAAAGCTATGTTTGAGTCTGCAAAGCAGATTGCAATGGGGAATAACGTAGAGAACGTAGCGCAGTTACCTTTTATTATTTATGAATCAATGATTATTCATGTATTTGGCGATACGGTATTCGCATTGCAGTTATTTAATATTTTATTTTGTACAGGGACTGCATTTTTCATTTATCGTATTACAGCAATCGTTTTTGGAGAAGAGTGCGGCCGTATTGCGTCTGTATTTTACGCTTTATATATTCCAAATATATTTATGAGTTCCTTATTAACATCAGAATCGCTTGCTATATTTTTATTTTATTTGGCTTGCTACATACTTTTATATAAAGGTTTAGATCATCCTTATATGTGGGTACTTTCAGCAATTTTATTTGCATGCAGTAATATGATTTTCTCAATGGGATTATTTCTTCCTATTTTTATTGCTGTATATGTGTTGTTAATTGAACTCTTTCAATCAGCGATGAAGCAAAAGATACTATTAAAGATGATAGGGATGCTTATTCTATTTTATAGTGCTCATTTTGGTGTGAGTTATGGAATTCAGACAATGGGAATGTCACAATATACAATTTCAAATGAGACGTATGTTCAATCTGTTTTAATTGGAAAAGGTAAAAATGAGGAAAAAATAACAAAGAATCAAAGCGTAACAGAGCATATTGATCAAAAGCTAAAAGGGATTGAAGAAGAAAGATTTAAACTTTTAAAGCCAGTAATGAATCAATTCTCAGGTGAGGGAATACATTCTATTCTATTTAAATGTGAAAAACTTATATATATAGCGGTAACATTATTTACATCTATAGCTTTATTACACTTTCTTATTAAGAAACAACAAAATGAAGGATATATGTTGTTCTTATTGTTAATTAGCGGATACGTATTGTTAAGACTCTTTCAAGTAGATATGGCATATTACAACCTTATAGTGCCGGCTTTGTTTATTTTACAAAGCTTTGGTGTTTATATGAGTTATGTGTATTGTCAAAAAATATTCTTCAGAAAATAAAAAGAATCCAGTTCGGATTCTTTTTTTATAGATGGAAGATGAAGACTAAGAGTCAGCAGAGATAAAGAGTCCCTACTGATATAAACCTCACTCTATCGATTCAATTCTAGTTGTAAACTATCAGCTGTTAGAGACATTTTTGAGGATTCATCTTGAATTCCTTTCATTACTTGTGAAATGGTTTCTAACTCATTTTCAATTTTTTTATTCTGTTCTTTCGAGTTAGACATGTCTTTTACAATTTCTTGGAAGTATTGATCTGTCGCAGACATACTATCCGTTCCTTCAGAGACAAGGGAGCTAATTTGTTTCACTGAAGAAGAGACACGAATAATTTGTTCATTTGTTTTTTCAACGAGTTTTGTAACGTTGAATATAGATTCTTTCGTTTGCTCTGATAACTTTCGAATTTCTCCAGCTACAACAGAAAAGCCTTTGCCGAATTCCCCAGCACGTGCAGATTCAATAGCAGCATTTAGTGCGAGTAAATTTGTTTGCTCTGCAATTGATTTTACAATATCTATAATTTCGTTAATTTTGTTAGAAATATCGAGAAGTTCATGAGTATCTGTAATAATCGTGTCCATATTCGTTTGAATGCATTCCATTCGTTTATTTTGCTGATTTAATTGTTCTTTACCTTTATTCGCTTTTTCTTCTGAAGTTGTAGCTAATGATGTACCTGTTTTGGCAATTTCTACAATCGTTTCAGATTTAGCGGTTAGCTGTTGAATAGAAGCACTCGTTTTTTCAGATACAGATGCTAATTCTGTTGCAATATGCGTAATTGTCATAGCTGTTAGTTCTTTTTCCTTTTCATGTTCTTTTTGCATTCTTTCATATTCAGATTCATAAGCCGCAATAACAAGTTCTTGTTCAAGAGTAAATAATTTATTTATTACGTTTATGGAATAAGAAAAATCATCAATTGTTGTAATTTTTGTTTGCAAAATCTTCATGATAGAGCGGAATAATTCTTGATAAGCAGCAGTATACCATTTTCTATGTAAGCCGATTTGTACATGCCTTTTGGCAATTCTAACACGCTGTTCAATGAAATCTTCATGCATATCACCGCTGAATAATTCTTTTATATGTGTTTTTAAAGTTTGCTTTAGTTTTGGAATAGAGCTATAACGTTCAATAATAGTAATTAAATTAGGCTGTTTTGTAATATTGGCATAGAATTTTTCCGTAATCCAATCAATTTCTTCATAAATAAAAGGCTGTAGTACCTTTACGATTTGTAAATCTTCTTTTGAAATATGTAACATATCCATTTGAATGTTCAGTTCAGAATTAGTAGGCACGTTAAAAGTAATTTGTTGATCCTTACTTAATTCAAGTATACTGGTGTTTGTTTTATTTGTATGTTTTTTAAAAACCCCAAGCATCGTTCTTCCCCCTGTTTGTAAAGCGTTTTCATTTTTTGTTTCTATTATAATTATATATTTTTATATACAATTACTCTATATTAGTGTGTAGAATAGTATATAAATTAAGAGAATTCTATGTAGAATTCTCTTAATGGCCTTTATTAATTTTAGCATGTGTTTTAAAGAAAACTGGGAAATGTACATTATATATTACAGTGACAACACGAATAATGAATGTTACTAATAAACAAACATAGAAAGCTAATACGTGTGCCCCCATTGCATATGTGATTAGGAAACTAATTGCTCCTAAAATAGAAGCGATTGCGTAAATCTCTTTTCGGAAGACGTAGGGGATATCTTGAGCGCAAATGTCACGCAAAATACCGCCTCCAATACCTGTAATGACTCCCATTGAAACGACTAGAAATGAGGCGTCAACATGATGTGACATTGCCGCATTTGCACCAATAGCTGTAAAAACACCTAAGCCAACAGCATCAGAAAGCATAATAACGACTTGCAGTTTATTGATACGTTCAAAAAACATACAAGTAAATAATGCTGATAATACACTTACGAAAAAGTAAATAGGTTTAACAAATGCGACAGGAGGCAGGTTACCGATCATAATATCACGAATAATACCGCCGCCGAGCGCAGTAGCTACAGCTAAACAAAGGACACCGAATAAATCTAAATCTTTTTTTAAACCAACTAATGTACCAGAAATAGCAGCGGCGATAATGCCAAGAAACGTAAATATGTCGATTAATAACATTGCTGTAATCCCTTCCTCCTAAAGATGTTCCAGAGAAAAAATATACACTAAAGTTATGTAAATAACAATGCATTTTCGTTACATGTAGAAAAAAAGAAAAAATGAGGAAAGAAAGCGCTTGAAAATACAAATAATCTTTTTTTGAAAGGTAAGGTTGGGGTAGAAATGTGAGGCGTTTAATTAAAAAATATATGTTATAATAAATATTTGAGATGAGAAAAAAATATTAACTGTATAGATTGAAATTAGGTAATAGTTATGGAGGTTCTAGATGTTAAGCGAAAATAGTAAAAGTAATAAATTTGAAAATTTTCTACTAATCTTTATTTTGTTGCAACCGATTTTAGATTTGCTTACAGCGTTCTGTATCATGGTTTTAAAAATTGATACGACCATTGGAGTTATTACACGCTTATTCGTTATGTTCCTAGGTGGGATATATATTTTAATTCAAACGAAGAAACAAGGAAATATAAAATATATATTGTATATAATCTTAGTAGGAATAGTCTTTACTATCGGATTGGTAAATAATAAGCTTACAAAAGATCCTATGGTACTTACAGAAGAAATTAAGTTTATAGCAAAAGCATTATATCCGTTTGTTATGCTTACTTGTTATGTGTTTGTATTTAAGTCTTTAAAAGAAAAAAGTCATTCAAATTCAAAAATGCGTGACTATATTACGTATGCATCACTAATTATAGGGGTAGTAATGGTAGCTTCGATTACTACTGGAACAGATTATAATAGTTATGAATGGGTAAAGTTAGGATCACGCGGTTGGTTTTATGCAGGTAATGAGCTAGGATCTATTTTAGCCATCATGTGTCCAATTGTTATTTTGTATTCAATTGAAAAAACAAAAAGTATAGGTAAAGCATACTATTGGATTCCTTCAATTTTAGTTGTTTATTCATTATTTGCAATTGGGACAAAGGTTGGCGTAGGAGCAATCTTTGGATCAATGGCTATCGCAGTTGTTATGTGCTTTATTCAAGCATTTACACAGCGTAAAGATGGAAAGAAACATGCCTACTTATTAAATGGTTTTCTTGCAATAACTGTATTAGTAGGCATATTGGCATATACACCTTTTTCACCATTCATGAAAAATATGGGGTTCCATTTCCAATTAATTGAACAAGAACAGAGTGCGAAAAAGGAAGAGAAAAAGAAGGAGGAAGCTAAAGAGCACAAACCTCCTGTGACAGAGCAAGAAAAAGAGAAAGAGAAAGAAAAAGAAAAAGTAGCAGAGAAAAAAGAAGAAACGCAAGCTCTTATTTTTAGTGGGCGTCAATTATTTGAACAGATGTATAAAGATTTCTATAATGAAGCCCCAATGTCTCAAAAATTATTAGGGATGGGTTATGCTGGTAACTATAAAGAACAGCCGAAATTAATTGAACGTGACTTCCATGATTGGTTCTATTCTTTCGGAATCATCGGGTTCATTTTACTTGTAATTCCATTCTTATACTTTGGTATTAAATTTATTGTATGTGTATTTACTAAATTTAGACAAATATTCACAGTGAAATATGCAATGGTGATTGCAGCGATACTTCTCGGATTAGGTATCTCCTTCATGGCTGGTCATATTTTAATTGCACCTGGAGTGAGTTTCTACTTAGTATTAATCATGGCATATTTAATAGTTGACTTGGAAATTGAATGATAGAAAAATAAAAGCTAGCATATGTTAGCTTTTATTTTGTTATAGTAAATAAAAAGAAAAAATGGGGGATGTAAGAAATGAAAGTGTTGCATATGAATGCTGGTGCAGAAGAAGGTGGGGGGAAAACACATATTATTTCACTTTTATCTCAATTTTCAAGGGAAGAAGTGGAATTAATGGTATTTGAAGAAGGTGCGATTGCTAGAGAGGCGAGAAACCTTGGTATTCAAGTGCATGTTTTTACCCAATCATCTCGGTACGACCTATCAATTCTTTCAAAAATAAAAGCATTTATTAATGAAAATCAATTTGACATTGTGCATACACATGGCGCACGAGCAAATTTCTATCTCTCCCTCTTGAAAAAAGGTATAAAAGCGAAATGGATAATGACTGTCCACAGTGATCCAACTTTGGATTTTATGAAGAGGGGATTAAAAGGATGGGTATTTACAAAGTTAAATTTACGTTCTTTCAGGAAGGTAGATTTATTCTTTGCAATTACGGAAAACTTTAAGAGAAACATAATAAAACTAGGTGTACCAGAAGAGAAGATTTGTACGGTTTATAATGGAATTGAGTATGATAAGACGCCAGCAAAACCTTATGATAAGAGTGAATTTGGCATCGATGAAGGAGTATTTACAGCCGTTCAAGTAGCACGTCTTCATCCTGTTAAAGGTCATGATATTTTATTTGAAGCATTACAAAAAATTAAAATTCCAAATATTAAGGTGCTCTTACTTGGTGATGGGCCTATAGAAGCAGAATTAAAAGAGATGGTGAAACAAAAGGGCTTAGAGGAAAAGGTGATGTTTCTAGGTTTTCGTACAGATTCAAAAGAACTATATGCATCTGCACACATTAATTTGTTAACCTCTTATAGCGAAAGCTTTCCCCTTGTTTTACTAGAGGCGGCTAATCAACGTTTAACATCTATTGCAACAAATGTAGGTGATATGAAAAAGTTAATAGTTGATGATACGTATGGATGGATTGTACCAATTGGTGATGCAAACTCGTTAGCAAACGCATTAGAAGATGCTCATGAAAAATGGTTGAATGGTGAATTAGAAGCGATGGGAAATCGTTTGTATAATCACGCATCTACTCATTTCTCGCTAAAGAATTTGTATGAAGATACTTATAATGCATATAAAAAACTTTTACTGAAATAGAGAGGATAGTTAATCATGGAAGTAAAAACGGTTGATATTCTAGGTGTTCCTTTTTCTACAATGACAATGGATGAAACAGTCCAATATTTGAAGGGACAACTAGAATTGGAGCGAGCTCATACTTTTCAGGTAGTAACAGCAAATCCTGAAATTGTTATGTGTGCAAAAAAGGATGAAGCATTCCATCAAACATTATTAAATACAGATTTAATTACACCTGATGGTATTGGAGTTGTAAAAGCGAGTGGGATGTTAGGTACACCTGTAAAGGAACGTGTAGCAGGTTTTGATTTAATGTGTAATTTATTTGCGAAGCTATCAGAAGAACATAAACCGGTATCTGTTTTCTTACTTGGCGCAAAACCGCATGTTGTACAAGCTGCAGCAGATCATTTAAAGAAGACCTATTCAGCTGTATCTATTGTGGGTATACAAGATGGATATTTTAAACAAGAAGAAGAAGAGAATATCGTTTCTCGTATTCAAGAAGCAAAACCAGATTTATTACTTGTCGCGCTTGGTTTCCCAAGACAAGAGAACTTTATCCAAAAGAATAAGCATCGTTTAGAAACGAAGATGGCTGTTGGAGTGGGCGGAAGTTTAGACGTATGGGCTGGAGAGGTAAAACGTGCACCGAAATGGATTCAAGCGATTAACTTAGAGTGGTTTTATAGACTATGTAGTAACCCAACGCGCTGGCGTCGTCAGTTAGTATTAGCGGAATTTTTAAAAGAAGTCATGCGTTCGAAAAAGTAGCGGAATATCGCTACTTTTTTATTTGGCCATTTTTAATAAAGAGGGGTTTTGTTCATCCGCCACTGATTGTTAACCCTCATCAATCGGCAGTTAATCTCTTTGCCCCAGCTGAATTTTGAGGCGGGAGGCTTACTGCCCTCAAATAGCGGGATAAGTATTTTGCTTTTTGGGAATGATGAAGGAGAATTTTTACACGAAAGTATTTTACTTATACAATTCACACATGTAAAATGATGTGTAAAGACAGCTGTGTAAGGAGGACTTCATGTGGGCAAGGTGAAAGAAATTTCAAAGCGAAAGCTACTTGGTATAGCAGGGCTTGGATGGTTATTTGATGCAATGGATGTTGGAATGCTTTCATTTGTAATGGTAGCATTGCAAAAAGATTGGGGATTAAGTACGCAAGAAATGGGCTGGATAGGTAGCATTAATTCAATTGGTATGGCAGTCGGAGCGCTCGTTTTTGGAATACTATCAGATAAAATAGGACGGAAATCAGTCTTTATTATTACATTATTACTATTTTCTATCGGTAGTGGTTTAACTGCTTTAACGACGACACTTGCGATGTTCCTTGTGTTACGATTTTTAATTGGTATGGGCCTTGGCGGAGAACTTCCAGTTGCTTCTACATTAGTATCAGAAAGTGTTGAAGCACATGAACGTGGCAAGATAGTTGTGCTATTAGAAAGCTTTTGGGCAGGTGGATGGCTAATTGCAGCTCTTATCTCGTATTTTGTTATTCCAAAATATGGTTGGGAAGTTGCAATGGTGTTGAGCGCGGTTCCGGCACTATATGCTTTATATTTAAGATGGAATTTACCAGATTCTCCGAGATTCCAAAAGGTTGAAAAAAGGCCGTCCGTTATTGAAAATATAAAGTCAGTTTGGTCTGGGGAATATCGTAAGGCAACAATTATGTTATGGATTCTATGGTTTTGTGTTGTCTTTTCCTATTATGGAATGTTCCTTTGGTTACCTAGTGTAATGGTATTAAAAGGATTTAGTTTAATAAAAAGTTTCCAGTACGTACTCATTATGACATTAGCTCAATTGCCAGGGTATTTTACAGCTGCATGGTTTATTGAACGTCTTGGTCGTAAATTTGTTTTAGTTACGTATTTAATCGGTACAGCGTGCAGTGCTTACTTATTTGGGGTGGCGGAGTCATTAACAGTATTAATCGTAGCAGGTATGTTACTATCCTTCTTTAATTTAGGTGCTTGGGGTGCATTATATGCCTATACACCTGAACAGTATCCAACAGTTATTCGTGGTACAGGCGCAGGTATGGCAGCTGCATTCGGTCGTATTGGCGGTATTCTTGGGCCGTTATTAGTAGGATATTTAGTTGCTTCACAGGCTTCATTATCACTAATATTTACGATTTTCTGTGGATCAATTTTAATTGCTGTAGTTGCTGTAATTGTACTTGGGCAAGAAACGAAGCAACGAGAATTAGTATAAAGGGACTAAGGGAACCGTTGTGGTTTCCTTTTTTCTGTTTTTTTAGATAAATAATGGTATAGTAAGAAAAAGGGAATGTTTCTTATAAAAGCGAATGTATACAACAAGACATATGGACAAAAGAATTAGGTGGTTGAAGAAATGAAAATTTTACTGATCATGGAAGAAGCAGAAGAGCGAAGAAGTTTAGCTGAAAAATTTACTGAAAATATAAGAAATGTAGAATGTTTTGAAGCCAATACGGGAACAGAATCATTATTTATCATGAAAAAACATACACCAGATTTTGTTTTCTTGAATTCAAAATTACTAGATGGAACTGGTTTTGAATATGCGAGTTTATTACGGGAAGTAAATTGTTATACGAAATTAATTTTTATGGGTGAAGATATAGAAGAGTCGATTATGGCATTTCGTTTTCAAGCATTCTATTATTTACTACGCCCATTTCGTGAGGAAGATTTGCAATTCCTTTTATATAGAATGGGTAAAGAGCAAGGCGAGAAAGCAAAGAGTTATTTGCGGAAGCTACCGATAGAAGGTCAAGAGGGAATTCGATATATTTTCCCTGAAGATATTGTATATGTAAGCAAAAATAAGGAAAACAAAACGGTTTCAATTTATACAACAAATAATCAGTATATTTCAACATATACACTTCAGGAGCTGGAAAATAAGCTAAATGTATATGATTTTTTACGTGTGCATAAAAGTTATTTAATTAATATGTCATATGTACAAGAACTAAAACCTTATTATAATGGCACATATAATCTGTATTTAGATAAATATGATGAGCAACCGATTCCAGTTAGTCGTAATTATGTGAAACGACTTCGAAATAAGATTGAATTATAGTAGGTAATGCGAATTTTTTAACATGATAAACTAAAAATCCTTCATGATAAGGAGGATTCAAATTAAATATTCAGAAAATTTAGTACAATCCCACTAAGCAATAGTATTGGGGGGATTGTATGTGAAAACATTGAAGTCGATTTTACTATGGGGAGTTATTGCAGCTGTAGGCGCAGGTGCTTTTGGTGTAATAGCTTTATCACAAGGTGAAACTATTAATGCAGTGTGGCTCTTAGTAGCTGCGGTATGTGTATATGCAGTTGCTTATCGTTTTTATAGTAGATTTATAGCGAGAAAGGTATTCGGTTTAGATAATAATCGGCAAACGCCAGCCCATACATTAAACGATGGAAAGGATTATGTTCCGACAAATAAGTGGGTATTATTTGGGCACCATTTTGCAGCAATTGCTGGAGCAGGGCCTTTAGTAGGACCGATTTTGGCGGCGCAAATGGGATATTTACCTGGGACAATATGGATTATTGTTGGGGTGGTTGTCGCTGGAGCTGTACAAGATTTTGTAATTTTATTTGCTTCGATGAGACGGAATGGTAAATCTTTAGGAGAAATGATTAAAGATGAGATTGGTCCTGTTACAGGGCTTATTGCAATGATCGGTATTTTAGGCATTATGATTATTTTATTAGCGGTATTAGCATTAGTAGTAGTAAAGGCGCTTGTCGGAAGTCCTTGGGGAATGTTTACAATAGCAGCAACGATTCCTATTGCTATTTTAATGGGAGTATACATGCGCTACATTAGGCCCGGACGGGTTGGTGAAGGGTCAGTAATCGGAATTATTCTACTTATACTGTCTCTTATTGGAGGACAGTATGTAGCGGAAAATCCAACGCTTGCAAGCATGTTTACGTTTAGCGGTGAAACAATTGCTATTATGCTTATTGTATATGGATTTATCGCATCGGCATTACCAGTTTGGATGCTTTTAGCACCACGTGATTATTTAAGCACATTTTTAAAAGTCGGAACAATTGTTGGATTAGCAATCGGTATTTTAATTGTAGCACCAGATTTACAAATGCCAGCAGTTTCGAAATTTATCGATGGAACAGGTCCGGTTTTCTCTGGAAACTTATTCCCGTTCTTATTTATTACAATTGCTTGTGGTGCGGTGTCTGGATTCCATGCTCTCGTTTCATCAGGCACGACGCCAAAGATGATTGAACAGGAGGGACACGCACAGCCAATCGGTTATGGAGCAATGTTAATGGAGTCATTTGTAGCAGCGATGGCGATGATTGCAGCTTGTGTATTAACACCAGGAACTTATTTTGCGATTAATAGCCCCGCAGCACTTATCGGTACGGATGTCTCGCAGGCAGCTCAAGTTATTTCTTCATGGGGATTTGCTATTACACCAAATGAACTAAAAGATCTCGCTGTAAACGTTGGAGAGCAAACGATTTTATCACGTACAGGTGGTGCCCCAACGTTAGCGATAGGGATGGCATATATTTTCTCACAAGTAATAGGCGGAACGGCGATGATGGCCTTTTGGTATCATTTTGCGATTCTCTTTGAAGCACTATTCATCTTAACAACGATTGATGCTGGAACGCGTGTAGGCCGATTTATGATTCAAGATATTTTAGGGCATGTATATAAGCCATTTGGGAAAACGGATTCTACATTAGCAAATGTAATAGCTACAACGTTATGTGTATTAGGATGGGGTTATTTCTTATACCAAGGGGTAGTAGATCCGCTTGGTGGAATTAATACATTATGGCCACTTTTCGGCATTGCAAACCAAATGTTAGCAGGTATTGCATTATTACTTGGAACGACAATTTTGTTCAAAATGGGGAAAAAGGCATATGTTTGGGTGACACTTATTCCAACTGTCGGATTGCTTATTGTAACGATGACGGCGGGTTATCAAAAGCTATTTCATGAAAATCCTAAAATAGGATTTCTATCCCACGCAAAGGTGTTTCAAGGGGCGTTAGATGAGGGGAAAGTGTTAGCACCAGCTAAAAATGTCGCTCAAATGAAACAAATTATTTTTAACGATTATATTGATGCAGCACTTTGCGGGATTTTTATGATCGTTGTAATTGCTGTATTAATTTCTGCAATTCGAATTTGGATTCAAGTATTAAGAAATAAGCCAATGCCACTAAAAGAGGCACCATATATACCTAGAGATGAAAGTGAGTCGAGGAACTATGCTTAAAAGACTAAGACAAGTATGGGGACAAAGAAAACACTTTATTAGTTTACTCGTTGGGGTACCAAGCTATGAAACATATGTAGAGCATATGAAAAAGCATCATCCGGAAGAAGAAGTTGTATGTCAAAAACAGTTTTTTGCAGAAGCGCAAGAAGCTAGGTTTAATGCAAAGGGTGGAAGGATATCACGATGTTGTTAATGAAAAGGACGAATTTTCGTCCTTTTTTATTTATTTTTT
>NZ_BOQB01000004.1 GCF_018332475.1 Bacillus sanguinis | reverse complement strand
CACCGCCAACAGGTGAAGGAAATAATGGAGGAAATCCAACGACACCGCCAACAGATGAAGGTAATAATACAGGATCTGGACAAACTACAACGGATAATCAAAACTCAAAAGAAACAACAACTGTAAGTGAAAAGAAAGAAGAACGTGATTTACCGAAAACAGGTACAAGTGTTGTTTCTACAATTGGGGCAGGTTTGGCCTTTGTTGGAGCGGGATTACTTCTGTTATTTAGAAGAAAGAAAGCAAATAGATAATCGAGAAATATAAAAAGGATTACCGGTTAAGGTAATCCTTTTTATTATATTATGAAATTGTTACTGCTTTTTCTTTCTTCCATGAAAGGCCAAATCCAGTGAAACCAACAATAATTGTTACGACTGGACAAGCTAAGCAGAAGATTGCGAATGGAACGTAATCAAATGTCGGAACGCCGAGGACGTTCGACAAGAATACCCCACTTACTCCCCATGGTACGAGCGGGTTAATAACTGTACCTGCATCTTCTAATACACGTGATAAATTACGACGTTCTAAACCAACTTCATCGTATTTATTAGCAAATGCTTGTCCTGTTAATACGATGGATAAGTACTGCTCACCAAGTAAGAAGTTTACACCAATTGCAGTTGAAGCAGTAGAAATAATTAAGCGAGTACTATTTTTTACGAAGCTAGAGATGATATTCATTAGCTGCGTGATAATACCCATTCCTTGTAATAATCCTCCCATACAAAGAGCTAGGAAAATAAGAGCGATTGACATCATCATACTTTGCAGGCCACCGCGGGATAATAAGCTATCAATATCTTTTATACCTGTTTTAGAAACGTAACCATCTTGCATAATTTTCATTAAATCAGTTAAAGAAGTGCTAGGTTTAAATATAAAGAGGATAATGATCCCTACTACAATTCCAGCAAGTAATGTTGGAACTGCGGGTATCTTTTTAAATGCGAATAGGAACAGTAATAAAATTGGAATCAGTGTAAAGATAGAAATCGTTGCATTTTTTTCTAGTGTATTAATAAATGCTGAGAAATCAACGTTTCCACTAGATCCGCTACCTAAAATGAAAAATGCGATAAAAGCAATAATGAAGGCAGGAACTGTTGTCCAAAGCATGTTACGAATATGCTCAAATAAATCTACACCCGTTACAGCAGGAGCTAAGTTTGTTGTATCAGATAAAGGAGACATTTTATCTCCAAAGAATGCACCAGAAATAATTGCACCAGCAATTAGAGCCGGATCGTATCCGAGAGCACTACCCATACCCATAAAGGCAAGTCCTACAGTTGCGGCAGTTGTAAAGGCACTACCGATACTCGTTCCAACAATTGCACAAACAACAAAAACAGTCGGAACGAAAATCTTTGGAGATACAAGCTGGAAGCCGTATACCATTAAAGTTGGAATTGTTCCAGCAGCGATCCAAACACTAATTAATACGCCTACAAGTAAGAAAATAAAAATAGATGGAATACCAGCTGAAATACTACTGATCATCCCTTTTTCCATAGTAGACCAAGAGATTTTTTTCAGAAATCCAAATGCTAATAAAAGAACGATACCAAATAAAATTGGGATGTGTGGTGAAACTTCTAATTGAATAACACTAAAGCCAATACAGAAAAAGATAAATAATGTTAAAAGAACAGATTCAATTTTTGAAACCATTGTTTTCCCCTCCTAAGTAATCTAAAATAGCTCTTTTTTATATAAAATTCGCCAATATTGTTTATTTCCTTCTTAAATTTAGAATTTTGTGACAAATTACCGGTAATTGTTGATCCTTCAATATGATACGGAAATGATTGGATAAAAAAACGTCCCTGCATATAATTATGCAGGGACGAAGAAATCGCGGTACCACCCTAGCTTGTGAAATGAATGTATCACAAAATAAAGGGTCGTATGATATGCGCTAATAAAATAAAAACGCCCCTGCAATATATGCAGGGACGAAAAATTCGCGGTACCACCCTAAATTGTGAAACAGTTTCGTTTCACCACTCTTTAGATATAACGGTCTATAACCGTCTTTCACTACTCCTTACGTTTCGCAAAAGAAGCTCCAGGGGGTAATTCATAATTCGCTCTGTACTGGTTCGCACCGACCACCAGCTCTCTGAAATCAGAAATCGAAATACTACTAAATCCTATCAATGCCGATTCATATGATGTTAGTTAAATTTTTATCATATATTCATCATACATGTCAATAAAAATGTGTAATATTTTTTTAGGGAAATAAAGGAGATAGGTTTTAACACTAAAAAATGTGCGTTATAATGAATTTGAAAGGGGAGGAAAGAGTGAAGAAAAAAATAATTCTTTTTACCACCTTACTAGTCATTGGCGGAAGTGCTGGAATTTACACGGCTTTTGCAGCTGAATCAGAGCAGGCGAAGCAAAAGCAAATGCAGCAGTCAGAAGTGAAGAAAGCGAAAGAAACGGAAGAGAAGAAGTCGATGGAAAAAGCAGCTACGAAACTAGGGGTTTCTACGGATGGAAAAACAAAAGAAGAAATTACGAAAGAAGTAAATAAGGCTAGATTTGAGCAGCGTCATGATTTATTAATTGAGCATGCTAAGCAACTTGGAATTGATACAGAAGGAAAAAAAGATGAAGAGATTATTTTAGAAATTGGAAAGATACAACATGGAAAGTAGAACAACTTATCGTATGATAAGTTGTTCTTTTTTAAGAACTACTTGATTTAAAAATAATTGACAGTCATTTAGATTTAATGTTAACTGTATTTATAAACTAGTTAACATTAGGGGTGACAATTGTGACTTTTAGTAAGAGTACGACTGACAAACCATCTTATACATATGAAGAGTTATCGGAGAAAAACAAAGCCTATGTATGGCACCCATTTACACAAATGAAGGATTATGTAGAAGAAGATCCTGTCATTATTGAACGTGGAGAGGGAAGAAAGCTATACGATGTAAATGGAAATGAATATTGGGACGGTGTTTCGTCTATTTGGTTAAATGTTCATGGGCATCAAGTACCGGAACTAGATGAGGCAATTCGTGAACAATTAAATAAAATCGCCCATTCTACTATGCTAGGACTTGCTAACGTTCCCTCTATTTTATTAGCAGAAAAAATAATTGAAGTTGTACCAGAAGGTTTGAAGAAAGTATTTTATTCAGACTCTGGTTCTAGCGCTGTTGAAATTGCAATTAAGATGGCTTTTCAATATTGGCAGCATAAAGGAAAACCGAAGAAACAAAGATTTGTTACATTAAAAGAAGCGTATCATGGTGATACAATTGGAGCTGTTTCAGTAGGAGCAATAGACTTGTTTCACCAAGTGTATAGTTCACTTTTATTTGAAGCAATTAAAATGCCTTATCCATATACATATCGTTCTCCTTATGGGAATGATAAGGAAGAAATTGTAAAGAATCATTTAGAAGAAATGGAAGAGTTGTTGAAAGACAAACATGAAGAAATTGCGGCGATTATTGTAGAACCTTTAATGCAAGGTGCTGGCGGTATGATTACAATGCCAAAAGGATACTTAAAAGGGCTACGTAATTTATGTACAAAATATAACGTTTTATTTATTACAGATGAGGTAGCAACTGGATTTGGGCGTACCGGGAAAATGTTTGCATGTGAACATGAAAATGTAACACCGGACATTTTAACAGCCGGAAAAGGTTTAACGGGCGGATATTTACCAGTTGCAATCACCGTAACGACAGATGAAATTTATAATGCCTTTTTAGGAGGCTATGAAGAACAAAAAACATTTTTCCACGGTCATAGTTATACAGGGAATCCGTTAGGGTGTGCGGTAGCAATTGCGAATCTAGAACTATATGAGAAAACAAATTTAATAGAAGAAGTGGCACGTAAAACAGAATATGTGGCGACGCAATTAGAAGAACTCTTTGCATATAAACATGTAGGGGATATTCGTCAGTGCGGGTTAATGGTTGGAATTGAACTTGTGAAGAATAAGGAAAAGAAAGAAGCGTTTGAATGGACAGAGAGAGTCGGTGTTCAAGTATGTAAACGCTCAAGAGAGCTAGGCATGATCTTGCGACCGCTCGGTAATACGATTGTATTTATGCCACCTCTTGCTTCTACAATTGATGAGATTGATGATATGTTACGTATTTTGTATAAAGCGATCTCGGATGTTACGGAGGGAGAATAATGAGCGGTTTTTTTATAACAGCAACAGATACTGAAGTGGGGAAAACTGTCGTTGCCGGTGCATTGGCAGGTGTATTTAGAGAATTGGGATATAACATCGGGGTATATAAACCGTTGCAAAGTGGACATGTTGCATCAAATCCAGAGGGAGATGCAGCAAGGTTAAAGGCATTATCAGGTGTACCGACAAAAGAAGATGAAATTTGCCCGTATTCTATTGAAGAGCCACTTGCTCCGAGACTTGCCATGAAAAAGGCTGGAAGGACAGTAACGTTAAAAGATATTATTCATCACTATAATGAACGATTGAAAGAGTTTAATAGTCTGCTTATAGAAGGGGCAGGTGGATTAGCTGTTCCGTATACAGAGGACGCTTTAGTAATTGATTTCGCAAAAGAATTACAGCTTCCTCTTATTGTAGTAGCACGTCCTACATTAGGAACAGTAAATCATACAGTTTTAACGATTGCTTATGCAAAGGCACATGGTTTAACGGTAGCAGGTGTCATTTTATCTGGCTGCAAAGAATGTGAAATAGAAAGAGTACAAGAAAATAAAGAAATGATTGAAGAGCTAAGTGGGGTACCGGTTTTAGGTTTATTACCATTCTTTGAAGGTGAGTTTACAAAAGAAGAAGTCTTGGAATCTGCTAAAGAATATATAATGATTTCAAAATTAGAGGAGTTCATCCGAAATGAATCAAACGTGGCGCACACATCTTCAATCTAAATTGCAACAATTAAACGAGCAAGGGCAGTATCGCAATTTATATGTAACAGAACAAGCAGAAGAGACATGGCTTATTCGAGATGAAAAAAGGATGCTAAATTTAGCTTCAAATAATTATTTAGGGTTAGCTGGAGATGAGAGGTTAAAAGAAGCTGCTATTGCATGCACAAGAAAATATGGAACTGGGGCGACAGCATCAAGGCTTGTTGTAGGAAATTATTCACTGTATGAAGAGGCTGAGAGAAGTATATGCGATTGGAAAGGCACTGAAAAAGCATTGGTTGTAAATAGTGGATATACCGCAAATGTTGGAGTGATTTCTTCATTAGCCAGTCGTCACGACATTGTGTTTAGTGACAAATTAAATCATGCGAGCATTGTTGATGGAATTATATTAAGCGGGGCAGAGCATAAAAGGTATCGACATAATGATTTAAATCATCTGGAGGCGTTGTTGAAAACAGCATCTCCTGAAAAGCGGAAATTAATCGTAACAGATACTGTTTTTAGTATGGATGGTGATACTGCGTATTTGAGGGAGTTAGTGCAGCTGAAAGAGAAATACGGGGCAATCATTATAGTTGATGAAGCACATGCGAGTGGAATATATGGAATTGGTGGAGCAGGATTATCTCATATAGAAAAAGATATTGCTCAAAACATTGATATACACATGGGGACGTTTAGCAAGGCTTTAGGGTGTTATGGTGCATATTTGACAGGCGATGCAATTTATATAGAGTATTTACAAAATATGATGAGAAGCTTTATTTTTACTACGGCATTACCGCCAGGAACATTAGGAGCGGTACGAAAAGCAATTGAAATTGTGAAAGAAGATAATGAAAGAAGAGAGAGACTTGTAGAGAATGGGGAATATTTCAGAGACCATTTACGAGAAGCTGGTTTTGATATTGGGAATAGCTCAACTCATATTGTACCGATTGTAGTCGGTTCAAATGAAACAGCTTTACGGTTTAGTAAAAGATTGCAAGAGGTAGGTATTGCAGCAATTGCAATTCGTCCACCAACGGTTCCAGTTCATAGTTCAAGGATCCGTTTTGCAGTTACGTCCCAACATACAATAGCTGATTTGAACTGGGCTATTCAGCATATTATACGCATTGGTAAAGAAGAGGGGTTTTTAGTATGAAAGAACTAAAGATTATTTTTATTCCTGGGTGGGGAATGGAAGAAGATGTTTGGACTTTAGTTCTGCCGTATTTTAAAGGGTATTCTGTTCAGTGTATCAATTGGCGTAATGTGAAAGAAAAAAGTGAATTCGCGGGGCGAATAATAGAGGTAGCAAAGGATGAAAATGTAATTTTAGTTGGTTGGTCACTAGGTGCATTAGCGGCAGTTCAAGCTCATAAAAAGGTTAAGGCAAAAGGTATCGTATTAATTGGTGGTACTGCCAAATTTACAAATACGAGCGACTATACGAGTGGATGGAATACTTTACATGTAGAACGGCTGAAAAAGAATTTGGCGAGAAAGAAAGAAGAAACGCTCAAGCGGTTTTATGAAAATATGTTTACGAAAAATGAGCTGAAAGAGAATAAAAGGTTTGAAGATATGATAAAACACTTTAAAGGTGATTCTATTCAGTCTTTACAATTAGGTTTAGATTATTTAATAGAAACAGATATGAGGGAAGAACTGAAAGAAATTAAAGTCCCTATACTACTTATTCATGGAGAGCAGGATGTAATATGCCCATTGTCTGCAGCGCGTAGTATGGCTGAGAATGAGACTGTCATGCTCAAGGTAGTAAATGAGGCTGGACACGCATTATGTGCAACGAATTTTGAAAATTGCGGAAATGAGATAATTCAATTTGTAGAGGGGATACGACATGATAAACAAAACGTTACTACAAAAACGGTTTAATGTGGCAGCTGTATCCTACGATCAATATGCAAATGTACAAAAAAAGATGGCACATTCATTACTTTCTACATTGAATCGGCGATATAGTGCAAACGCATCGATACGTATTTTAGAACTGGGATGCGGGACAGGATATGTTACAGAGCAATTATCAAATTTATTTCCAAAAGCACATATTACAGCTATTGATTTTGCTGAAAGTATGATTGCAGTTGCAAAAACTAGAAAAAATGTGAACAATGTAACATTTTACTGTGAGGATATCGAAAGATTACGACTAGAAAAAACGTATGATGTCATTATTTCAAATGCCACATTTCAATGGCTAAATGATTTAAAACAAGTGATAAGCAATTTATTTCATCATTTGTCTATAGATGGGATATTACTCTTTTCAACGTTTGGACAGGAAACATTTCAAGAATTGCATGCTTCGTTCCAGCGGGCGAAAGAAGAAAAAAATATACAAAATGAAACATCGATTGGGCAACGCTTTTATTCGAAAAATCAGTTGCGCCATATATGTGAAATAGAAACAGGGGATGTACATGTTTCTGAAACATGTTACATAGAAAGATTTACAGAAGTTAGGGAGTTTCTACATTCTATTCGAAAAGTAGGAGCAACCAATAGTAATGAAGAATCATATTGTCAAAGTCCCTCACTCCTTCGTGCGATGCTTCGCATATACGAAAGAGACTTCACGGAAAATGAAGGGATAATGGCGACGTATCACGCTTTATTTATGCATATAACAAAAGAGGGGAAGAGATGAAATGAAACAAGTACAAACAAAAAGGGATTGGAAAAAACTTGCATATGACGTAGTAGAAGAGAAAATGATTACGAAAGAGGATGCGATAGCGATATTAGAAGCTGATGATACAGAAGTTTTAGAAATTATGAATGCTGCTTATATCATTCGCCATCATCACTTTGGTAAGAAAGTAAAATTGAATATGATTATTAATACGAAATCGGGATTATGTCCTGAGGACTGCGGATATTGTTCACAGTCTATTATTTCAGAGGCACCAATTGATAAATATGCATGGCTAACGCAGGAAAAGATTGTAGAAGGAGCACATGAAGCAATTCGCCGTAAAGCGGGTACATATTGTATTGTGGCATCGGGTCGTCGCCCGACAGATAAAGAGGTGAATCACGTAATTGGAGCAGTTAAAGAGATTCGTGAAACGACAGAGTTGAAGATTTGTTGTTGTTTAGGTTTCTTAAACGAAGATCAAGCAGGACGTTTAGCAGAAGCGGGTGTTCATCGTTATAACCACAATTTAAATACACATGCGAATAATTATGAAAGTATTTGCTCCACTCATACGTATGACGATCGTGTTGATACAGTTCAAAAAGCAAAACAAGCGGGTATTTCACCATGCTCTGGCGCAATATTCGGTATGGGAGAGACAATAGAAGAGCGTGCTGAAATTGCATTTGAATTACAACGTATAGATGCAGATTCAATTCCATGTAATTTCCTTGTTGCTGTAAAGGGTACGCCGCTTGAAGGACAAAAAGAATTAACGCCGGTAGAATGTTTAAAAGTGCTGGCGATGATGCGCTTTGTAAACCCAACGAAAGAAATTCGCATTTCAGGGGGACGTGAAATCAATTTACGTTCTGTACAGCCAATCGGTTTATTTGCAGCGAACTCTATTTTTGTTGGAGACTACTTAACGACAGCTGGACAAGAACCGACTGCAGACTGGGGTATGATTGAAGATTTAGGGTTTGAGATTGAGGAATGTGCATTATAAGATAGAAAAAAGCAAACTTGTAAAAGAGTTTGCTTTTTTTGTAAATAAAATGTAATAAATAGTGGTGAACGCTTGATATTATTGGTTTTTGAGCAAAAAAAAGAATTTTGGTGGACGAATTTTCCAAGCCCCAATTGTACATAGTAAATATGTAATTTATATTGGGTTGGAGGATTTTACATGCACAAATATATATTAGCGATTATGACTTGTCTAATTTTATTAAAAGCAATAAGTACTGATCCAGTTAAGGCTGCCGAAAATCCTGAACAAAAAGAGATGCAACAACGAATTGAACAACATTTTCGAACGAAAGCTGAACATTTTGGATTGAAAACAGAAGGGAAAGATTTAAAGGAAGTACGAAAAGAAATTACTATTATAGAAGAAGCAAAGAAAAGAGAGAATGTATGGAGAACAGCACAAACGCTTCGTATACAAACAGAAGGAAAAACAATGGATGAATTAATAAAAGATGTACGGAAAAAAGTAAAAAAATAAAAAAGAGGCCGTAGCCTCTTTTTTATGCCCATTGTTTTGATAAGTGAGCCATTTCAATCGCAGCAACGGCGGATTCATAGCCTTTATTACCAGCTTTCGTGCCTGCGCGTTCAATTGCTTGCTCAATCGTTTCAGTCGTTAATACACCGAAAATAACTGGGATGTCTGTTTGTAGTGATAAAGATGCAACTCCTTTTGCCACTTCATTACAAACGTAATCGTAATGTGTTGTAGCACCGCGAATTACAGTGCCTAACGTAATAACAGCATCATACTTCCCGCTATTCGCCATCTTTTTAGCGATTAAAGGAATTTCGAATGCGCCAGGAACCCAAGCAACATCGATATCAGTTTCTTCTACACCGTGACGCTTTAATCCGTCTAAAGCTCCGCCGAGTAACTTACTTGTAATAAATTCATTAAAACGCCCAACAACAACTCCAACTTTTAATCCTGTACCAACTAAATGACCTTCGAATACCATAATGAATCTCTCCCTTTATTATAAGTTTAGTAAATGTCCTAATTTGTTTACTTTCGTTTGTAAATACGTTTTATTCTCTTCTTTTGTTGGCATTTGCAATGGAACACGCTCGATTACTTCTAAATCGTAACCTTGTAAGCCAGCAATTTTTCTTGGATTATTCGTTAATAATCGTAAATGTTGTAAACCTAAATCTTTTAATATTTGAGCGCCGATACCGTAATCACGCAAATCAGCTGGGAACCCAAGTTTTTCGTTTGCTTCTACAGTATCGAAGCCTTCTTCTTGTAACTTATAAGCGCGAAGCTTATTAAGAAGGCCAATGCCTCGTCCTTCTTGTCTCATATAAAGAAGAACGCCTTTTCCTTCACGCTCAATTTGAGCAAGTGCAGCATGGAGTTGTGGTCCGCAATCACAGCGGCACGAGCCAAATACATCTCCTGTTAAGCACTCTGAATGAACGCGTACAAGTACAGGTTCTCCTGTTGAAATATCACCTTTTACGAGTGCGATATGCTCTTTCGAGTCTAATGAATTAGAATAGCCAATTGCATGGAAAGTACCGAAATCTGTAGGTAATGTAATTTCCACTTCTCGCGTCACTAATGTTTCATGGTGGCGGCGATAAGCAATTAAATCTTCTATTGTAATCATTTTTATATCAAATTGTTTTGCGCACTGTATTAAATCAGGTACACGTGCCATCGTACCGTCCTCATTAATAATTTCGCAAATGACGCCAGCTGGTTCTGCCCCGCACAGCTGTGCTAAATCGACAGCAGCTTCTGTATGACCAGCACGACGCAGGACACCTCCTTCTTTCGCTATTAATGGAAAGATATGTCCAGGTCGATTGAAATCAGTACCTTTTGATGCAGGGTTTAACAATTCTTGTATCGTAGTTGCCCGTTCGTGAGCACTAATCCCTGTTGTTGTAGAAACATGATCAATACTCACTGTAAATGCAGTATGATGCGAATCCGTATTATGAGCTACCATTGGTTCTAATTGTAGACGTTCTGCGTACTCTTCCGTAACCGGTACACAAACGAGGCCGCGCCCATGTGTAATCATAAAGTTAATCGTTTCTGGCGTAATATACTCTGCTAAAGCGATAAAGTCGCCTTCATTTTCACGGTTTTCATCATCGCATACGATAACGACTTTTCCTTGTTTTAAATCTTCTAGAGCTTCTTCAATACGATGAAACATAATGCTTCCCCCTTATAGAAATCCGTTTTCTTGTAAAAAGCTTTCGGTCATTGAACCTGTTCGTTTTACCGGTTTAGAAATAAATCGTTCGATATATTTGCCAATCATGTCACACTCAATATTTACGATGTCACCAGCATTTTTTTCTCCGATAACAGATTCACTTACTGTGTGCGGGATGAGTGAGATTGTAATGGAAGATTCGTCTATATCAAATATTGTTAAACTCGTTCCATCAACAGCAACGGATCCTTTATGCAAACAATAGCGCAGCAGTTCATCAGAAATAGCTATTTTGTAATAGACGGCATTATAGTGTTGTTTTTTGTTTAATATCGTCCCGATGCCATCAATATGTCCTGAAACGAAATGTCCACCGAATCGTCCATTTGCAGCCATTGCTCGCTCTAAATTTACTTTAGAGTGTGATTTGAGTAGGCGAAGTGATGTCGATTTCATCGTTTCGGGCATTACATCCACTGTGAATGAAGTTGTTGTAAAACTCGTTACAGTTAAGCAAATACCGTTAACCGCGATGCTATCGCCTAAGTGAACATCTGATAAAATTTTATTGGCATGTATCGTTAACTTCATTGCTTCTCCGCTTTGTTGCATATTTGTTATTGTCCCTAATTCTTCTACAATTCCTGTAAACATTCCGTCACCTCACTTCGGGCATTCGCAACGATTTTTATATCATCACCAATTTGTTTCATCTCTTGAATTTCCAAGGAAAGCGCATCTTGTAATGTTGAAAAACCATTTCCGCCAAATAAAGTAGGGGCCTTACTTCCACCAATTAATTTTGGACTTATATAAGTTATAATTTCATTGAAATACTTTGTTTGTAAGAAGCTTGCATGAACTGTTTGCCCCCCTTCGACGAAAAGAGAAAGAATTTGTTTTTCGCCGAGTAAGTGTAAAACATCCTGTATTTCAATCTGCTTCGTTTTCATTTGGAATATAGCTATATTTTTAGATTCATAAGAAGCTATTTTCTCTTGATTTACATCCGTACCAACTATAATCCATGTCGATGCTAAACCATCTGTTATGACATGAGAAGATGGTGGCGTTTTTAAATGAGTATCTAAAATAACGCGTATAGGATTTTGCCCCCCGTTAGGAATTCTTGTTGTTAAATGCGGATTATCAGCTATAACTGTATTCACTCCAACGAGAATTGCATCGTGTGTATGGCGATATTGATGAACATCAGCGCGTGCATCTTCACCTGTAATCCATTTACTTTCACCGGTTACGGTTGCTGTTTTTCCATCTAAGCTCATCGCGGTCTTTATTGTTACAAATGGACGTTTCGTTTTCATGTAGTGAAAAAAGTAGCGATTTAATAAAATTGCTTCTGTTTCAAGAACACCGGTAGTTACTTCGATTCCAGCTTTCTCTAATCTTTTTTTTCCATTACCTGAAACGAGCGGATTGCAATCAAGAGTAGCAATTACAACCCGTGTGACTCCTTTTTTTATGAGCAAATCACAGCAAGGTGGTGTTTTTCCAAAATGGCTACACGGTTCAAGTGTTACATACACGGTGGCTCCTTTTGCTTTGTCACCAGCCATGTGAAGAGCATAAACTTCTGCGTGTTCTTCACCAGCACGTAAATGAGCCCCCATACCGACGATGTTTCCGTCTTTTACAACAACAGCACCAACCATAGGATTTGGACTTGTTTGCCCAGATGTTCCTTCTGCTAATTGCAGGGCAATCCTCATATATTCTTGATCTGTCATTTTCTTCACCTCTCCTAAAAAAATCAAAAAACCCCAAGGATTTTAATATCCTTGGGGTTTGGGAGACGTGATTTCTAGAAATATAGTTCGAATACGAAAGTATAGGAAAGAAACCTAACGATGATTGATATTTTGGCATAAGGAAGAAACCTAGCAAAAATATCAAATTTTTCAAACGCTAGTCGTATCTTTTTATTTCAGCATAGAAAGAAAAGTATACAAAATAAAACATATATATAGATTTGAATTGAATCTATAAAAATATGCATACTGAAATAAAAGTGTATTCGCTATATAAAATTACTAGAAAACATATCCTTCTCCCATCCAGACTATACTGTCGGCCCTAGAGTTTCACTAGATCCACCGTTTTCGAGTTGAAAACGGGTCACGGACTTAGAAGTTTGCACTTCATCACCGCCGGTTGGGAATTTCACCCGACCCCGAAGGATGTTGTTTGCTCAAATTATAGCACAAAAAAAATAAAAGGCTAGCAAAAAGTATTCGAATGTGAAGAATTGTGTGAAAATATGGGTGGCCTGGCATGGAGACAAAAGTATGAGAAATGTTGTAAGGAGAAGGGGTATAGCGGAGTTGTAAAAAAGAAAAACATGCACAAAAAAAATGTGCATGTCACATGTGGAATTATTCTGCTTCTGGTGCTCTAACAACAGATTCGAATTTACCTTTATGCGAAGCGTCGCAATAAGGCATATTTTTTGATAAACCACAACGGCATAAAGAAAATGCCGGTTTTGCTGGGAATACATTCCCTTGTGAATCAACTAATTCCACGTCCCCTGTAACGCGAAAAGAGCCATTATCATTTACTTTAATTTGTACTTTAGCCAACGCTATCCCTCCTTCCCAAACGCTTAATTTCATCATATAATTAAGAGAAGTACTTGACAATATTAAAAGAGCACTTTCTTTGGGAGAGAAGAGAGTGTTATAATGTTTTTTATAACTGACTAGAGTAAGGTGACGAAAGATGGATAAACAATTACGTACATTACGAAATATTGCAAATGAGCGCACGTGGGCATCATTTTTGAATGATAATCATCCATATAGTTTGTTACATTGGTCCATTGCAGGTGTAGGACAAGAGTCAAAGGATGTTTGGTTACTTCAAGATGAGGTAACATTTCAAACGACAGAATTTCCAACGTTAGATGATGCAATGCAATGGATTTCTGAAAATATGGAACAAGTTACAGACGTTTTAGCGCAATAAAAAAACAGGCTTATGCAAGCCTGTTTTTTGTTTCTTTCACATATGAGTTTAAAAATTGATCAACGGCTTCTTCATACTCTTCTTTATTTTCGTTATAAGAGCAAGCGTGTGCACCGTGTTCTGCAATATAAAGTTGTTTATTGTTTTCTTTTGCTTCATATAGTGCTTTCGTCATATCAGCTAAAATATAATCATCATCTTTACTATGAATAAAGAGGACGGGATTGTTAATGTTTTTTATACAATCAATTGGTGAAACTTCACGAATCGTATAACCGTCACGCACTTTTAAAAAAGCATTTGCTAAAGGTAATAAAGGCCATTTAGGTAAATGGAATTCAACCTTTAAACGATGTTGTAATTGCCCGTAAAAATCAGAAAAAGGACAATCTGCAATATAGAAATCAGCACCATCCTCTACAAGTCCTGCGTATTGAAGAAGTGTTGCAGCTCCCATAGATTCACCATGAATACCGAGTGTTATATTTGTTCCAAAACGACTTTTTAGCCAGTCAACTACGGATTTTAAATCATGTTTTTCATAGTATCCATAGCTTGTTGTTTTTCCGCCAGTTTTACCATGACGACGATGATCGTAAATAACGACATTATACCCTCTGTTTAAAAATAACCTTGCATATTTTACAGAGTTCATTTTATTTACAGTTACACCGTGACAGAAAACCATAAATTTGTTGGAATGGCCAGCAGGAATGTAATATCCATGAAGATCATATCCGAATTGCGAAGGAATATGAATTTCTTCTTTATGAAGAGCATCAAAATCTTCTATGCGAAAATGTTTTTTCGTTTCTCTTTCGAGTACTTCTTCCTCTGTTTTTTTCTTTAAGTACATCACTTTATTTGTAAAGAAAATCCCAAGGGCAGTTATTGCACCTAGTATAGTAAACAATGCTGCAAAAAAACGTTTCATACTTTACCTCATCCTCCAAATACCGTTACATGTGATACACTTACATTGTATCACAATGATAGAAAAGGGGAGAAATAGGAAATGGTGTATATACAAAAAATTACGCCATCGATGAAAGAAACAATCCGAATGTTCATGTGTGAGAACTGGGGGAGTTCATTGATGGTTTCACGTGGGAAGGGGCATCAATTAGAAGAGTTGCCCGGATTTGTTGCGCTCTCGGATGACAGAATAATCGGAATTATAACGTATGAAGTGATCGGAAATACGTGCGAAATTGTATCGTTAGATAGCTTTGAAGAAAGAAAAGGAATAGGGACAAAACTTGTAGATTGTGTATTAAAAATGGCAGAAGAAGAGCAGTGCGGTCGCGTTTGGCTCATTACAACGAATGATAATATGAATGCGTTACGTTTTTACCAAAAACGTAATTTTTTGATGACAAATTTATATGTGAATGCGGTGGAAGAGGCACGAAAAATAAAGAAAGAAATTCCGCGTATTGGGTATGATAATATCCCGATTTTACATGAGATTCAATTAGAATATAGTTTAGTGTAATGATGTAACAATTTTCAGAAATATAAGTTATTAACCTTGACGAATATTGTAATTTAGGTTACCGTAAAATTGTAATCTATTACCATATTAAGGGGTGACGATGTGGCAACTATACGTGATGTTGCAAAATTGGCAGGTGTTTCAGTCGCAACCGTTTCACGAGTTATTAATGAAAAAGGATACGTTCATGAGGACACAGTAAAACAAGTAAAGGAAGCAATTGAGGAATTACATTATAGGCCAAATAGTACAGCAAAGCCATTATTTAAAGAGAATTCAACGATAATTGCATTACTTGTAGATAATTTATATGAACCATCAAACATCACTTTGCTACATTGTATTGAGGAAATAGCATATAAAGAAGGATATCAAACCATTGTTTGTAATATAGAGAATAAAGATAGATATATACATATGTTGAAACAAAATAACGTTGCAGGTGTTATTTTGACAAGATCCGTTTTTAAAAGTATAGGAGAAATGCCACTTCCGTTTGTTGTGATTGATGAAAAAAAATCCGATGCAAATTATTATGAAAGTGGACAAAGAGCGGTTTCTTTATTAAAAGAAAAAGGCTGTCACTTTCTTGCTTATTTCGATGAGGGAGAAGATAGTGAAGAAATGGAAGAGCGTATATCCGGATTTTTAGACGCAGTTTGGGAGGAAGGAATCTCTTATCGAGAAGTATGTGTACAAGGGTATACGAATAAACAGTTTATTACATTATTGCAAACTTATCCGTATATAGATGGAATTGTAACTTCAAGTGATAAGATTACCTTTGAGTTAATTCGAGCAGCGAAAAATTTAAATATATCTATACCGGATAAATTGAAAATTATTGGGCTGAACGGGAGTATAGATAGTGAGTGGGTAGGTCCGTCATTCCTGCAAATTGAAAGTTGTGTCGAAGAAAATGGGAAGATAGCGTTGAAACAATTAAAACGGAGAATAAAAAAGTAAAAGGTGCGTATAAAACGCACCTTTTATAATGTAATAGCGGCAATAAAGCCGAATATAAGTAACGGTATATTATAATGCAGAAAAGTTGGTACACATGTATCCCATATATGATGGTGTTGACCATCAGCATTTAAACCAGATGTTGGTCCAAGTGTACTATCTGATGCTGGAGATCCTGCATCGCCTAGCGCTCCGGCTGTACCGATAATTGCAATGGTAGCCATTGGACTAAATCCAAGCTGCATGCAAAGAGGGACAAAAATTGTTGTTAAAATAGGGATGGTTGAAAAGGATGAACCAATTCCCATCGTCACGAGAAGTCCAATCACAAGCATAAGAAATGCAGCGAGCGGTTTATTATTTCCAATTATATGTGCACTCGTTTGTACAAGAGATTCAACATGTCCTGTTTTTCGAAGGACAGCGCCAAATCCAGCGGCTGCGATCATAACAAAACCAATAAAGGACATCATGCGCATTCCGCTTGTTAATATTGCATCTGCTTCTTTAAGAGGTAGACTGCCACTTACTGATAAGACGATAATCCCTGCTAAAGCACCGAAAATCATTGATTCTGTGGCTAATTGAACAGTTAATGTAGCTATGATAGATAATAATCCGAAAGTAATGCTACGTTTTGTATAGGGAACGATTTCATTTGTGGTTGTATGAACTTGTTCTGTTTCATACGTACGAGGTTTCCGGTACGTAATGAATACTGCTACACATAATCCAATAATCATACCGATTGCTGGAATAGTCATTGCTTTTGGAATAAGTGCGACATCAAATGTAAGACCGCTTTGCGCAGCATTTGTTTGCAATACGTCATGATAAATTTTTCCGAACCCTGCTGGAATCCACATATAAGGAGTAATCAATCCGAATGTAATAATACATGTAACAAGTCTGCGATCCACTTTCAGCTCATTTAATATTTTTAAAAGTGCTGGAATTAAGATGGGGATGAAAGCGATATGAACAGGAATCACATTTTGTGAGAAACAAGCCATCGTTAAAATGATGAATAAAATAAGTATTTTAGAATAAACTTGTTTTTTCGTGTCTTGTTCATTGCCAATCCATTTTAATGCAGTTTGAATCATGGCATCTGGAAGTCCTGTTTTGGAAAGAGAAATAGCGAAACCCCCAAGCATTGCATAACTTAAAGCGATTGGAGCACTGTTTCCAAGACCAGTTGTAAAAGTGTTAATAGTTTCTGAAATACCGAGTCCGCCGATAATTCCACCTGTTAAAGCTCCAACAATGATGGCGACAATGACCTGGACACGTAACAAACTAAGCAATAGCATAACTGCTACTGCGACGAGTACAGCATTCATAATAAATGTAATCTCCCCAAAATTTTATTGTGTTAAGGCAAGTAAATATGAAGCACCTTGCTATATTTATACATAGTTTCGACATATTATTATAAATTGTTTTCTATGAAATGTAAAAGAGCCTTTTATTACTAATGCTGAAAAGTTAGCTCTTGTTTAATTGATTGTAAAGATTGAGCGAATAATTCTGGTTCTTCTAAATCGGGAGAATGTGCTGAATTTGGGAACCAAATCATCTTTTTTATGGGCGCCACTATCACATCACAATATTCCTGAACGAGTGCATAAGGAGTTTGATAATCATAGCGACCAGAACAAAAATAAACCGGAATAGATAAACTTGAAATAGAAGAAAAGAAATCGATTGTTAGCATTTCTTCCCATAAAACGCCAGATTTTAAATTTCCTGCGAGAAACTTGAACCAATCAAATAGCGTATATTCGGGAGAAAAGAAGCCTTTTCGTATGAAAGAAAAGGAAGATCCGTTTTGGATTGCTCCTCCGAATGTGCCAAGCCACTTTCTTTGAATAATGAGACGTCTCGTATCTAAAAATGGTGGTTTTCCTAATTTTAAAAGAGACGCTAACGCTTTTTTATGATCATGTTTTTTGGCAGAACGAATTAAATGCTGATATAGCAATTCTTCGTTTTGTTTCATATGTACAATCTGCCCAATACCGATGTAAGCCTCGATATATTGTGGATATTGATGTGCTATGTTTAGCCCAATAATGCTTCCCCAAGAATGACCAGCGAGAAATAGTTTCTGTTTATTGAACTTTTTAAGTACATATTGAATCACTTCTTTTGCATCGGACACGAATTGTTGGATTGTAAAATTTGCTCCGAAATCTTTCATTGAAAAAGATTTACCTGCCCCGCGCTGATCCCAATTAATTACGATGAAATGTTTCTCCAATTCTTTTTGAAAATGACGAATAAATCCAATTTGTGCCATGCCCGGTCCGCCGTGACAGCATAATAAAATAGGTTGCTCTACGTTTTGCCCGCGCATAAGGAGAGTTTGTTTTCGATTATGAATCATAACGCTTTCCATCGTAGCGATACTATTAGGAATGATTTGTTTATTTTCATTATAAAACTGTGGGGTATAGCTACGAAAAAGCATATTGAAAACCTCCTTTTCTGAAATCGTATGAATCGCACAGGCTATTCGTTTTGCATATACTGTTAGAAAATCATTGTAACATACCATACTAGTGTCATTTCAACACGGGAGGAGGGAAATTGTGACGATTGGAGAAATTATAGATTGTTTAAATAGACGTGAATCCATCGCTATTATAGCAAAACGTCTTGAAATAAGCCCGTATACATTATCGAAGAAACTAAGATTGATTGGGTACGAATATGATGGAGAACAAAAGAAACGTATTTTTGTAGGAGATGGAGAAGAACCACGTCACTTACAACTCCAAGAAGCGACAGCCCTTCAATATGCGACAACAGATTATCAATTATTAATTTATGAGCAATTACAAAGTATTTATGAGTTATTAAGAAAGAGAGAAGAAGTAATTGCGCCCATTATGAGTATAAGTACAGAAAAAAAGAAACGTACCTTTTCTATTAATAAAGAAATATTAGCAAAACTAGACGTTATATCAGAATCGAAAGGAATTCAAAAATCTAAACTTGTAGAAGAGGCGTTACAACAATTTTTACAACAATATGATTTTAATAACACGTCACATTTTGATAACTAAAGAAAAGGATACTATGTTCGTTGTAAGAACGAGTATCCTTTTTAGGTTGTACTAATATTGTGAATTAAGTATAAGTACGTATCCTTTATAATAAAAATCTAGATCGCATATTAGAGAAATACTTAATTTACCTTTTGAATTCTTCCATCAATAATTGGCTGAATTGGTTCTTTTAATTGTTTTACGTAATCGACTAGCGCTTCAAAGTCGTTTGGACCAGTTTCTGCATTTTTACCATTTTTAAATGATACGAATCCATCACCGCCAGAAGCTAAGAAGGCATTTGCAACTACGCTATACGTTTTAGATGGAGATAATTCTTCTCCGTTTGTTAAACGTATATTTGCAACTTTTTCACCGTTTGGTTTATTCGTATCCCACGTATATTGAATACCTGAAATTTGAAGCATTCTCGTCGTTCCTTTTTGCCATTGTTGATTTAAAATGTCCCGAATATCTTGACCTGTTAAATCTATTTTAATCAATTGGTTTCCAAAAGGCTGAATGCCATATAATTCGCCCCATGTAATATCGCCAGCATCTAAGTCATTACGAATGCCACCAGGATTCATAAGTGCGATTTGAGCTTGCATCGTTTGGCGCTGAGCATCGGCAACTAAATTTCCAAGAGTGGACTCACCAGCATCATTTTGTTTACGATCGATAGGTGCTGTAGATTTTCCGACAACTTCATTTACAAGTGGTGCGATTTTTTCTTTATATTGATCTAATTTTTTCTTTACTTGTTTATCAGGTTCTACACCTTCATGGTATGTTGTAACAACTTCAGCTTTTTTCTTTACAATATCTTTTGTTTTACGATCAATTGTTACATCTACGTCTGAGAAAGCTGTTCCGTAAGAATTCGCTTGGACGATTAGTTTATTATTTACAGTACCATTTACATACGTGTGACTATGCCCACCAAAAATAACATCAACTTCCGGATCTGTTTCATTTGCAATTCGAGTAAGGTCTCCATTTGTCACACCAGACTCATCTGTTGTTCCACCAACATGAGCAAGGACGACAATGGATTTAACGCCAAGACGCTTTAATTGTTGCGCTGATTTATTAATTGCTTCTACTTCGTCAGTGATTTCTACATTTTTAAGCATAGTAGGCATCACGACATTTGGTGTATCAGTTGTAACAACGCCAATGAATCCTACAGGCACACCATTTACCATTTTTACAGTAAATGGCGGTAAAAATAAACGGCCAGTTGATTTGTTATAGAAGTTAGCAGCGACATAAGGGAAGTTAGCACCTTTGAAATTGCCAGTTTTCTCGTGATATCCACCGTAAATGAGGCGTTTCATTTCATCGATACCTTCATCAAATTCATGGTTTCCGATTGTACCAACATCAAACTTTAAGTCATTTAAAAATTCAATTGTCGGTTCATCTTGTAATAATGCTGAAACTGGTGGGCTAGCACCTACAATATCACCAGCATGTACGAGAAGTGTATTCGGGTTTTGTTTTTTCCGATCTTTTAAATAAGTAGCTAAGTAATCAGCGCCACCAGCTTCTTTATTATTAATTTTTTTAACAGTATCTAGCTGTCCATGAAAATCATTAATACCAAGCATTTGTACGTCTATGTAGCGGTTTTGTTCAGCTGGAGTCTGAGATGGGGGAGCGGCAAATACGCTTGAAAAAGTAATGGTGCTTAAAACGGCAACAGCAGGAATAATTTTTTTCCACATAATTTAATTCTCCTTTTTTTTATAATCTGACATCATACGACATAATTTTAATAGATTCATAGGATTATATCTGTATAAAAATTTAGTTTTTTCGAAAAATTAACATATTTACAAAAGGTGAATAATAGAGTAACGCCCCTTTTTTGTTGTCGATTTCATTGTGTATCTACTATAATGGAGAAAAAAGTAAAAGGTGAGTAGCATGAAGAAAAAGAAACAAAGACAAATGCAAAGACAATCGCAAGTGAATAAACCAGAGAAAGAGTCGCTTACATTAGGTGATCAATTAAATGATTCACTTATGCAGCAATTAAAGAATAAGAAGAAAGAATTGCAAGTGAGAGAAGAAGAAAAAGAGGCAGCTGAACTGGAAAGAAAGCGCCAAGAACAAAAAGAACGTGAAAAGAATAAATCATTTGAAGAACTGTTAAGTGAAAGTAGCCTTACTTGGAAAGACTTTAAATAATATAAAAAATGATCAGTGTATACCGCTGATCATTTTTTTGACGAGCTTGTAAGAGAAGGGGAGTTTACATGAGAAAAATTGTAGTCGTTCCGCATGAAAATCATTGGAACGAAAAGTTTCAAATGGAGGCCGAGCGATTAAAATCGGCGATGCCAGAAATGGTGAAAGTCCATCATATTGGAAGTACGTCAGTGCCAGGGCTGGCAGCTAAACCAATTATAGATATGATTATGGAAGTAGAGAGTATCGACAGAGTAGATCATTGGAATGAATGTTTTGAAGAGCTTGGTTATATCGTAAAAGGGGAAAATGGTATTTCAAGACGTCGTTATTTTATTCATGGAACTGAGGAAAAACGCTCGTATCACTTACACGTTTTTGAAAAAGGAAATCCTGAAATAGTGAGGCATTTAGCGTTTCGTGATTATATGATGGCTCATTGTGAAGAAGCAGAGGCATATGCAACTTTAAAGAAAGAATTAGCCGAAAAGTATACAGATGATGGAACGTTATATACGGAAGGAAAAAATGAGTTTGTGAGAAATGTTGATAAAAAAGCGAAGAAATGGTTAGAAAACAACGTAAATGAATGAGTTCGCATTATTTTTGAAGGTGTATAAAATTATTATGTAAACTGTACATATGTTTTGACTTTTTGGTTGAATCTTGTTCAAATAAAGTGGTGGTTTATAAAAAATGTAAGAATGAAAGGGAGACGACTGTGCACATTCCAACAACTACACTTCATAATGGCGTAAAAATGCCGATGATTGGTCTAGGCGTTTATAAAGCGAAAGAAGGCGACGAAGTAAAACAAGCAGTAAAAACAGCGTTAGAAGTTGGATACCGTTCGATTGATACAGCAACTGTATATGAAAATGAAAGCGGTGTCGGAGAAGCGGTTCGTGAATCAGGGATTCCAAGAGAAGACATATTTATTACAACAAAAGTTTGGAACGACGATCAAGGATACGAGGAAACACTTGAGGCGTTTGAAAAAAGCTTAAAGAAACTACAAATGGACTATGTAGATTTATATTTAATACATTGGCCAATAAGAGGAAAGTATGTCGATACGTACCGAGCGTTAGAAAAACTGTATGAAGAAGGTAAAGTGCGTGCAATTGGTGTTTCTAATTTTCATAAACATCATTTAGAACTGTTATTACCAAATTGTAAAGTGAAGCCTATGGTAAACCAAGTGGAACTTCATCCGATGTTAACACAATTTGAATTGCGTAATTACTGTCAAGGTGAGCAAATTCAAATGGAAGCATGGAGCCCGTTAATGAGAGGTGGGGAAGTATTTCAGCACCCGATTATTCAGGCCATTGCTATTAAATATGAAAAAACACCTGCGCAAGTTATATTAAGATGGGATATTCAAAGCGGGGTAGTGACAATTCCTAAATCTGTTACACCATCTCGTATTAAGGAGAATTTTACTATCTTTGATTTTTCACTAACAGAAGAAGAGATGACTCAAATTAATACGCTAAATCGTAATTTACATGTAGGAACGAATCCTGATAAATATGATACGCTATAAAAAAACGCTACCAGTATGGTAGCGTTTTTTAACGATGTAAAGCGTAAGTATCACATTTAGCAATTTGCTGAAGTTGTATATATTCTGCTGTTGTTAACTGTGTTTGTTTACTAGACTGTACATTTTCTTGCAATTGTTGGATAGAGCTTGCACCAGGTATAACTGCTGCAATAGCTTCGTTATGTAAGCAATATTGAATAGCTGTTCCTGTTAAAGAGCTTTCCCCGATTATTTCTTTTACACTTGCGAGTGTCGCATATAATTCATCGTAAGAATAAGAAAGGTAATCCTTTTCTTTTACTCTTTCTATCTTTCTTGCATTATTGTCAGTTAAAATTCCTTTTGCAAGTGGTCCACGAGCAATAATGCTAATTTGATGTTCATTTAGAAGTGGGAACCATTCTTCAGGTCGACGATTTAAAAGGTTATATTCCATTAGTACACTAACGATATTTGAACGTTTTGCATACTCACGGATGACATTTGGACGTATAGAAGAAATACCGTAATGGCGAATGATACCTTCTTTTTTTAATTCTTCAAAGGCTTCAATTGTTTCATCTATTGGATCTTCAATCGTCCCGCCGTGAAGTTGATAAAGATCAATATAATCAGTTTGAAGTCTACGTAAACTTTCTTTCACTTCAGCCTTTATGTAATCTTTAGAAGGATCCCAAGACCAGCCGTTTTTTTCTTCTGTCCATCGATTTCCAACCTTCGTTGTAAGAACAATTTGATCTCGTTTCCCTTTTAAGGCTTTTCCAACAAATTCTTCGTTTAATCCGTAATCATATAAATCCGCTGTATCAAAAAAATTGATTCCTAAATCGATTGCTTCATCGATAATACGCATAGCTTCTGTTTCAGATGTACCGAGAGACATACAGCCAAGTCCCATTTCTGTAACAAACAAATCTGAGTTTCCTAATTGACGTTTTTTCATAGGTCAACCTCCTTACCTTTATTGTACGAAAGGAAAAAGAGGTTGACAAACGTTTACTTTTTATTTGCTGTAATCCACTCCTGTACAGTTGTATACTCTTTGCTATATTGTTTTAGCTTATGACGAATTTGCCATGCTTTTCCGACTAAAGTGACGCGATTTGGTAAAATATAAACTTTCATTTCTATCACGCTCCTTTCAATGTGGTAAAATGTATGAGGAAAGAATAGGAAATAGAACAGGGAGATGAAGTAGTATGAGTAATCTTGCAGAGAGAACAGTAAAAACTGAACCAATTTTTGATGGTAGAGTTATAAAAGTTCGTGTTGATGATGTAGTATTACCAAATGGAGCAATGAGTAAACGTGAAATTGTAAATCACCCTGGTGCAGTTGCTATTATTGCTATTACTGATGAGGGGAAAATTGTGCTTGTTGAACAGTATCGTAAAGCGCTTGAAAAGGCGATTATAGAAATTCCGGCCGGCAAGTTAGAACCAGGTGAAAAACCAGAGGTGACAGCAGTTCGTGAATTAGAAGAGGAAACAGGATATGTATGTGAAAATATGGAGCTTATTACTTCTTTCTATACATCTCCAGGATTTGCAGATGAAATTTTATATGTATATAAAGCGACAGGTTTGACGAAAAAAGAAAATAAAGCTGAGTTAGATGAAGATGAGTTTGTGGAATTGATGGAAGTATCGTTAGAAGAAGCGATGACTCTTATGAAAGATCTTCGTATTCATGATGCGAAGACGATGTTTGCAGTACAATATTTACAACTACAAAAATAAACACTCGCCAAAGGCGAGTGTTTTTTAATTGATTTTTGCGTATACGCGTGCATCACGTAAGCTACCATCTGGTGCTATGAAATCATTTTCCATTGTACCCTCTAGAATAAATTCTAAACGTTCTGCTAGGTTACATGCATTTGTATTTGTTGCATCAATACGAATTTCAACTCTTCTAGCACTTAGCTTATCAAAGGCAAATTGAATGGCCCCTTTAATAGCTTCAGTCATATAGCCTTGTTTTGTATAAGCGCTATGCAGCCAGAAGTGAAGTGAAAACTTTGGAATATCCCAGTTTTCAGGTTTGAGCGTTATAGCTCCGATGAATGTACCCGATACTTTATCGTATAAGTGAAAATCAAGTGTTTCACGAAGTAAAAACTGTCCGTGAGCGTTACGAACGATTTCTTCAGCACTTTCTTCTGTTTCAGCGTTAATTGGCATCCACGGTACTAAGTCTTCTAGAGAAGCTTGGATTGCTTCATACACTTCTGCACCATCACCTGGAAATGGCTTACGAACTTGTAAGCGTTCAGTTTGAAATAATGTTGGAAAATCTAATAATAATGGTTTCAAGAGAAATCCCTCCTATTCTCTACTTTTAGTTTAGCAAAGTAGAGCGGAATTTCAATGTTAATTCGTCATACTTTTTTCTTTCTTTCATACATTTTTAGTAAGAGTGTGAACGGAGGGAAGAAAAATGTGGAGAAAAACTTGGCAAAACCGTGTAATGTCTCACATACAGGAAAACTCTTCATTATATATATTTAACGCTGTTTTATTATTGATGGGAGTAATATTTGGGGCCATTCTTGTAAATAGTCTACAATTAAATCAAAAACAAGATTTATCATTTTATTTACAACGTTTTTTTGGACAAGTTTCTAAAGGAGAATTTGCTATTGCAAGCGAAATGTTTCGAGAAAGTTACTTTTCGCAATTAAAATACATTGGATTTATTTGGATTTTGGGGATTTCAATTATTGGATTGCCACTTATTTTTATTTTATTGTTTGTAAAAGGAGTAGTTGTCGGATTTACAGTAGGTTTTTTAGTCAGTCAGCATGGATGGAATGGATTATTATTAGCATTTGTTTCTGTATTACCACAAAACCTCATTATTATTCCAGTATTTCTCGTGATGACAACAATTGCGGCAAGCTTTTCCTTACGCATGATTAGGCATCAATTTATTCGGAAAATAACCGAGCCGCTATTACCGTTATTAATTCGCTATACATGCTTCTTTCTTGTAATTGGAGCGGTGTTAGCTCTTGCTTCTAGTGTAGAAGCTTATGCATCACCAGTTTTAATGAAAGAAGTCGTTGAGGCTATTAATAAACAATAAATATTTTATGAGAATAATTATCAATTTGTTTTTATTGTTTTTCTTTTGACAGAAGCCCTTCTTCTGATATAATGGTGTAAGAGTGGCGAGGAGGGAGTAGTACCGAATGGAAGAAAGAATTGAACGAATTAAGAAGCAATTACATGCAGCGAGCTACAAATTAACACCGCAACGTGAAGCAACAGTTCGTGTGCTGCTAGAAAATGAAGAAGATCATTTAAGCGCAGAAGATGTTTACCTCCTTGTAAAAGAAAAGTCGCCAGAGATCGGATTAGCAACCGTCTATCGAACTTTAGAACTATTATCTGAGTTAAAAGTTGTCGATAAGATTAACTTCGGAGACGGTGTTTCACGCTATGACTTACGCCAAGAAGGTGCGCAGCGTTTCCACCATCATTTGATTTGTACACAATGTGGTGCTGTACAAGAAATACAAGAAGATTTACTTGGTGAAGTGGAAAGGAAAGTAGAACGTGACTGGAGCTTTAAGGTGAAAGATCATCGTTTAACATTCCATGGGATTTGTAAAAATTGTCAAGAAAATGAAACGGATGAAAAATAACCTTTTCCTATTTATCTAGGAAGAGGTTTTTTATTTGAATAAGGTATAATTTGGTGAAAGCTTGGCATATGTTGTAATAACTTATATTTTGGAGGAATTTATAATGCGCCGAGCTTTAAAATTAACTTTTGATGGAATAAAAGTATTTTTATTATTTACAAGTTGTACGATTTTGTTTTATTTCGCTATACTATGGATAAATGAAGAATATGAAAGCTATCATCGTTATGAAAAGCCAAAAGAAGAGACTGTAGAAAAAGTATCAGGGAATGAAGAGCCGGCAAAGGATGCTTTCGTAAATAGAATGATGTTTTTCTATGAAAATGGGGAGTAGTGTAGATTGGAAGATCAATTAAAAGATTTTATTCATTATATGGTTGTCGAAAAAGGGCTAGCGAAAAATACAGTAGTATCTTATGAACGTGATTTGAAAAGTTATGTAAAGTATTTGCAAAATGTAGAACAAGCGAAAAGTTTTCATGAAGTGACACGCTTACACATTGTTAATTTTCTGCAGCACTTAAAAGAAAACGGAAAATCTTCGAAAACATTAGCACGTCATATTGCATCGATTCGTTCGTTTCACCAGTTTTTACTTCGTGAACGAGCGGTAGAGCACGATCCATCCGTACATATTGAAACGCCGCAAGGAGAACGGAAATTACCGAAAGTATTATCAATCGATGAAGTAGAGGCGTTACTTCAGACGCCGAAAATGACGAGTGCTTTTGGAGTTCGTGATAAAGCGATGCTAGAGTTATTGTATGCGACAGGGCTTCGTGTTTCAGAATTAATTGCCTTAAACTTAGAAGATATACATTTAACAATGGGATTTGTTCGTTGCATAGGGAAAGGGAATAAAGAAAGAATTATTCCACTAGGAAGTTTAGCGACGGAAGCGATTCAAAAGTATATTGAAAAGGGAAGAAGAGAATTGATGGGTAAAAAAGTAGTAGATGCACTCTTTTTAAACCATCATGGGAATCGATTATCAAGACAAGGTTTTTGGAAAATTTTAAAACGATTAGCGAAAGAAGCAAATATTGAAAAAGAGCTTACACCTCATACGTTGCGCCATTCTTTTGCTACGCATTTATTAGAAAATGGAGCAGACTTGCGTGCGGTGCAAGAAATGCTTGGACATGCAGATATTTCAACGACGCAAATTTATACACATGTTTCAAAAGCTAGATTAAAAGATGTATATAAACAGTTTCATCCAAGAGCATAGTTACTATGCTCTTTTTTTTCATAGATTCAAAAGGCTATAGTATTTCACAGAAACTTCACAAACATTTCGTACATTGTTTTCAGCAGAAGACTAGAATATTACAATGTATTTCCTCTATACTAAATAAGGTATGAAGGAGGAAATGATGATGAAAAAACTTATTATGACTTTATTTATCGCGATGCTAGCATTGGCTGGCTGTAATACAAACAAAGAAGAACCGAAAAAAGAACAGAAACTGGAAGCTGTAAAAGTAGCAGTTCAAACAAATCCGAAAGAAATTAAACCTGGTGAAAAAACAGAAGTACAAGCACTTGTTACACAAGGAAAAGAAAAAGTAACGGATGCTGATGATGTAAAGTTTGAAATTTGGAAAGCTGGCGACGAAAAGCACGAGATGTTAGATGGTAAGCATAAAGGAAAAGGTGTTTATGCTGTCGAAAAAACGTTCGAGATGGATGGAGTATACCATATTATCGCTCACACAAATGCACGTGAAATGCATGTTATGCCAGAAGTAAAAGTGGCTGTAGGGAATGCGAAAGTAGAAGATGCGAAAAAAGAAAATAGTGATCACAGTGCAGGACATGGTGATCATAAAAGCGATACAATGATCCATCTTATGGCTGGTGACATAAAAGCAAATGCTGAATCAACAATGAAAGTTCATTTAAAACAAAAAGAAGAAGCATTAACTGGTGCTGAAGTCCAACTTGAGATTTGGAAAGATGGTGTTGAAAAGCACGAATTTATTCCAGCGAAAGAAGGAAATAAAGGAGAGTATGAAACGAAACATACTTTCAAAGAAAACGGTTCTTACAAAGTGAAAGTTCATGTTAAAAAAGGTGAACTGCATGAACATAAAGAAGAAACGGTAGAAGTAAAATAAAAAGTAGCTCTTTAGAGCTACTTTTTATTTTTAATCTCATTATTTGTGGAGAGATTAAAAGTTCATTTTATATGAATAAATACATCACAAAATCATTAGCAC
>NZ_BOQB01000003.1 GCF_018332475.1 Bacillus sanguinis | reverse complement strand
AGACTTATTACTTTCGTTTTTGTAATTAAATCCTGAAAACCACAATTATCTTTGCGGAATAACATCATATATACGTTACATAATATCGGAATTCCAAGTAGTAATATGTTCGGTAATAACAATACAAAAAATCGCATCGTTAATGTTTGTAACGTTAACTTTTCACTCTTCAATGAAATTAATTTTATTCTTGTTACCTTTTTACCAAGTGTTACACCGTTCCAAATAAAGGGTACCAAAATAAAATATATCGCCATTAATATAAAAACTACTGCTAGATCATATCTATAATCACCAAAACTAATATTAAAGCGATCAAAAATAGCACTATAATTTCCAGTCATAACAGCTACTACTGCACCATACATAACCGAGATTAAAAACATGTCAATTAGGGAAGCACCTATGCGATTCATTACAAGCGCTGGACGATGCATCTTTAACTTCATTTATGTCGACTCCTTCATATCCTTCTTTACCCGTCTCATCGTACCACTTCTAAAAAACATTGTAAACTAGCGTTTCTCTTACTTTTCTTGTACAATGTGTTACAACAGCATTGTAAAGGAGGTTCCCATATTGAAAAAATGGATAATCCTATTCGTCGCATTCCTATTAGCCGGTTGTGCTGGAAATGCAAATCATATAACTTATACGATTAACGATGAATACGAACTCATACGTACTTCTGGAAATGCATTTGAACTTTTCCCCACGCAAGATGCTGTATATGCCACACAATACATTCCTGCAAAAATTACAGACATAGCTTGGGATGATAAATATATTATTGCAAAACAAATTGAGGAAAAGTCCGATCCGAATAACCCTGACGCAGCAATTGCAAATAAAAAAAGTGAGCATTATTGGATTATTGACGTAAAGCATAATAAACGTTTTGGCCCTTATAATGAAAAACAATTTAATGAACAAAAAAATGCGTTTAAAATTAAGGTACCTTTTCAAAGTGTAGATTCATACATAAAAGAACAGAAAAAACAGTCAGCATAATATTTTAAGCGCTGACTGTTTTTTCTTACCTGTTTTTAAAAACATCTTACTCAGAAAGTGAGATATTAAAAGTTTGTGGCTCTTTTACAACATCTTGCGTTTCTGCATCTGCTGCGACTACATTATCTGTTGTAAACTTAATATCTTTTACCTTTTCTTTTCCATCATCAAGTATTAAGCCGATAATACCATCTCTTGTTTCACCAGGCTTATAATCTTCCCTTGATACATTTTTTGTACCAACAAGCGTATCTTCATCATATAAAAAGTTTTGCGTTGCTACTTTAAAATGTTGTTTATCATTAATCGTAACATCATTCATAGAGAAAAATTGCATATTTTTATTCCCGCTATTTTCCACCTTATATGTAATTTCAACGTAACGAATCGTATCACTAATCTCTGTACCACTTATCGATGCATATAACTCCGCATCTTCTTGACTGACTTTATCTCCTAATCTACGCTTTACTTCTTCAGGAGTTAATGCCGTATATACTTTTAATGTGTTTTTTGCATCTTTACTCATCTGCGATAAAGAAATTACTTTTACATCTTGTACGTGAATTTTCATTGGTGCTACTTCAAATGTTTGATTCACAGAATGAATCTGTTCTAACTTAAAAGTACCCCAACCTGTTTCTTTCACTTTCTGTCCTACTTTTTTCAGCTCACGCCCGCCATATTCTTTTGTTTCAGGAATAGATTCTTTCTTCTTCGGTTCAACTTTCTTTTCTTCTTGATGGAAGCAACCACTTAACATAAGAAGAAAACTACATAAAACAAAAATACTTTTCCATGCTTTCATCATATAATTCTCCTAACACTATCATTCATTAATATCAATTAGTCCCTTGCTTTGTAAACTATAGAAACAATGAGAAGTCCACAAAACGAACTTGTCAGTCCAGATACTATTATACCCCCTATTTGGAAAATATGAAAATAGGGATCTGCGAACGCGTGAACGATAAATATAAGAGCTGCCACAATTATTGCCAAAACCCAATACTTCCTTTTTTCTGAAGTTATCATAATATCTTTCCCTGTTTCATCTTTATACTTCCATAGTACGTATAATAGTAATAATAAACCAACACATGTACTCCCGTGCTGCATATATTTATACACTGGAATACAATGTAATTCTCTTTGTAAAAATGGTATTTTCGTAACAATATATCCTGTATTATGAGTAAATGCATCCCAAACGACATGCGTGAGCATACCAAATAAAGCAGAATAACAAAATACAAAGAAATCTTTCCATGTGTAAAGCCCCCACCTCTCATCTACTGCATATGCAAAGTAGCCAGCAAACGGTTTAGGTAAATGCGTTATAAACGGCTTTTTTAAAATGTAATGATACATATATGCTAACAGAAATACAAGTGGTAAATTTAAATATAAGAACCCAAGCCACGTATGCCCAATGACACCATAAGGTCTAAAGTGTAAAAAATATTCAAAATCAGGAGCCATACTCCCTAATATAAGAGCCGTTACTGAAATATATTGAGAACGCTTCTTCACAAATGGAAGAACTGCTGCTGGATGCGCAAATGTAAACGGCATGTTTTGACTCCTTTTCATATTTTCAATAGAATAACATCTATCATAACGAGAGAATTGATCTTGATGCAATATTTATTTTCACATTGGAATATGATAGTTTACATGTTATAATCCACATGAAATATTCAGAAAATAAGGAGGGATTCGCGTGTCATTAACACTTGTCTTTTTTCTTGTTCTGTTTACCTTGTTTTTAAGTACATACATTGGATTTTTTCTATGGAAGCATTTAAAAATTATAAAAGATACACCCGTTCTCGTTGGCTTTATGAGTGTTCTTTTCATTTTTATATGGAAAAGGATGACTTTTGGCTGGGAAGGTATCGGTTTTGGAGCACTTCAGTATACACTTCTAGCCGCAAGCTGTCTTACACTTGTATTTGCTGCCTTTTTAGAATCAAAATCCGTTATGAATTGAGGTTTATATATTGATTGACGTACCCTTTTTAAAAAATGTAACATTAAAAAAAGAAAATATCCCTAGTTTTTCCACATATCCTTACTGTTTACCCGCTATCCGAACATTACAATCACTAGCTTTTCATCCAAATGTAACATTCATTATTGGAGAAAACGGAACCGGTAAATCAACATTACTCGAAGCAATTGCTATCGCTTTAGGGTTTAATGCAGAAGGTGGAACGAAGAATTTCCGATTTAGCACAAATGATTCACATTCATCTTTGCATGAATACCTTCGAATTTCTAAAAGTTTCAATACACCAAACGACGGTTTCTTTCTTCGCGCTGAATCATTTTATAACGTTGCTTCTTATATTGATGAAATAGATGCCGATTTAGAATCCCGTGGGAATCCAGTTATTGACTCATATGGTGGTATCTCACTACACAAACAATCACACGGTGAATCATTCTTTTCATTATTTATGAACCGTTTTTCAGGACAAGGTTTATACATTTTAGATGAGCCTGAGGCAGCACTATCACCAATGAGACAACTTTCCATGCTCATTCGAATGCACGAACTAGCGGAACAAGGTTCACAATTTGTTATCGCGACGCATTCTCCTATTTTAATGGCTTACCCTGAATCCACTATATACTCTTTAACACAAGAAGGGATTCATGAATCCACACTAGAAGAAACCGAGCATTACCAAACGACGAAACTTTTCTTTGAAAATCGTGATCGATTATTCCATCATCTATTTGATTCTTAAAAAAAAGAAGCAGCGATTGCTGCTTCTTTTTTATAGTGCTTCTATAAATAATGCTACCCCAATACCGCCACCGACGCATAGAGAGGCAATTCCTTTTTCTAAACCGCGTCTCTTCAATTCGTGAATTAAACTTACCGTAATACGAGCTCCTGTACAACCGATTGGATGTCCAAGACCTACACCACTACCGTTTACATTCACTTTTTCACGATCTAAACCTAATTCTTTCTCTACAGCTAGGTATTGTGCAGCGAAAGCTTCATTAATTTCCAGTAAATCAGCATCTTCTAATGACCAATCTACTTTTTCTAATCCTTTACGAATTGCTGGTGCTGGTCCAATACCCATAATTTTCGGATCTACTCCAGCTACTGAATATCCAACAATTCTAGCTAACGGTTGTAAGCCTTTTTCTTTCGCTTTTTCTTCGCTCATTAATACTAGAACCGCACTTCCATCATTAAGGCCAGATGCATTCCCTGCCGTTACAGATCCATCTTTACGGAAAGCTGGTTTTAATCCTGCTAATTTTTCCGCTGTAATATCTGCACGTGGATGTTCATCCTTCGAAAATACTATTTCTTTTCTACGTTCTTTTATCGTAATAGGAACAATTTGCTCGTCAAAATATCCAGACTCGATTGCTTGCAGTGCCAATGTATGACTACGAAGCGCAACTTCATCTTGTTCCTCTCTTGTAATTTCATATTGGTCAACTAAATTTTCAGCCGTTTCACCCATCATAATATGGTGAATCGGATCTTCTAGTACTTCCCACACCGTATCACGAATTTCTCCGTGCTGTAGACGTTGTCCCCAGCGGTGCTGTTTTAATGCATAAGGGCTCGAACTCATCGCTTCTACTCCACCTGCAATAACAACATCACTTACACCTAATTGAATTTGCATTGCAGCTGACATAATTGCTTGCATACCTGAAGAACATTGGCGTTGGATTGTATAACCCGTAACTGTGTCAGGAAATCCTGCCGCTAATGCAGCTGTTCTTGCAGTATTTGCTTCATCAGTTCTTTGAATACAATGACCTAAAATTACTTCATCAACTTCGTGTGGTTCTACCCCGCCTCGTTTTACAGCTTCCTGAAGTACAGGAACCGCTAATTCTACTGGCGTTACATTTTTTAGCGCTCCTCCAAAAGTTCCAATTGGCGAACGAACTGCAGCTGTAATAACAACATTATGCATTTTGCACTTGCCCCTCTCTTATGTACCCTAGTCAGTTTTTAGGTGAAATTCCATAAGATGTATGTCTACATCTATCATACTATAAACATACTAAAAAATCAAAATATTTAATATAATAAAAATAGAAGGAATTAACCTTCTATTCTGTTAATGCATATAAAAATTTTTGTAAAATTTTCTCTGTCGTTTCATTCAATTTTGGTAACTTATCTACCGGAAAATATTGAAGCTTCAAACCCTCCTGATCAAGCCTTAATTCTCCACTCACATGATGCCCCTGATACAGATGAATAACATTAAAAATTTCATCCCCATTTGGATATTGGAAGTACACTTCTTTTCCCGAAAGAACCCCGATAAATTGCATAATTTTCACATTGAGTCCCGTCTCTTCAAATAGTTCTCTGCGAGCAGTTTCTTCTGTCGTTTCTCCTAGTTCCATCGCGCCGCCAGGTACACCCCAATCATATGTATCTGAACGATATTGAAGCAATACTTCTTGATTATCATTTAATATAATTATTGCTGAACCAACGAGAATAAGTGGTCTCGTCCCAACGACTTTGCGTAACTCTTCAATATACCCCAATATGTAAACTCTCCTTTCCTCACCCTCCCTTATCATAACAAAATTTTTCTCCTTTTGTTGGTGTAATTTCCAAGAAAAAAAAGGAAGCTTTCGCTTCCTTTTTCCATTCTTATTTCTTAAAACTTTCATATTTTACAGCTTCAAAAGCTTCTTCAATTTCATCATTACGATAATGGACGTATGTAAAACGTCCTAATTCTACTAATCTTGCTATTTCTTGTAACGCTTTATGTTGCTCATATGTTTCCTCAAGCTTAATATGTACATAAAATTTCATTAATGGATGTTCATATAAAGATTCTCCCACCTCTACATATACATCTTCCACCCCTTGCACAACTCTTACATAACTTGCAAATTGATAAAGAGCTTCTCTGTCTGAAACGATTTTTAATGTATACATATATTCTCCCCCTTTTCTTTACTATATCAAAAAGATGATCACACTACGTTATAGAACTATGAAATTTTTTCGACTTGTAATAAACAAGGCGTTTATCCATACATAGGGTCTTTTCTCAACATATATTATAGGAAGAATTTTTTCAGTTGAGGTGTTCCTTATGGATCCATACGTCAATATATGTATTTGCATTACTCCAGGCGCCAATATTTCTGATGACCGTATCGCAAAAGATTTAGCAGTTGCAGAGTCAATCTGGCACCCGATTACATTTCAAATTCAAGAAATAATTGTTTTAAATGAACTTTTCCGTTTTTCTGACCGTGAAATTAGTTATAAAAATTCTATTCAAAGTCAGGAAAAATTAGCATCCTTTTTCCAAACGTGTGTAAATGAAGCTCCTGAATGCGACCTTTACATTTGTTATATTGGCAGTGATTATTTCAAAGAAACAGCAGTAATTGCCTGTGCTTACTCTCTAGCAAAACAACAGCAACTTACTGGTTATATCGTTTTAACAAATTCAGCTGCTCCTATGAAAAATATATATACGCTCGCTCACGAGATCGGTCATATTTTATTTACAAGACGTGTTCACGGAAAACTTACTCACGCAGATCCTCATTCCCCAACTGGCTCGGAGCACCATCCTTCTCCAACAAATCTTATGTATCCGATAGTCCCGCGCCCTGAAAACGTCCATATTCAATCCCTATTAACGAATGAACAAAAAAAACTCTCTTTACAAAGTGCTTTATTACAAAGAAAAAAACAGTAACGACCTCGTTACTGTTTAAAACAACTTATTCCAATCCACAAACCAAATCCCGGCTGCTAGAAATAAAAATAGGCAACTAAACGTAAATGTAATCACTCTAATAATCCCTATATAATATTTCTTTGGAAATATTTTTTTGCATATCCAGAGCAGCCCTTTTCCTATTAAACCGAAGAACAAAACATACCCGATGTGTCATCTAATAAAGTTTCGAAATAGTCATCGTGTACCTTCTTCGAAAACGTAGTATATAGCCCCAAAATCGTTAAACCTAAAAATATAATAGACAATATACCTAGAAATATACTTTGCATGTTTGTTCCCCTCTAATAAAAAATTCAGTTCATTCACTATTAATATAAAGCTAGCTTACAGTTTTTTTCTCTTCATTTTTTAAAGACCATCGCATTAATACATATAAACTACCGTACAGAAGTAAAGACTCTAACATTCCCCAGTATGGATTTTTCTCTCCAAATCCTTTAAATACAAACATAATGAATAATGGTACGATAACAGCTAATATCCCAATCCAGCCAAGTATGTATGCTTCCCCAATTAACAGTACTAACAAGATAACTCCAGCTAGTATATAACTTTGTATAGTCGTTAATTGTAATACAGGTGTACCGTACCATTTATTCATAAACATTAATAATACTAGTAATAAAATCGGTAACAAAGATGCTACATAAATAATGCTAAATTCTATTATTTTACTCTTAAATGACGACATTTTAAAAGCAAATACAATCCCTACAATTGTAATAATTAAAACAATTGGGTATCCAATCAATTGTACATTCGTTAATGTAAATTCATGATTTGGACTTTCAAATAAAATATTTGTAAGTAACCAATATCCCCCTATTCCAATTATCATTCCTAAAATAGTCTTTATACTCCCGCCTTTATCCTTGTCCATTTCTTTCGCTAATTCTTCCGCATACTCTTTTGGTAAATCACCGAATATATTGCTTACCGTCTTTCCCTCTTTCTCACCTTCCATTAAATGAAGTTCTGCATCTTCTATAAAAGCGTCCACATCTTCTTCTTTCATTCCTTTTGTTATTAAATACACTTTCGTATCGATTAAAAACTTTTCTCCTTCTTTAGAAATCTGCATGATACCCCTCCCTTATTTAATCGCTTCTCTTCTATTCGTCTTCATCATAATTTCAAGGAAAATTAAAATAAATAAACTTCCGTATAAACATATAATTTGAAATAACATTGGCACGAGATCTTCTGATGTGAGTGTTTTAAACAGTATCATAATAGAAAGTGGAATAATTAAATATAAGTTTTTAAACCATCCTTCAAAATATATATTTATTGCTACTGTGATAATAAAAATAGCTCCAGCTAATATATAACTTTGCGTTTGGGTGAATGTAAACATTTTGGTAGGATAGATTACATCTAATATCGTAACAGCCCCCATTAAAAACATTGGCGCGATCATGACTAAAAACCACATAGAAAACCATGTTTTTGTAAAGCTTGTTACGAAGGTCATTTTACGAAGTAGAAAATTAGGACCTATCACAACTAAAATCAATGACAAACTATACCCAACGCACTGAATAAGTGACATCTGTAATAGTCCGTTATTCACTATTAAAATAGAAGCAATAATCCAAAACGATACGATATTCATTACTGTAAAACCAATTTGCTTCCACGTTTCCTGTCTATCTCTTTCCATCACTTTTACAAGTTCATTTGCGTATTCTTTCGGTGAGCTTCCGAAAATTTCTTCTACGCTTTTTCCATCACTCTCACCTTCTATTAAATGAAGTTCTGCGTCTTCAATAAAGCTTTCAATATCGCTTTCTTTCACACTCTTTGCAGTCAAAAACAATCTCATATCTAATAAAAACTTTCGTGCTTCATTTGATAGCATTATTTTCTTCTCCCCTTCCCTTCAAGTAGACGTTCCACACTACTTTGCATCGCTTCCCAGCGATCCATAAATTCATCCAGTGCATCTTCGCCATCTTCTGTTAACGTGTAATACTTCCGTTTTGGACCAGATGGGGATTCCTTCATTACACTTGTTATGAATCCTTCCTTTTGCATTCGTATTAATAACGGATAAATACTTCCCTCACTCGCCATTGTAAAGCCATACTTTGCTAGCTTCTCACTCATTTCATAACCGTATATTTCACCTTCAGAAATAATAGCAAGTAAGCATCCTTCTAAAATCCCTTTCAGCATTTGACTTGTCGACATAATTCAAACCCTCCCACTATCTTGTTTTACAAGATAGATAAGCGTAAGTATCTTACTTTACAAAATAGTATAGCAGAGACTATTTTGTTAAACAAGATAGTTAACAATATTTTTCCAAATCTTTGCAGGATTTTTCTTATCCACTCTCTAAATAGAGCAATATGAGAACTTTATTACGAAGGGATGTTTTTCATCATGGTTACAAATCGAGTTGTTTTTTTAACAGGTGCTGCAAGTGGTATTGGATATGAAATGGGAAACGCTTTTGCAAAAGAAGGTGCAAAAGTTGTTATTACCGATCGTCTTGAAGATCGTGCAAAAAAAGCTGCTGAACAACTACAAAAAGAGGGCTTTCAAGCTATCGGCTTAAAATGTGATGTTACATCCGAAGAAGGAATAGAAGCATCCATTTCCCAAACTGTTAATCATTTCGGTTCATTAGACATATTAATTAATAACGCAGGAATGCAACACGTTTCACCGATTGAAGATTTTCCAACCGAAAAATTCGAGCTACTCATTAAAATTATGCAAATCGCTCCTTTTATCGCAATTAAACATGCCTTTCCAATTATGAAAAAACAAAAATATGGCCGGATTATTAATGTCGCTTCCATTAATGGCCTCGTTGGATTCGCAGGAAAATCCGCCTATAATAGTGCCAAACATGGCGTAATTGGTTTAACAAAAGTTGCTGCTTTAGAAGGCGCTACGCATGGTATTACTGTTAATGCACTTTGTCCCGGTTATGTCGATACCCCTCTCGTACGGAATCAATTACAAGACTTGGCCACTACACGAAATGTACCACTTGAAAATGTTTTAGAGGATGTCATTTATCCACTTGTACCACAAAAACGCTTATTACAAGTACAAGAGATTGCTGATTATGCAATGTTTTTAGCGAGCGAAAAAGCGAAAGGTATAACTGGACAAGCTGTCGTTATCGATGGTGGTTATACCGCTCAATAAAAAATAAAGTTTGCT
>NZ_BOQB01000002.1 GCF_018332475.1 Bacillus sanguinis | reverse complement strand
AAGTTGATGGGCATGTGGTGCTATCCAAAAGTCAAAATAAACAAAATAGAGGAACAAATGCAGTTTTATAAATCAATGTTTGTGTCCCTGGAGTTTCCTTTAATGTTAATATTAACTGATTTAAAAATAGCCCTTGTTACTATTAAATTCCTTCCAATGATTAAGGAAGGAATTTATAGTTCAATTATACATGTTCCTTTTGATTGTTTATATGCATATCGTATTTTGACCAAAACTATATGCAAATGAGGTGAAAAAATGCCCATTACGAATCGATTTTCTACCACTACTAACGGGGCACTTGCGATTACAGGGAACACACTAGGTTTAAGTAAAATTAGTAACCAAAACCGTGCTGGTACAATCGGGGCAATTGGTGCATTCGTAACTACGAATACCGCTTTACAAGTACCTACTTTTCCTGCTGGTACAACGTTAAACTATACACAAAATAGTTCTACCGCTGTATTAAATATCCCTGCTGGTAGTACGATTCTTTACGCAGAACTCGTTTGGGGTGGAAACTATTTATCTCGTGATCAAAACATTACGAGTGTTTTAGGAAACCCTGTTTCTTTTACTACACCTGTTTCAACATACCCAATTACCCCTTCGGCTGTTACAGCTTCAAATCAAACTTTCGTTTCTGGATCTGTCACATTTGGATTCTATACACGTTCTGCAGATGTAACATCTCTCGTTCAAGCTGCTGGATCTGGCTCTTATACAACTGGCTCTGTCCCTGGACTTGTTGATCCTTTAGATGCTTCTAATGGGGCTATCAATTCTTCTGGATGGACGCTCATTGTCGCTTATCAAAATGGGACATTGCCAGCAAGAAACTTAACCATTTATGTAGCGGGTAACCGTGTTTCTGCTGATACCGGTAGTGCAGATGTAGCTGTTTCAGGATTTTTAACACCTTCCGGAGGACCTGTAAGCGGACGATTATTTTTGAGTTCTACCGAAGGGGATGCTGATTTAATTGGGGATCAGGCTCTATTCGGACCAAATTTCAGTTCATTAAACGCTTTATCCGGACCAAATAATGCCATAAATAATTTCTTCGGTTCCCAAATTAATAATGCTGCAGGAAACTTAGATACAACAGGGACATTTGGAACGCGAAATCAAAGTGCTTCTTCAGGTACAAACATCTCTGCAGGAAGACAAGGCTGGGACATTACTTCCATTGATATTTCTCCCTATTTAACAAATTCTCAAGTATCTGCCGCAATCCGTTTAACAACTAACGGAGATGCATACATGTTAAATACAGTCGGTTTACAAATTAATATAAACTCACCTAATATACAAGCAACGAAAAGCGTGAATAAAAGTGTAGCTACAATTGGAGACATTCTCACTTATACAGTTACTATCCCTAATACCGGACTTCTTCCCGCCAATAACGTTATTTTGACAGACATTCTCCCTAATGGGACTTCCTTTATACCTGGCACTGTAATGGTAGATAACATACCACAAACAAATGCAAATCCTGCCGCTGGTATATCTCTTGGAACAATCAATAATGGTGCTTCTCGTACAGTAACTTTCCAAGCGACTGTCGTTTCTCTGCCAAATCCAAATCCGATTTCTAACACTGCTAATATTACATTTCAATATACACCAATCGCCGGTGGAACGACCTTTAACGGTCTTGCAACAAGCAACTCTGCTGGAACACAAGTTAACCTCGCAGATATTAATGGCACAAAATCAGTTAATAAACTTTTTACCGATATTGGTGAAACGCTAACTTACAGTATTGCCTTAGCTAATATAGGAAATATCGCTGCAACAAATGTTATATATACGGACCCGATTCCTAGCGGGACTACTTTCATTCCAGGGAGCGTAACTGTGAACGGAGTTACCCAAGCTGGCGCAAATCCCGCTACTGGTATATCAATTGGATCTATTGCTGCTAATTCTACGACTACGGTTTCATTTCAAGTATTCGTTCCTTCTATCCCGCAAACAAATCCCATATTAAATAGTGGTACAACAACTTATCAATACATTCCTGTGCCAAATCAACCGGCAGTAAGCGGGACTGATACGACGAATATTGTCTCCACTCAAGTGAATAATGCTACTGTAACAATGACGAAAGCAGTAGATAAAAATTTTGCAGATATTGGTGATATACTAACGTACACCGTTTCCTTTACAGGTACAGGTAATACGAATGCAAACAATGTTATTTTTACAGATGTCATTCCTACTGGAACAACTTTTGTTGTAAACAGTGTAACAATTGATGGCACGACACAAGTGGGCGCAAATCCCGCTAACGGTGTGAACATTGGATCCATCCCAACTGGTACAACAAAAAATGTTTCATTTCAAGTAGTAGTAAATACAATACCCGCGTCAAACGTCGTATTTAATGGATCAAGCGCTTCTTATCAATATACCGTCAACCCTAGCCAATCACCAGTTACAAAAAACATTTCTTCTAATCTCGTTTCCACTCAAATTAATAATGCGAATGTAACATTAACAAAATCAACTAACAAACAATTTGCCACAATTGGCGAAACGATAAGTTATACAATCCTTATTACAAACAGTGGAAATACAGCTGCAACTAACGTACAGCTAACAGATTCACTTCCAAATGGAACGATATTAACACCAGGTTCGGTAACACTCAACGGTGTTTTACAAAATGTAGATTCACTCGTTTTCGTACCTATTGGTACAATACCAGGAGGAGCTACTTTCACCTTATCCTTTCAAGTAACAGTCATCAATATTACGACCCAAAATCCTATCATTAATAACGCCTTCGCTTCTTATCTATATACTGTAAATCCAAGTTTGCCACCGACTTCAAAAACAGCAAATTCTAATTCTGTTACATCAACAATTAGACTAGCAAATCTCCATGCTAATAAATCTGTAGATAAAACGTTTGCGGAAGTTGGTGATGTATTAACTTACACCTTTGCTCTTACTAACGATGGAAATGTTGCAGCGAACAATGTATTACTATCTGATTCAATTGCGAATGGAACCGCTTTTGTCCCAAACAGCGTTATAGTTAACAGTGTTACTCAGCCAGGCGTTACACCAGCTAGCATCAATATTGGTAGCATCAATGCTAATACTACAATTACAGCTTCATTCCAAGTAGTAATCACTAGCATTCCAAATCCAAACCCTATTTCAAATAGCGCTTCCATCTCCTATAACTTTATCGTTGATCCAAACACTTCACCTGTAAGTAAGAACACTACTTCAACCACTACATTTACTCAAGTAAACGATGCAAATGTCATTTCAGCCAAAACAGTGGATCGAGCGTTCGCTACCGTAGGGGATATATTAACTTATACTGTTACTTTGACGAATGCAGGAAGTGTTTCTGCTGATAGCCCTACTTTCGTAGATACGAATCCAGACGGTACTACCTTTATTCCAAATACTTTTCTTATTAATGGTGTACTTCAAAATAACGCAGATCCAAATATAGGTGTTCCACTACCTTCCATTGCTGCTAATGGCTCACTTACTGTCTCTTATCAAGTAACCGTCACCTCTTTACCAACACAAAATCCAACATTAAATTCATCTAGTACACAGTATAGCTTTATTCTAAATCCGGGCGATCCACCAACTATAGAAACATCTGTAAGTAACACTGTAAGTACACAAATTAATTTAGCAAATGTAGTGATTGTCAAAGAAGTAGATTTAACTATCGCCGATGTCGGGCAACCAATCACATATACAATTTCTTTAGCTAATCTTGGCAATACTACAGCAAATAATGTTATTGTTACCGATATAATCCCTAATGGCTCCACTATCGTACCAAATAGTATTTTTATAGGTGGTACTTTACAACAAAGTGCAGACCCTAGTACCGGTCTTCAAGTCGGCTCCATTCCTTCAGGTGGTTTTACAACGATTGTTTTTCAAATAAGTGCAAATGGGCTACCTTCACCAAACCCAATTCAAAACAGCGCTTCACTTCAATATAGCTTTATCGCTGATCCAAACTTACCTGCTCTCGTTAGAAACACTGCTAGCAATATAGTAACTACACAAATTAATACTGCTAATATCGTTGCTACAAAACTCACAAGCACAAACTTCGCTGATGTTGGTGATGTCATACTATATGCAACTATTTTAACAAATAACGGGAATATCTCTGCTGCTAATGTAACGTTTACAGATATCATTCCAGCGGGTACCCTCTTCATTCCTAATACTGTAACGATTAATAATGTCCCTGTAGCTAACGCAAATCCTGCCACTGGCATTTCAATTGGTACGATAGGAGCGAATTCATCACGCACCGTTGCATTTCAAGTTTTTGTACCAACTATCCCTGCTGTAAACCCAATTACAAATCAATCAAGCACAACATTCCAATATACGTATGATCCATCCAAACCTGCTGTGATGCAGATGGTTGCTTCTAACACTGTACAGACAACTATTAATAACGCCTCAATTGCCGCTACTAAATCTGCAGATAAACAGTTTGCTAACGTAAATGATATTATTACGTATACAACTACTTTAACGAATAACGGGAACACACTTGCATCAAATGTAATTTTTACAGATGTAATTCCAAACGGAACATCATTTATTCCTAATAGTGTAACAGTAAATGGCAATACACTTCCTAATACAAACCCAGCAAGTGGAATTGCAATTGATCCAATAAACCCTAATACAAGTGCAACAATCTCATTTCAAGTAATAGTAAATTCCATTCCTAGTCCAAATCCAATCCCGAACCAAAGCAATACAGCGTACCAATATGTCATAGATCCTAACTTACCTCCAGCGTCCGCCAATGCGTTAAGTAACGTAATAACAACTCAAATTAATAACGCTACAATCGTCGCTACGAAGTCAGTGAATACACCGACAGCTGCAATTGGGGATATCGTTACTTATACGATTGCAGTTACGAACACAGGGAATATCCCTGCTAGCGCTACAGTTTTAACAGATGGACTCGGTGCAGGCGCCTCATTTGTGCCAAACTCTGTAACTATCGATAATATTCCGCAGCCAGGGTTAGATCCATCACTTGGTATTCACTTAGCAGATATTCCCCCAGGAGATACTGTATTCATTACTTTTCAAGCACAAATTTTAGCGATACCACCTAGTGGCACATTAACAAATAATGCTCTTGTAAATTATGAATATACCGTAAATCCAAACCAATCACCCGCTGTTGGTAGTACAGTTACGAATACGACGGTTACGCCAATTATTGATGCAACTCTTTCTATAAATAAAACTGTCAATTCAAGATTTGCTACTATTGGAGATACACTGACTTTCACTGCTATCATTACTAATTCCGGTAATACTACCGCAAACAATGTTATTTTTACAGATGTAATTCCAAATGGTACATCATTTATTCCAAACAGTTTTACGGTAAATGGAACAACTATTCCTAATGCAAATCCACAAAATGGTATCAATATTGGCAACTTGAATTCAAATGCATCTGCTACACTCAGTTTTCAAGTAAACATTACATCACTCCCAAATCCGAATCCAATCCCAAACCAATCATCGCTTCAATATAGCTTTATTGTAGGTATAAATGAACCGCCAGTTTCACGAACAGTTCAATCTAATAAAACTTTTACACAAGTAAATACTGCTTCCGTTATCGCAACAAAAACTGCAAGCAGTGCATTTGCTGCTGTTGGAGATACAATTACGTATACAACTACCCTCACCAATAGCGGAAATACTACCGCAAACACACCTGTTTTTATCGATATATTACCACCTGAACTTTCATTCGTTCCTGATAGCGTACAAATTAATACCATCCCACAACTTGGATTTAGACCAGATAGCGGGATTTCTTTAGACTCAATTCCAGTTGGAGGAACGACAACAATTAGCTTTCAAGCTATCGTTGGCTCAATACCAGTTACAAATCCAACTTTGAACCAGTCTAGCACGACATACTCGATCATTGTTGATCCTACCCAGCCGCCGGTGACAGAAACAGCTACAAGTAATCCAACTTTAGTTCAAATTAACGAAGCGATTATTCAAGCAACGAAAAGTGTGGATCGACTATTTTCTGACGTAGCACCTGGAAATTCATTTTTAACGTATACTGTTTTATTGGAGAATATAGGAAACACAACTGCTACGAATATCATTTTTACAGATCCGATTCCAAATAATACAGTGTTTATAGCGGATAGCGTTCGAGTAGGCGGGGTTTTATTACCTGGGGTAAATCCAGCGAATGGGGTACCAATTGGGGATATTATTGCAGGAGATTTTACAAACATTACCTTCCGCGTGCAAGTAGTTAGCATTCCAAATCCAATTTTCACAATTGGACCTGGGGGGCCAAACTCACCAGTTGTAAATGGCGCTTCTATTGATTATCAATTTATGACAGGACCTAATTTACCACTCGTTTCAAGAAGTACGACATCCAATCCGGTTTCGACACAAATAAATTCCGGAGAAATTACACTTGTTAAATCTGTAGATAAAACTTTCGCAACAATTGGCGATACAATTTCTTATACGATTACATTAAGTAACCCTGGAAATGTTACTTCACAAAATATAATTTTCACAGATATTTTACCTGACGGAACGACATTCATATCTGGCACTCTTACAAACGATTCTGGTACACAGCAGATCGGAAATCCAGCTAACGGGATTCAGATTGGAAATATAAATCCAAACGGAACGGCTGTGATTACTCTCAACGTACTTGTTACAAATATTCCAAGTATAAATCCAATTTCTAATTCTAGTTCTGTACAATTTTCACATGTGGTCGACCCTAGCCAACCTTCCGTATCACAAATGAATGTATCTAATGCTGTTTCGACAACTATTAATAGTGCAATTTTAACAACCCAAAAAAGTGCTGATAAATCTATCGTTTCAGTTGGAGATACGATTACGTATACAACTACTATTACAAATACAGGAAATACAGCCGCTACGAATATTACTTTCACAAGCGCTATTCCAGCTAGCATTACCTTTATACCAAATTCATTCACGATAAATGGCGTTCAGCAGTCTGGTGCACAACCAGCACTGGGAGTAACTATACCAAATATCGCACCGGGTGAAACAGTAACTGTTACTTTCCAAGTAAATGTTATTTCTGTTCCCCCTTCAAATTCGATTATGGGTAATGACACAATTTTATATTCTTATACTGTCGATCCAAACGGAACTCCTATTACAACTTCTATTTCAACAAATATCGTTACAAACCCGGTACTAGATGCTATGATAACGATGGTGAAATCTGTAGATCAAACACTTGTAACACTAGGTGATACCATTACCTATACGACAATTTTAACGAATAGCGGTAATACAAACGCTACGAATATTACTTTCACTGACCTCATACCAGATGGTACGACGTTTATAACTGATAGCGTTACAATAGATGGCATCACACAAATCGGGCTCAACCCTAATACAGGTATTACAATTGGATTAATTGCTCCTAACAGCTCAATATCTATAGCATTTCAAGTTACCGCTACTTCTACACCAGCCCAAAATCCTATTGCCAATTCCGCTACTGCTTCTTACACATTTATCGCTGATCCTAATGCCCCTATTGTTTCAAGGACCGTTACTTCAAACACAGTGTTCACTACGATTAATACAGCTACCATTCTTTCATTAAAACAAGTCGATAAATCCTTTAGTCGTATTGGAGACACACTCACTTATACTGTCGCTTTAACAAACAATGGAAACTCATCTGCGCAAAATGTTATATTCACAGATACCGTACCGAGCGGAACAGCATTTATTGCAGACACATTTTCTATTAATGGAATTCTTCAAAGTGGTGCAAATCCAGTGAACGGTGTAAATATCGGAACTATAACAGCTGGGACTACAGTAACAATTTCGTTCCAAGTTACTGTAACGTCATTACCAACTGAAAACCCCATTGTAAATTTCTCATCAACATCGTACCAATTAGTCTCACCGCCTGATGCAGAAACTTCAATTAGCAATCCTGTTTCAACGCAAATTAAAGAAGCACTATTATCCATGACGAAAAATGAAAGTGTATCCTTTGCAGATATCGGGCAAACTGCTTTTTACACTACTTCTATTTCGAATATAGGAAATACAGATGCAACTAATATTGTATTCACAGATGTATTACCAAATGGAGTCACATTTGTTCCTAACACATTAACTGTCGATGGTGTTTTACAACCTGACGCGAATCCAAATACAGGTGTATTACTTGCAACACTTCCGCCTAATGAAATATATAGTATCGTCTTTCAAGTTACAGTGAACAGCATTCCCCCTATTAATCCAGCACCAAATACAGCATCAACAACATATGAGTTTACTGTTGATCCTGTTAATCCTCCAGTATTAAGTGCGGCTACTTCCAACACTACGCTTCTTCAAATAAACAACGCGAATATTATAAGTACAAAAACAACAGATCTTACTTTTGCGGATGTTGGTAATACAATAACATTTACACTTAACCTCCCGAATACAGGGAATGTGACTGCAACTGATGTTACCGTTATCGATACGCTTGATAGCAATTTAACTTTTGTTCCAAACAGTTTCACAGTTAATGGGCAAACCATTCCAAATGCTGATTTATCTACTGGTGTAAATATCGGTTCAATTAACGGTGGTACTGCAGCAATTATCACATTCCAAGCTACCGTTACAACCCTACCAATCAACAACCCTATTTCTAATTCAGCTCTTACCACTTATCGTTATATTGTTGATCCAGACCAGTCACCTATTACAACTTCCAATCAATCTAATACAACGACAACACAAATTAATAGTGCTATTCTTACTGCACAAAAAAATTCAAATGTGTCAACAGTAGATATTGGGCAAGATATCATCTACTCCGTTACAATTACAAATAGCGGAAATGTTAATGCAACGAATGTTATTTTTACCGACGTTATTCCAGACGGAACTTCCTTTGAACCAAATAGTTTTACACTTAATGGAACTATTATCGAAAATGCAAACACCATTACAGGTGTCCCAATTGGTGATATCGCGCCAAACGAATCTGCCATTGTAGAATTTCATATTACTTCAAATGAAATCCCGGCTATTAATCCAATTACGAATCAAGCTAGCGTTAGCTTTCAGCATATCGTTAATCCAGATAATCCTCCTGTTTCAAAAAACATTACTTCAAATAGTGTTATCACAACAATTGAAAGTGCTATTTTAACTACTACTAAAATCGGAGATAAAGCTTTTGCAACGATTGGTGATACGATTACGTATACAACTACGATTACGAATACTGGAAATATTCCTGCCAATAACGTTATTTTCTCAGACCCGATACCATCGTGGACACAATTTGTTGCAGGATCAGTTATTGTTGATAGTACTCCAATACCATCTGCTTCTATCATTGACGGTATTGGCATAAATACGATCATTCCAAATCAAACTGTAACAATCATATTCCAAGTTCAAATCGTAAGCAATCCATCAACATTCACACCTGAACTCCAAAACTTAGCATTTGTTAACTTCCAATATAACGTAGGCAATGCATTACAGGCTCAGCCTGGCAATGTGGAAACGAACGTCTTCGTTACTTCTATTCATTCAGCAATACTTTCAGCTGTAAAAACTGCTAGTACAGCCTTTGCGAATATTGGAGACACGATCACTTATACAGTTTTAATACAAAATAGCGGCAGTACAAACGCTACGAATGTAAATTTCTCAGACCTCATTCCAGCTGGAACGACCTTTATTGAAAATAGTTTTGCCGTAAATGGAAGTACCATTCCAGGTGCAAATCCAAATAACGGAGTTAATATCGGAACCGTTAGTACGAACAGTTCCTTAACCGTTACTTTCCAAGTCATAGTTACATCTACTCCGCCTTCAAACCCAATTACAAACGTTGCATCCGTTCAATACGAATTTCTTGTTGATCCGACTTCTCCTCCTGTTACAGGCACAATTACTTCTAATAGTGCTTCTACACAAATTAATAATGCTACTGTTACAACGGTTTTAGAAGCAAATCGAACAATTGTATCTATCGGAGATATAATTACGTATACAGCAACATTAACAAACACTGGAAACTTCCCTGCAAACTCGGTATTACTCATTAACGGTGTTCCTGAAGGGGCATTATTTGTTCCCAATAGTGTTACGCTTAACGGAATTTCACTTCCAGATGCAAGTCCAACTCTCGGTATTCCAGTTGGCATTATCGCACCAGGTGATTCTGCTACAATTACGTTCCAATTTCTTGCAAGTTCTATTCCGCCACAAGGAGCAATTATAAATCAAGCACTTACAAGTTACACATATATTGTCGATCCAAGTCAACCTCCAGTTACAGCAACATCTTCATCTAATACGGTTAATACAGCTGTCGTTGATGCATCACTATCTGTAATTAAAAATACAGATTCCCTCGTACAGTCTACTGACGGTACAATCACTTACACTGTAGTCGTTCAAAATAACGGGAATACAACTGCAAATACAGTTACTTTAACAGATTTGGTCCCAGAGGGAACTGCATTTATTCCGGATAGTGTGACCATTAATGGTGTTTCAGCTCCAGGTACTGATCCAAACGTAGGGATCTCATTAAACTCCATTGCACCTTCGGAAATCGTCACCGTCACATTCCAAGTTATCGTTCAATCCATTCCAAGCGTGAATCCAATTTCTAATATAGCTCGTATTGACTATACTTTTATCGCTGATCCAACTGCTCCTATCATCTCTCGAACAATTACGTCTAATCCAGCTTTCACACAAATTTCGGATGCGAATGTTCTTTCTTTAAAAGCAGTCAATGCACAACAAGCAACAACAGGTGATATTTTGACCTATACGATAACGCTAGAAAATACCGGAAATATTCCAGCTACGAATCTCATATTTTCAGATACGCTTCCAGAAGGGACTACATTCGTAGACAATAGTTTTACACTTAACGGAACAACTATACTTGGTGCCAATCCAAATGTAGGTGTTACTTTGCCTAACCTAGCAGCAAACGCTACTCACCTTATTGCTTTCCAAGTTCTTATTAACGATCCATTCTCGCAACAATCGATTACAAATCAATCTAATACAACATATACAATTCAACCAGATCCAGGGCAACCGCCTATTACTGAAACATCTACAAGTAATATTGTCATTACAAATTTCGTGCAAGCACAATTAACAATTACAAAAACGTCCAATCCAATAACTGTAGATATTGGCGGAACTATACTTTATATTTCTGAAGTGAAAAATAGCGGCAATGTTGACGCAATAAATATTATTTTTACAGATTCGATTCCAGTTGGGACTACATTCGTTCTCGACAGTGTCACAATTAACGGTGTACTTCAGCCTGATGCAAATCCCGAAAACGGAATACCAATTGGAAAGATTCCACCAAACAGTTCCAAAACAATACTATTTCAAGTACAAACAAATAATCCACCTACTGAAACCGAAATTGTAAATCAATCTTCAGTAACTTACCAATATATAAGTATTCCTACAGCTCCACCAGTGAATCGCTCTGCAAATTCTAACATTGTTACAACATCACTTCAAAATGCGAATATTATTTCCGTTAAAAGCGCAGATGTAACTTTCGTCTCCATCGGGCAATTTATTACCTACACAAATACACTACAAAATATCGGAACGGTTCCAGCTAACAATACGGTGTTCATTGACAACATTCCAGAAGGGACAATATTCATTGAAGATAGCTTATCAATAAATAATGTCATTCAGCCTGGTACGAATCCTGAAAATGGAGTAACTCTCGGCACGATACAACCAGATGAAACAGTCACTATTTCATTCCAAGTACAACTTACAAATATACCTGAAGACAATACAGTCATTAACATCTCAGACACTTCATATGAATACCAAATTGACCCTAGTTCTCCAATTATTCAGCGTAGATCATTATCAAATACAGTAAACACGGAAGTCCGTACAGCAAATGTTAGTGCAATTAAATCTGCTAACAGATCCATTACACGCATCGGTCAAATTATCACATATACCATCGCAGTTACAAATGCTGGTACAGTACCTATTACAAATACTCTCCTAATTGACGCAATCGCTGCTGGCACCACATTCGTTCCAGATAGCATTCTTGTAGATGGCATACCAAGACCTAACGAAAATCCAAGTACCGGAATCTCACTTAATATTATCCTTCCAAACAATACAATTATCGTTACATTCCAAGTAAATGTAGACTCGATACCTTCTCAAAATAACATGAATAATATCGCCGTCATCCACTATGAGTATCAGCCAGACCAAAGCTTACCACCAATTTCAGAAACGACATCTTCCAATACTACAAATATACAATTTATTGATGCCATTCTTATCGCTACAAAATCCGCTAATACAGTATTAGCTAATATTGATGAAACTATTGAATATACAGTACTCATTCAAAATAACGGATCCACTACAACTAACTCCATCTTTTTTACTGATATTATAGAAGATGGAACAGTATTTATTTCGGGGAGTGTAACAGTTAACAACACTGTACTTCCTGCAGCAGATCCGAATATCGGCTTTTCCATCCCGAATATCACATCAGGTCAAGTAGCTACAATAACATTCCAAGTTTCGGTTACGAATTTACCTGCTGCAAACCCAACACCTAATACTGCAAACATCGTCTACGACTTTATTTTCAACCCTGACTTTGCACCAATTCAAAAATCGACTACTTCCAACACTACTTTCGTTCAAATTAATGATGCTGATATCGTTTCACTTAAAACTGTTGATTTGACTTCTGTAACAATTGGTGATGTTTTAACTTATACAACAACTTTAACAAATACAGGGAATACGGATGCTACTGCTCTTGTATTTACAGACAATATTCCTGGTGGAACAACCTTTATAGACGGTAGCGTTTTAGTAAATAACATTCCGCAGCTTAATGCCAATCCAAGTACCGGTATATTGTTAGGAACGATTGCTCCTAACATTTCTATCCCAGTCACATTTTCTGTTACTGTCGTAGCGCTTCCAGCTAGTGGTCGTATTCAAAATCAATCCACTTCTCGTTATACAATTAATAGCGAAGAACAAATATCAACTAGTAATATTACCTTCACTGAAGTTATTTCTGCTAATATAATTGCAACAAAAACAACGCCTATCCAATACGCTGACCTACAAACGATTATCCCTTACACTATTTCCATCACAAACAATGGGAATATACAAGTGGAAAATATTATCGTTACAGATATCATCCCAGCAAATACGAGCTTTATAGAGAATAGTGTTATTGTGAATGGAAGCGCTCGTCCAAATGATAATCCACTTAGCGGGATACAACTTGATAACATTCCGCCTAATACGACAGCAACTATTCTATTCCAAGTACGGGTTACTTCAATTCCGCAAACAAATCCAATCTCTAATACGAGTACAATTGAATACCAATACACGTTACCAAACCAGCCGCCTATTACCGAAACTATTATTTCATCAGCTGCCGTAACAACAATTAATCATGCGACTTTGAATAGTAATAAAACTGTTGACCTTGCATTTGCAACGGTTGGTGATGCGTTAACGTATACGATTACACTAAATCAAACCGGTAATGTTGCAGTAAATGATGTAATCATTCAAGATATTATTCCTCAAGGTACTACGTTTATAGAAAATAGCGTCATTGTAAACGGAGAAACTCTTCCAGGAGTGAATCCAGTAAGCGGCATACCAATTGGTACTATAATTGTAGATGGAGATGCTATCGTTTCATTCCAAGTAACTGTGACTACTATTCCAACACCAAATGAACTAAACAACAACGCAATTACTACTTTTAACTATATAGTCAACCCAAATAACGTACCCGTTACAAATACGACTACAACAAATACCGTCACAACTACTGTCCAAAATGATAATGTCATTGCCATAAAATCTGTTGATGTAACGAATGCCTTACCTGCTCAAACTTTAACGTATACAATTACGATTATGAATAGCGGTAATGTAACGATTGAAGACCTTCTTGTTATAGACACCATACCAATAGATACGACTTTTGTTGCTGGTAGTGTTACGATTAACGGAATCAATCAGCCTAATGAGAATCCGGAAAATGGTATTACGTTAGGAAATCTTGCTCATAATGACTCTGTCATTATTACGTTCCAAGTGACAATATCTTCTTCTACTCTTCAACCTACAATTAATAACGATGCTACTGTTTCCTATACCGTTATCATTGATCCAGATGAACCACCTATTACAATTACAAAGCAAACAAATACCGTTACAACAACATTAATCGAGCCAATAATTAACATTGAGAAAACAGCAGACAAATCTATCGTCGTTATAGGAGATGTTATTACATTCACATTAGAGGTATTTAATGATTCCACAATTCCGACAATTAGTACTTCTGTTATAGACACAATTCCAGCTGGTACAACATTTATAGAAAACAGCGTAACTATTAACGGTACTTCGGTTCCAAATGTTCGTCCAGACACTGGTATTAATATTGGTTCTTTATCTGCAGGTACAGTAGCAACTATAACATTTCAAGTCCTCGTAACTTCTATTCCTTCAAACAGTACAATTATAAATTCTGCAACAGTTACCGCTGCTTTTCAATTGACACCACAGGATCCAATTATTACTTTCATTGTTAATTCAAATATTGTTCGTATACCAGTTCAATTTATAACTACAACAGTCACGAAAAATGCTTCCGTCAGCTCAGCTTATTTAAATCAATATTTTGATTACACGGTACGCATTACAAATACTTCCAAAATTTCACTCTCAAATATTTCGTTACAAGATACTATTCCAGCAGGTTTACAATTTATAAACGGCACTGTCTTTATTAACGGTGAACGCTCTCCACTAGCGAATCCGAATATCGGTTTCCTAGTTGCCACTAATTTAGAGCCAAACGAAACAATTATCGTGTTATTCACAGTACAAGTAATAAGTCCACCTGTTAATAATGAGTTTAAAAATACGGCCAATATTTCGTTACAACTTCAAGTCTCGCCTACCGATCCACCAATTACAGTAACCGTTACAAGTAACGAGAACATCGTCACCTTTGTTCCAGAAAATCCAGATGAAACACTTCCAAATTTAAATTGCTTCTTTGACGGTGAACGCTTCATTCGCATTACTCCTCGAAATATAAGAAATTACCTTTGGGCTTGGATTTGGTGGCAGTAATTAAATAAAAAATAAAAAGCTTGTAATTTGGATGTTATCCAAATTACAAGCTTTTTTGACATGGTACCTCTAGTTACTTAATCTATTTCAAACCTCTGATAAAAAATTATTCAGTCAATTTTTTAGTTGAAAAGAAAATATTAAGAAAAGTAAAAGGTGAAATTGAAAGAAAAGTGTAAAAGCTTGTTCACTTATATAATTTATGTAAGAAATACAGGTAATGTATATGAAGCAATCGAAGTTATGAAAATAAAATATATAATACGGGGTATAGCTAGTATTGATATTTGGCAGCTAATATCTAATTCGGTAACCAATCAAATTAACTCATTTTACTTTCTTGGGTAAAGCTGAACCTGAATGTTCAATTATTGAATGAACATGAACATTAATTTGGGCATCACTAAAATAATTTTCGCCTTGATCCCAATTCTTACGTATTTTCTTCCATTTTTTATAATTATGCCGCTTATATACTTCTCCTAACGCTAATACATCTACCTTATATTTTTTTTGAACAAGCTTTATTGATTTTTGAATCCTTTGTTCCACCTCTTTTGAAATATCCTTCGTTAAGCGTTTTTCATTCATGAATTTTTTATGATCACTAAAATGCAACTCCGCTAAAGCACCTTCGAGAAATAGATGAATATCAAACTTCGGTTTTGTAGTATTTTCAGTAAATACCTGTATTTTTCGGTGTAGCTTATGAATTTCATATGTAATAAGCTGGTCCTTTTTACGTATGGTAAAATAACCTCCTAATTTTTCACCGATTATAAAGTTTATTCCCACTGTCTGTTCGCCGTTTAACATTCCAACACACTTGTTATCCTTCCCACGAAACAACGCAGCCCCATCCATTTCTATCCCCTGTTTTGTAGGTTTTAAGACAGGTAGTACAAAACTTCGGTTTGAAATTATCTTTTCCTGCACGTCACCAATTCTTGCTGCCTCAACCATCTGAGCATTTTTAGGAGGGTGTTCAGCTAGCATATCAATATACTGTGCCGGTAAATTTTCTGATTTTGCATTTTGTTTCAAGATTGCTTCTGCATTTTTCTCAGAAACAAATAGACGAATATTTCTTCTCATTTCATGATCTCGAATGTATACATCTAACGTATTTTGTAAAACATTTGGATTCGATAGTAATTCTTCAGAAAAAATGATTACTTGTATATGTGGAAAAAATAAAGTACGACTAATCTTTTTAGCGATTATTCGTATTTGTTCAAACACACTATCTCCTTTTGCACTCACATCAATATAATTATTCCCTGCGCCTTTTCCACCTTCTTGCGTTAACTTACTGGGAAGTACCATTTGATACGTCCCTTTCATAATTGGATTAGATTTCTTTTCCTTAACAATATCGTAAGCGGCACCTACTACAAAGCCTCTTTCTTCTATCTCCGCTAACTCAGAGCAACCGCTGATAGCCCCAGCTATAAGCGCAATTGTTATAACTTTAAAAAGACATTTCATTTCCACCATTCCTTCATTTTATCTTATATACAATAAAAATTAGTAAAGGCGCTAACACAATAAATCTCATATCAAATCACTTAAAATCCAAATAAGCCCACTGTGTGAAAAGAAAGTTTGGATAGCGATATCTCGAGGCATAGAAGATGCACCTATACATCACTGGTTGAAGATGCCACAAAAAACAAGTTCCCAACATCTAAGTTTTTCATCTCTATACTCAAATGATTTCAATTATTTTTGCTTCTCAAGATTCATTATAGAACCTTTATTTTTTTGATTAACTTAACAATTAATCTTCATGTAATTAAAAAGATAGATTATTGATTTTTATGAAAGGAAAAGATGTTTATGACACTACATGGACGTTCAGAATATTTACTGAAAGAATGAATGAAAAAATTACACTGTAAGAATAAATTTAATTTTGTGTTTTTTGAAGACAGCAGATGCAACGGACCTGAAGGTAGCTGTTTTAAGATGGGTGGTGAATTCGAACTTTTATTACAAAGAGCAGCTAAATTAGATCCCTTGTTTATTATTCATGGAGGAGACAAGGTTTATACAGTAGAAAAGAAATATGTATAACACTAAACAAAATCATTATCCCTAAAAACAAAATATACGGATTAAATAATTATAAAGTAGACTATTTAGAAAAATAATTATATCTTACCCGGCTTAATCCTATTTTAGCAATGCATGCGCAACCTAATATAGGGGTAGCGTCAGGAAAATGCGGAT
>NZ_BOQB01000001.1 GCF_018332475.1 Bacillus sanguinis | reverse complement strand
GTGTTTTTCTATCAATATTATTCATTTTTCGAGGTTGAAATTGGTATATACCAATTTTTAAGATTCACTATTCATAATATTACAAAAAGTGTTACAATACATTCAAAATTACGCTATAAAATCATTTTAATATGAAAAATTGGAATGAAAAGAAAGGAGAGGAATATGAATAATGGTGTCGCTTTGAAATGATTATTATCATTTCAGTAGGAGTTGATGTAAAACGATGGATAGGTATGAAGAACTGGATTCTATACGAGGAATTTCTTCATTGATAGTAATGATTGGCCATCATTTAATGATTTTTTCAGTATTTCAAACTTACAGTTATGAGGATAATAAACCATTTGTTATTTATCTATTAAAAGAAACGCCTGCTCGTCTAATTTTTAGTAGTGGTAATGAATCTGTTATTATTTTTTTTGTCTTGAGTGGATTTGTTTTGTATAAATCCATTCAAAAAAACTACGATAGCTATGGAACATTCCTTTTAAAGCGTATATCCAGAATCTATATTCCGTATATCGTAGCAATAAGTATAGCTATTTTATGCCAGACTACAATGAGTAAATATGGTATTTCTAATTTAAGTGAATGGTTTAATCGCTCATGGACGACTGAAAGTTCTTTAAGCTTAATAGCGCAACATATTTTATTGATTGGGAAATATAATACAGATGCATATAACGGCGTAATTTGGTCACTTGTTCATGAAATGCGAATATCAATAATTTTCCCATTAGTTATGATGGTTTGTTTACGAAAAACGTTGAGATATTCATTATTGTCATTGTTTAGTTTTAGTATATGTTCTGTCGTGATTTTATTTTTATTTCACTCAAGTTTAACATTAACTAGTTATGCATTAACTCTGCACTACACAGTGCTGTTTTTACTAGGAGCACTAGTGGCGAAATATAAAAATAATTTAATAGTTTTTTATAGTAATCGTATTAAAAATGAGAAAATTGCATGGTTTTTATTGGCGGTTTTAATTTATATGTATGAAGGACTTATTGGGGAAATTAATTTGCTCAATAATTTTATATTTCGAGACTACGCAGTGGCGATAAGTGCATGTTTATTTGTCATATTAAGCTTATCAGTATCAACTTTGTCATCCTTGTTACGTAATAAATACTTGTTATATTTGGGGAAGATTTCTTACAGTCTTTATTTATACCACATCATATCTTTATTTTCCCTAGTGTATATGCTTCATGAAATATTTCCGTTATCTATTGTTTTAATTTTATCGCTCATTCTTTCGTTTATACTAGCAATAATTTCTTATTTGTTTGTAGAAAAATTTGCATTCAGGATCGGAAAGTATATAACAAAGCAATCGAATTTAGAAAAGAAAAGACTATCTGTAGAAAGTGAGTTGCAGGATGTCGTTCAAACAAAGGCGGTGAAATAATTGAAGCAAGAAATTAGCATGAAGGATTTTCAGCAGCTATTGAAAAGAAGGGTAGTAACAATTATTTTGACGATGTGTTGTGTAACAGTTTCTTTAATTCTTATTTCTATGTATGTATTAAAGCCTTCGTATCAATATTCAACGCAAATTCTCGTTGGGAATTTAGATGGGTTTAATAAGGAAAATGCGGTGAATAAAACACAGGAAAATAAACAACTTGTAACTTCGTATGTTGATATATTAAAAAGTCCACTCATTATTTCAACGGTTAAAAAAAATTTAAAATTAGAGCAATCAACTTATGAATTAGCACAAAAAATTTCAGTGGTGAATATGGACAACTCGCAAATCGTTACTGTCACAGTAAAAGATTCGGATCCTACAATCGTCAAAGAAATTGTAAAGTCACTGGCAGAACAATCTCAAAAAAGCTTTCAACAGTATACGAATGTACAGGGGATAAAAATATTAACTGACCCTGAGTTACAGGAAAAAGCTGAAAAGTTGTTTCCAAAATTTCAACTTATCATTCCTATCTCTCTAATTGTTAGTTTTTTTGTTGGGATAGGTTTAGCTGTATTTCAAGATTATTTTGATGAACGTATATACGTGGAACAAGATTTAGAGAAAATAACAACAGTCCCTGTTATTGGTTACATAAATATGAAGCCGAATAGAAAAAAGAAATCTACAGAAGTTGATACGCAATCATCCATATATCGAGGTGACCATGTCGATGTTTAAGACAAAGAAACAGCTTCCATTTGATCCGCAGGATGCTTTAATGAAAGAGCAGTTTTATACGATGTATCACGAGTTGAAAAAATCGGGGAAACAAGTGTTCACAGTTACTTCAACGAAGGATAGAGGTGTTGTTGCCTCGCTTATAGTAAATATAGGGCTAGTGTTTGCAGAAATGAAAAAAAAGGTGTTACTTATCGATGTGAATTTTTCTGATCCTAAACTACATCTACTATTACAAAGTAATCATACGAAAACAGTGAATGATATAATAAGCGATTCCTTCTGTAGTTATGAAACTTTTTCTAGTAATTTATCTAAATACTTATATTGTATTCCTGCCAAAAAAACAGTACACACCGGTATGTCTCTGGTTGCTACGGATGAATTTGATTATGTAATTGCGAAGTGGAAAGAAGATTTTGATTACATTTTCTTGTATTCCTCTGAAGTATTTGAGCTTCCTGCTACACACATGATTGCAGGGAAATGTGAAGGAGTGGTCTTAGCGGTCAAAAAGAGAAAAGATTCCTTACGTACCGTGCAAAAAGTGATAGCAAATATAAAGAGGAAAGAATGTGAATTAATAGGTATAGTTTTATATTCTTGAATGTGGAGGTAACGATCTATGATTCGTGAAACAAATCAAGCCAAGTTGTATACGATTCCAGCTCAGGAAAAAACCAGTATTTTGAATCGAAGTATAAAGCGCTTGTTTGATATTATATTTTCACTCATATTGTTACTATTAGCGATACCAATTATGTTGTTCTTTTGTATTATGATTGCTTTCGAAACAGCAGGATCTCCAATTTATTTTCAAGAACGTTTAGGGATTAATGGGAGGAAATTTAATGTATTAAAATTAAGGTCGATGGTAAAAGATGCTGAACTAAATGGACCGCAATGGGCAAATGAAAATGATTCAAGAATTACTAAAGTGGGATCATTTATAAGAAAAACGAGAATTGATGAGTTACCACAACTTTTAAATATTTTAAAAGGTGATATGTCTTTTGTTGGACCTAGACCAGAGAGAGAGTATTTTTATAAACAATTTGATGCGTATATTCCAGAATTCAAGGATCGTTTAATTGTGAAGCCAGGGTTAACAGGATGGGCACAAATAAATGGAGGATATAATCTTGATCCGAAAGAAAAGTTGAAATGGGACATGGAGTATATTGAAAGGAAAACGATTAAGATGGACATTAGGATTTTATGTAAAACCGTTTTAATCGTATTGAACGGTAATGGTGCAAGATAAATATATGTAAGTAGGTTGCTTGCAAAGGAGAGCAGGTATGGGGAGATCTATTTTAAATAATATTATCCATCTATTTTATAGCACAATTTTAGCTAATCTTCTTCAGGCTGTGAGTTTAATTGCTTTAGCAAATTTTTTTAATGCACAAAATTATGGGATGTTTAGCGTTGCCATAGCCGTGACGTTTGTTATGTTATTTTTTACAGATTTAGGACTTACGAATACGTTTCTTCGAGAAGGAGCAAAAGATGAAGTAGATTTAGAGACGATTTTATCGTCGTATATAAAAGTAAGGATGATTCTACTTATTTTTATTTCTATAATCGGCTATATTGCTATTCATTATATGTACGCGGATAGCAATTTGATTTATATGATGATAAACGTAATGTTTTTCATGTTAATAGGATTAAGTTGGCAAAATATAGGAATTGCCTACTTTCAGCTGACGGAGCGTATGAAGTATATAGCGCTTATTAAAGTTGTATCAGCGGCAGTTGTTATCATAATTACATGTTTTTGTATTTTCGGAGAGTTACCGGTGTATGTAACAGCTCGTTTATATGCTTTGGGGTATATGATCGGTGGTTTATTTAGTATATATGTCATGAGAAAAAAGACGAAAATGAATCTGAAAGTTGTAATTCAGAAAGCGTTATTTTGGCAATTGACACCGTTTATTATTAGTGGTTTTTTAATAATGAGTACGCCACAATTAGCACCTATCTTACTTAACTATACATTGCCATTAAGTATGATAGGTGTTTTCGCAGTGGCGTATCGGATGCCAGCAGCTTTATATCAAGTGCCAGGGGTAATTGCAGGTGCATTTTATCCAGTACTGTTTAAGTATTATAATCAGAATAATTTAGAAGAGCATACGAAATTAAACTTACTTCAAATAAAATCAATGGCGATTGTGGGAATATGTATGACGATAGGTTTATATCATTTAGCGCCATACTTTATTTCTATATTTTTTCATGAGGAATGGAGAAATGCAGTGGAGCCACTCCAAATATTATCATTTCTCATTGTGCTGCAAAGTTTAAATATTGCTATAGCTGATGGTTTAACAACGAGTGGACGTCAAAATAAAAGAACGGTTGTGCAATGTATAGCATTAGTGATAGGTGGGATTATGCTTTATAGTTTTAGTAGTGTTGGTGGAGTGATGGGAGCGGCTTATGCTATGGTTTTATTTGAAATTGTAGCTTTAGTTGGATATATAGCAGTAAGTGTAGTGAAGAGGAAAATTCTGTTTCAAATTGTCATACCTTATACAATTTATTTTGGTGTAACTTTTATTGGAGTGCAATATATATTGCATACATATCATTTCATTGCGCTCGTTCTGAATACAATAATCGTAGTAGTGGGTATATTCCTATATGATTATGAGCTAAAAAAACTTCTTCTTTCGTTTATAAGAAAAACACGCAAAAAGGATTATATTACGAAACAGGGGATATAGCCTATGGAAAATAATATGAAAATATCGATGAAATGGATTATGCTCTTAATATTATTTGTCATGTTAAGTAAATACAACATATATATTGGATTTTCGCTGAAGATATATATGATTTTTTTAGTCATATATTTTTGTTTAACAGTTAAAAACTTTCATATTCAAAAGCTATATTTTCATGAAGTTGTATTTTTACTATTTTATTTCATCTATTGTTTGAGTGGAATCCTTTCTATATATTTAAATGCTAGTATTCGTATGATTTTTGGTGTGCTACTTGTTTTAGGGTGTTATTTTATAATGAGAAATTTAGTTGGAAATGTTGAAATAGCAACACTTGAATCATCCATTGTCTATGTTGGATTAGTATTTAATATTGTAAGTTTAATCCTTTATATAGTCGGCTTACAGCACTTTGGATTATACGGTGGAGAAGAGAGAGAAATTTTTGCTGGACTATTAGTTGATAGAGGGTATCCAAGATTAATTGGATTGCTAGATGATCCTAATATTTTTATTTTTTATAATACAATATTTTTTATGTATTATATGACAAATTTACATAATATGCCGAATATTATAGGGTTAATTTTATGTGTTACGACGAGTTTATTAACTTTTTCAAGGGGAGGTATACTAGCACTTGTGCTTGTCGTTTTTGTATATGTATGTACATCTAGTTTTGCAAAAAAAATAAAAATAATGATGAGTTTACTATTGTTTAGTGTAGTAATTTTTAGTTTATCGAATAGTGTAATGGGTGGTCAATTAGATGATATATTGAATAAAAGAATTTCTGATTTTTCGCATGATAATGGAAGTGGGAGATTTACATTATGGGAAGCTGCTTTTAAATATTATGTATCGAATCCATATATCGGAATCGGTGCATTTAACTTTTCGAATTATTATGAGTTTCAATTTAATGAAAAATTATATGTGCACAATACATTTTTAGAAATTTTGTCTGAATCAGGTACAATTGGTTTTCTTTTATATAGCGCGTTTTTAATCATATTAATGTTCAAGTTAACGCAGTATACTTTGTTTCGCGAAAAACCGTATCTTTTATTAACTATGATTGCATTTTTATTTCAGATGATGTCATTGTCACTCATTATTAACGAAGCATTCTTTTTATTTTTAGCAATTGTTGTGAAGTACATTTCAATATATGAAGGAAGGGGAATGATAGATGGTAAAATGTCTATTCGCATATAATAAGGCGCCTCATGTTTCCGTAATAACACCTTCTTATAATAGTATACAATTTATAGGAGAGACGGTGTTATCAGTACAGAATCAATCCTATGAAAATTGGGAAATGATTATCGTTGATGACGCTTCAACAGACCAATCTCTTGCAAAAATTAAAGAGATAATAGAAGGAGACTCACGTGTTAGACTAGTATCATTAAAAGAAAATGTTGGTGCTGCAAGAGCTCGTAATATAGCAATTAAAGAAGCGCGAGGAAGATATATTGCTTTTTTAGATAGTGACGATATTTGGCTACCAAATAAATTGGAGACGCAATTGTCATTTATGGAAGAAATGAATGCGGCCTTTTCGTATACATCGTATAGTTTAATAGATGAAAACGGTAATGAACTAAATCGAGAAGTGAATGTACCAAAATCTGTTGATTATCATTGTCTGGCTGGGAATACAATTATCGGTTGTTTAACAGTAATGATTGATCGTGAAAAAATTCCGCATATTGAAATGCCTAATGTACAGCCAGAAGATACAGCATTATGGCTGAACTTATTACATGAAGGGCATGAAGCGAAAGGGATACAGCAAGTGTTAGCAAAGTATAGAATTGTAGAAAATTCTGTTTCGAGAAATAAAATGAGAGCAGCTTTTCGGTACTGGAAATTATTAAGGGAACAAAAACGACTAAATGCAGTGCAAATCTTTTACTATTTTAGTAAGTATGCTTTTCATGCCTATAGAAAAAATAAAATCAATGTAGTTGGGAAGACGCAATTATGAATATACTGTTGATGACAGATAAATTGATAACTGGAGGAGCCGAAAGTTATTTTTGTAAATTGGAAAGCAATTTGCGTTATGAGGATTTTAAAGTTTATACAGCTGCAGGTGATGGAGAACTATATGAATCTCTTACTAGAAAAGAAAATTTTATGTTGCTTAGTCGATGGAATCATTTGAGAAATATTTATTACTTACGGAACGAAATTTGTAAACGGAAGATAGAACTTATTCATGCGAATAGTTTGCGGATGGTTTTATATGCCTTTTTACTTCAAAAGTTTATGAAAAAAAAGATAAAAGTCGTGTATACGAAACATAATGTAACAATATTAGAAAAGAAAATGCCAATTCTCTTTCGTTATTTCATAAATAAATATGTGAATAATATTATTACAGTAAGTGAGTTTGAAAAAAATAATTTAATTTCAATGCATGTAGCAGAAGAGAAAATAAAGACGATTTATAACGGTGTGGATATTGAAAAGTTTTTATTCCAGCAAAAAAAGACAGAATCTACTTATAATGTAGGCATATTAGCTAGATTATCCAAAGAGAAAAACCATCAACTATTTGTAAAAATTGCAAATGTGTTGAAAAAGAGAAATGATTTTAAGTTTTATATTGCTGGTGATGGACCAGAGAAAGAGTCTATTAGGAAAGAGATAGAAAAGTATGGATTGCAGCAAAGTGTAAAGATGTTAGGGAATATTTCTGAACCACATGGATTTATAGGGAATATGGATGCCTTACTTTTATTATCTTTTCGTGAAGTGTTTCCAATGGTGGTAATTGAAGCAATGGCGACAGGGACACCAATTATTTCAATAGATGTCGGCGGAATAAATGAAGCGGTAATAGATGGAGAATCAGGTGTTTTGTTGTCTGAATATTGCGAGTTAGGATTTGCAAGAGCGCTTGAGGAACTACAAGGAAATGAGGAAAAGGTGAATGGTATTAGACTGAAAGCACGAGAGAAAGCAGAGATATATTTCTCATTAACTAAAATGATAGAAGAAACGAAAGATATATATGAATTAAACAAATGACCGTGCAAGTCGTTTGTTTTTTTTATTATAGAAACTTTTAAGAGAAAACTCACATATTATATGAAAAAGGTAATATGAGGAGTGAATTTATTTTGTCAGAATATATTGCTTCCCAAGAAGATTGTGCACCAGAAAATAGCGTTCATATTGATTGTTTTGGAGCAGTTCCGAACTCAGGGAATGATAGCTCATTAGCAATTCAGCAAGCTATAAATTATTGTGTAGCGAACCGAATTTCGACGGTTAGAATTACAGGGGTGAATACGTACAAAATTGTAAAGCCGATTGTTATTAAATCAAATGTAAGGTTAGAGCTAGATCCTACTGTTACATTGCAAATTGATGGAGATTTTAATGCGTTTGAACTGCAACAAAATGCGTCTATTACAGGTGGTACAGTTCAAGTTATAAATCCAGTGTTTCAATCTACGGTTATTTATGTTTCCGGTTCACAACAAATAGAAGTTCCTAATCACTCTCTTATATCAAATATAAATATAATAAATGCAACGTCGTCATATAAAGGTAAGGCTATACACTTTTATTGTCAAAAAGCATGGGATTATATTAGTTTTTTTCAAGTTAACTTTGTTCAAATTAAAAACTTTCAAACTGCGATACATTTAAAGACAGAATATATAGATGATATAAATACACCTTGTTGGATTAACGCAAATGTATTTCAATCTATATTTATTGATGGATGTCAGTATGGGATAGAAGTTGATGGAAACAGTGATTTACCGAATGAAAGTTCAGGGAATACGTTTCATGATATTCAAGTGCAATGTAGACAGCAAACGAAAAAAGTCATTCGTTGTACGGGTGCCTATAATACATTTGATTGTATGATTTGGGATACGTACCGGATGAGTAGTGAACAGATCGTCATTGAATTTTCTTCTAATTCGCATCGTAACTACCTTTTTTCAAATTTACTTTCCACAACTATTGTAGATAAAGGGCAATATAATACTTGTAAGTCTACCTATGAAGAATCTCTTCGGATTCAGTTACCGATTACGTTAAATAAACCACATTTAATAGGGAATCAAGATGATATTTTAATAAATGCTCAACAGAAGTATACTGTAAAGCAAGTAAGTGGGAAAATACCTTACGGGGGGAACCTTGCAAATTGTTTTAATTTAATAGATGAACAAAGTGTAAACTATATCGATGTTCCAGATAGTAATCCAGTTGTGATTGAACTAGATTTCACGAAAAATCCAATCAAAATGTTGAATTGTTTTGGAATGTATTTTGGGTGGGGAGAGAGCCCGAAGAAAATTAAAATTGAATATGCATTAAGTGCAACTGGAAATTGGGTTGTTGCATCGGATGTTCCATTAAATGTAGGCGATACAATTATATCGAATATGAAGGCGAGTCAGTTATATAAAGTTAGAATTACATTAAGTGGTTATTCTCAAGACCATAAGCGTTTTCGGATTAATCGTATGTTTGCAAGATCGTCGATGGAAAATGGGAATGCTTGGTTAGCGACAACTGGCGGAAGAATGTTTGGAGATATTGAAATAGAAGCAAGTAAAGGTATCATTATGAAGACTGCTAGTGGAGCGAAATGGAAAGTAACGATTAATGAGGCTGGCCAGCTTATTACGACTAAAATAACTTAAGATGATGATTGGTTGTAAATGCTTGGACGAGTTATTAGGTAGTACGATAAAGGGAATGAAAAAGAGATTGTAATTTGGTTTCAACCAAACTACAATCTCTTTTTGTTTACATTAACGCCACCAAATCCAAGTCCAAAAGTAATTTCGTATATTTTGAGGGGTAATGCGTATAAAACGTTCGCCGTCAAAGAAACAATTGAAATTTGGAAGTGTTTCATCAGGATTTTTTGGAATAAAGGTGACGATATTTTCGTTGCTTGTAACGGTTACTGTAATTGGTGGATCGGTAGGCGAGACTTGAAGTTGTAATGAAACATTTGCGTTATTTTTAAATTCATTATTAACGGGCGGATTTATCACTTGCACTGTGAATAACACGATAATTGTTTCGTTTGGTTCCAAATTAGTAGTGACTAGGAAACCGATATTTGGATTTGCTAGTGGAGAACGTTCCCCATTAATGGAGACAGTGCCGTTTATAAATTGTAAACCTGCTGGAATGGTATCTTGTAACGAAACATTTGAAAGGGAAATATCAGAAGTATTCATAATGTGCACCGTATAATCAAAATATTGGTTTAAATAAGCTGATCTGACGGAAGCGTTTTTCACTACTGTTGCAGTTATAAATTGAACTGGTATACGAACAATATTTGAGTTAACAATAAAAGTAATAATTGGGTCCTGTGGTGCCAATTGAAAAGCGGCTGTGACGGTAGCAGAATTGATAATGGTACTGTTTGAAGGAATAGAAGTGACGAGAACTTGAAATGTTAGCGTTGCTACTGCATCTGCAGATAAAGAACCAATATTAATGCCGGTGTCTGGACGAACATTTGGAACCGGAGTCCCGTTAATTGTTACGCTATTTTCTATAAATGTTGTACCGGCTGGAATGCTGTCTATAATGGAAGTACTTACTGTAGGGATTGGGGAATCATTAAATATCTCTAATGTGAATGTAAGAATATCACCTAAAATGACAATTGATTTATCAGCTGTTTTTTCAGTTTGAATTATCGGATTAATAATTGTCGTTGTAACAGTATTTGTTTGCTTTGTAACGGTATTTATTTGCCTTGTAATCGTAATAGGTGGTTCGATTGGACCGATAATAGGCGTATAGGAAATAGTAGCATCGTTATTGATTGTAGATTGAAGAGTAGAAGAAGATATTGTCACTTGGAATGTAATAATAACAGAGTCATTAGGAGCAAGAGTTCCTAACGTAATACCATTTTCAGGATTCGCATTAGGCTGATTGATTCCGTTAATCGTAACACTACCAAAAACGAATGTCGTATCTACTGGTGCCGTGTCTACTAGAAGAAGATCTTCAATAGTGATGTTACCGTTATTAGTAATCGTAATGGTATACGTTAAAGTTTGACCAGGTAAGGCAATCGTGAAATCAACAGCTTTTATCGCAATGACATTATCATTTTGGACGGTTGTTGTGACTGTATTTGTTGTTGTCGTATTTGTAACAGGTACGTTATTTGGGTTTACTATATAGTTAAAAGTAGTGATTGCTTGGTTGTTGAGTTCGTTTTGTATTGGAATAGAAGTCACAGAAACTTGGAATGAAGCGATAGCAATTCCACCTACAATTATAGTGCCAATTGGTATACCACTTACTGGATTAACTCCTGGAAGAGTTTCTCCGTTTACAATGACGCTATTTTCTATAAACGTAGTACCTTGAGGAATCATATCTTGAATGACTACATCATTTGCTGCAACATTACCAGTTTGATTGAGTGTAATCGTATACGTTAACGTGTCACCGACTGTTGCAAATGCAAGGTCAACAGTTTTGTTACTATTCAAAGTCGCATGATTAATTGTTGTTACGGCAGCTGATGAAATAATAGTTTCGGTAATAGGTGGTCGATCTGGTAACGTGTATTGGTATTCAACTGTACTCGTGTTAGAGATTGGATTTGTTTGCGGAATCGAAGTAACCCGTACTAGGAATAGAATAGTTGCTGTCGTATTAGGTGGAATGTTATCAAGTTGTATCCCGCTAAGTGGGTTGTCATTTGGACGAGCGGTGCCATTTACAATAACACTATTCTCTATAAAGCTCGTATTTGCTGGGATGATATCTGTAACGATAATGTTTTCTACTTGTATATTCCCGTTGTTTGTGATGGAAATTGTGTAAGGGATAATCGTTTGTAGGTCAGCATATTGGATAGGTGTTGTTTTTATAGCGAGTACATTAGCAGAAATAACTTCAGTGAAGGTAATATTACTAGTTGATATTTGTTCCTCGCCATTAATTGTATAACGAGAAGTTGATTGGTTTTGGATAAGACTGCTAGCTGGAAGAGATACCACAGTAACGGAAAACGTGACTGGGATAGAAGTGTTAGGAGCAATCGTTCCTACAAGTATACCAGTACTTGGATTCGCGTTAAGCTGAGGGATATTATTTACTAAAACACTACCGTCTATAAAGGTTGTTCCATTAGGGATATTGTCTGTAAATACAACAGAAGTAGCATCCGTATTTCCTGTATTCGTTAAAGTTGTTGTATAAGTTAAAATGTCACCAATTGCTACAGAGGTCAAATCAACAGTTTTCAGTGAAACGATATCAGCGTCATTAATTTGAACGAAAGTAGTATTGGAAGTAGTAGATTTTTGAATTGGTGCAAAGTCAGGGTTGAAAATAAAGTCGTAGACGATGTTTGCGGTATTAGGAGTTGGGTTTACAACAGGTAAATTCGTAACAGAAACTTGGAACGTTATTGTAGTTACTTGACCTGACGTAATATTAGGAATGGAAAAGCCGATATTTGGATCTGCTGCAGGAAGTACAGTGTTGTTAACTGTTACACTCCCCGGAATAAATACTGTTCCATCTTCTATCGTATCTGTAAAAAAGATGGAGTTAGTTGTGGTGGAGCCGTTATTTTGAATGAGTACTGTATATTCAATAGTTTCATCAATATTTGCTAATACTGTATTAGCGGATTTTGCAGCGATAAGAATAGCATCAATAAATTGTATATTTGTAGTATTGGAAGAGATTGTTTCTGAAATTGGTGGTGCGCTTGGTTCCGGTTGATATTCATAGTGAATGACGGCGATATTATTAATGTTATTTTGAGAAGGTATAGAGACTACATTTACTTGGAATGTAACAATAATCGTATTGTTTGGAAGAATTATATCAAGATTGATACCGGTAATTGGGCTTTCATTAGGCCTTGGTATGCCATCTACAAGGATGCTATTTGGAACGAATGTGGTGCCAGCGGCAATTGCGTCAATGAGGAGAGTATTTGTAATAGGTATTGTACCAGCGTTTGTAACTGCGATTGTATATGTGATGATTTGACCTATGCGTGTAATAGATCTGTTAGCGGATTTAATTGCACTAACATTTGCCGTCCGCACTTCAGTATTTACTGCATTTGATAACGATCTGCGCTGAATAATAGGAGAACTAGGATCAATTTGGTATTCATACGAAGTGTCTGAAATGTTAATGACTGTGTTGCCCTCTGGTATACTTATAAGTTGTACTTGGAATGAAATAGTGACTGTTTCATCTGGTTGTATCGTGCCAAGAGTTACTCCATTTTCAGGGTTCGCACCAGGCTGGATTACATTATTTATTGATAGGCTATCTTCAATGAATATAGTACCTTCTGGAATGTTGTCAATGAACAACGTATTGTTAGCTGGAACAGTTCCTATATTTTGTAGTGTATTTGTGTAGGTGATATTTTGCCCGGTGGATACGAAAGTAACATCCGCCTGTTTAACAGAAATAATATTTGCATTTTGAAGTGATGTTGTAACGATATTAGAATTTACAGAGCGATTCACTGGTGGAGCTGTAGGAATACTTACATATTGGTAATTTACAGATGATTGATTTACAATTTCAGTTTCAGTTGGTGGGTTATTTGTTTGTACTTGAAATAGTATTGTTTTGGAACTGTTTGGTGGAATCGTTTCAATTGGTATTCCGTTTTCAGGATTTACACCAGGCTGAAGTACACCGTTAATTGTAACACTGTCTGGAACGAATGTAGTCCCAGCTGGAATAGCATCTGTAAAAGTAATATTTATTGCGTCAACATTGCCGATATTTTTCACTTCAGAAATATAAAGTATAGTTCCGCCAATATCTACAGTTATTGGATTGGAAGTTTTTATAACTGTCAATTGTGCTAGCACGAAATTTGTAATGACAATATTACTTGTAGATGTTTCAGTAATAGGCGGTTGTCCTGGGTCTGGTTGAATTGTATATGTTGTATTAGATTGATTTGTAATCGATTGTCGCGAGAATGAATCGTTAATAAGAATTTGGAATGAAATCAGGTGTGTAGCGTTTGCTGCTAGGTTAGGCAAAGTAACACCTGCATTTGGATTTGCACCAAGTATAGCTGTTCCGTTAAGTGTAAAACTATTTTCTACGAAAGTAGTCCCTTCTGGAATCATATCTGAAAATAAAAGATTAGTAGTTGGGATATTTCCAGTATTTTCTAGTGTTATCGTATAGGTCAAAATATCCCCTGTTGTCGCTTGTGGTGCATTGACTGCTTTTAAAGAAAGAATATTTGCATCCGAAATTTGTGTAAAAGCTGGATTAGACGTAATTGTTCGAGAGATGATAGGAGCAGTTGGGTCAGCGATAAAAGTATAGTCAATACGGGCTATATTAGAAATTGGATTCACAATTGGAATGGATTGAACGATAACTTGGAATGTGACGGTGACGATTTCTGAAGGTGCAATGGCGTTTAAGAGGATTCCTACGTTTGGATCGGCACCTGGAACTGAAATAGTATTAATGGTCACACTATTAGGAATGAATGCAGTTCCTTCTGGTACTAAATCTGTTAAAGTAACTGTATTTGCCGTAGTATTTCCGTTATTTTGAACGACTACAGTGTAAGTGATTGTACCTTCAGTAGACTGTACGAGGGAATCTGTATTTTTAATTACAGATAGTGATGCATCAACGACAGCTGTATTCACCGTATTAGATGAAGATGTTGCTGTAACTGGTGGTTGACTTGGATCGACAATATACGTGTAACTTGTAAGTGCTTGATTTATAATCGCTCCTTGCGGTGGAATAGAACTTGCAAGGAATTGGAATGTAATCGTAGCAGAATCACCTGGTGCGATAATACCAACTGGAATACCGAGAGTTGGACTTGCATCTGGAAGTGAAATCCCGTTAAGCGTAACACTATTTGGAACAAATAATGCTCCTTCAGGAACTCCGTTAATGAGTAATACAGAATTTGCAGGGAAGTTTCCAGTATTCGTTAATGTTGCTGTATACGTAATGGTATCTCCGATAGATACGATTGATCGATTTGCTTCTAAAACAGTTGTAACTGTAGCGTTATTAATTTGTGTGGAAGCACTATTAGAAGTTATTGTACCTGTAACAGGAGGAGAGGCTGGATTAACTATAAATTCGTATTGAATAGATGCAACGTTTGTAATTGGGTTTGAAGGTGGAGTAGATGTAACGATGACTTGGAAAGTAACAGTTAAAGAACTACCCGCGTTCACTGTTCCGATATTCACTCCGCTATTTGGATTTGCACCTGGAATGGTACTTCCATTTACAGTAAAACTGTTTTCAATAAAGGTAGTTCCTGCTGGAATTAGGTCTGAGAAATTTACATTCGTAGCGTTCGTATTGCCGCTATTTTGAATTAAAACTGTATAAGTGATCGTGTCTCCAATATTCGCAAAGGCTGTACTAGCAGTTTTTACAGCTGAAAGTATTGCTGAATTAATAGAAGTAACGAAGACATTCGTTTCCACATTGCCAGGCTGAGCTTGTAATGCATTTCCTACGTTGTATTGGAAGTTCACAAATCCTAAGTTTTGGAGTTCTGGTGTAAATGTTGTTGGATTACTTACGATTTGAACTTGGAATATGATTGTTACAGTTTGATTTGGAATGATCGTATTTATGCCAATACCGCTGGTAATAGAAGTGGATGGTAATGGAGTACTATCAACAATAACGGATCCTGCAACAAATTGTGTCCACGATGGTATCGGGTCTGAGAAAATAACGTTATTGGCAGGAATATTTCCAGTATTCGTAATCGTAGTTGTATACGTAATCGTATCACCAATCGTTGCAAAAGCTTTATCTCCGATTTTAGTAGTAGTTAAAATAGCACTTTCAATTGTTGTTGTAACACTATTTGAAGTAATGTTTTTTGAAACAGGAGGATTAGCTGGATTAACGATATGCTGGAAGCTAACGCTAGCTTGATTAGAAATTGGATTTATAGGCGGAATTTCATCGGCACTAATATGAAATGCTACGATGACAGACTGGTTTGGCGCGATATCACCAATCGGAACGCCTGTAATGATGTCTGCATTTGGGATGGTAGTTCCGTTAAGTGTAAAGCTATTCGGTTCAAAGGAAGTTCCGTTTGGAATTAGGTCGGTAAAAATAACATTCGTTGCACTAACATTTCCGCTATTTGTAATCGTAACGGAGTAGATAATATCTTGCCCAATGTCTACTGTTGACACATTTGAATTTTTTTGTGCAGTAAGGATAGCACTATTAATTTGTGTCGTCGTTGTATTAGATTGATTAGAAGTTGAAATGAACGGCTGATCGGGATCAACAATATAACGGTAAGTGGTAAGAGCTGAATTAGAAATAGGATTGTTGATTGGGAGCGTTGAAACGGTGGCTTGGAATGTGACAATTGATGTGCTTCCACCATTAATGGAACCGATATTTACACCAGTAGATAAATCAGCGTTTGGAATAGTTTGCCCATTAACTGTGAAACTGTTCGGAACGAAAGTTAAATTGCTGTCAAGAATATCGATAACAGTTACGTCCGTTGCAGCCACATTCCCGGTATTAGGAAGGTTAAGTGTAAATGTTATTGTATTACCAACATCCGCAAAAGTAAGATTTGCTGTTTTTGTACTAATAATAGTCGCATTGTTTATTTGAAGAAGTGTCGTGTTAGAATTAGCTGTACTTGAAACGGGAGGACTATTTGGATCAACAGTAAACTCATAATTCGTGGATGCGGTATTCGGTGCTGGATTAATAGGTGGAATGTTGTTCACCACAACTTGAAAGACGATACTATATATTTCATTAGGCGGAAGTGCTGCAAGTAATACACCGGTATTTGGATTCGCGTCAGGTTGTAAAACACCATCAACAGTTAATGTGTTAGGAACAAATGTGAGTCCGCTCGGTAATGCATCCGTGAATACAATGTTGGCTGCATCTATATTTCCTATATTCGAAATAGAGGTAGTGTAAAAAGCAGTTTGCCCAATATCTGCAAAGGAGACACTTTCATTTTTCGTCATGGATAATATAGCTTCGTTAATTTGTGTTGAAACAGGATTACTAATTGAAGTTTCTGCATCAGGCGGTGAGACTAATTGATACGATGTTGATGAGAAATTTACAATTGGGTTTTCGGTTGGCAATGACGTTACAGTAACTTGGAACGAAACTGTTACTGTAGTCCCAGCTGTTATAGGTCCAATATTTACACCATTCGATGGGTCCGCACCACTTTGAGAAACCCCATTAATAGAAAATGAGTTTGCAATAAATGTAGTTTCGCTCGGCATGTTATCTGTGAAAATAACATTTTGTGCAGATGAATTTCCATTGTTTGTTAAAGAGACAGTATAAGTGAGTGTATCTCCGATGTGGCTAAATGTTTTATCAACTTGTTTAGATGAAAGAATGGTAGCTGTATTAATTGTAGTGAACACTGTGTTTGAAGTAACATTTCTTGAAACAATCGGTGCATTTGGATCAGCGATAAATGTGTAAGAAGCAGTAGCAGAATTGGCAATAGGATTTTGAACAGGAGTCGAAGTAGCGGTCACTTGAAATGCTATAGATATTGAGCTGTTAGGAGCAATTGATCCAATTGTTATACCTGTATTAGGGTTAAGCCCAATTTGTGTGATGCCATCTATTGTGACGCTATCAGTAATAAACGTTGTACCATCTGGTATAAGGTCAGTGAAAGTAATATTCGTTGCATTTGTATTACCAGTATTCGTTAAAATTGTCGTATAGGTAATGGTATCACCTAGCGTTACAAGTGTTTGATCGACCGATTTTACCATCGTTAACATAGCATCTAGTACGGGGTTTGTAACGATGTTCGTTGAAGTAGAAGTAGTAACAGGAGCTCCGTTTGGATCAACAGTATAAGAGTATAAAATTGTATCGTTACCCATAATCGAGCTTGAAGGCGGAACAGAAATAACATTTACTTGGAAAGTAACAGTTACTGTTTCACCTGGAGCGATATTTGGTATAGTTACTCCAAGTGCTGGCTGTGCACCAAGCTGTTGGATGCCATTTATTGTGACCGAATCTGGTACGAAAGTAGTGCTGGGAGGAATGGCACTTGTAAAAGTAATATTCGTTGCTGGTGTATTTCCGGTATTCGTAATAGTCGTTGTATACGTAAGTGTATCCCCGACGGAAATAACCGATTTATCAACAGTTTTTGTTGTAGTTAATATTGCACTATTAACGGTCGTTGAAACAGTATTAGATATAGTTGTTTGTAATGCGGAAGGTTGGCTAGGATCAACCACATGTTCAAATTGTACGGAACTAAAATTAGAAATTGGATTTATACTTGGAATGTTTGTGACAAGTACGTTTATCGTAATAGCAACCGTACTACCAGGGTTTATATTTCCAATCTGAATTCCGCTAGCTGGATTTCCAATTTGCTGTGTACCAGAATCGTTTGTAAGTGTTCCGGAAATAAATGTTGTTCCTTCAGGTAAAATATCTGTGAAAATTATATTTTGTGAAGTGACATTTCCAGGGTTACTTAATGTAATTGTATAAGAAATTGTATCGCCAATCGTTGCGAAAGTTTTATCTACAGATTTGATTGCCACAACTTCCCCAGAATTTATTTGTGTTGAAACAGAATTAGATGTCGTACTTCGTGAAACAAGTGGTAAATTAGGTCCTGTCATAAATTGGTAATCAATCGAAGCGCCGTTTACAACCGGTGAGTTTGGACCTCCAGGTCCAATTGTGAAAATTGGATTTGGAATACTAACTACTTGCACGCGGAAGGTGACGTTTGTAAAATCTCCTGCAATAATATCCCCAATTGGTATTCCGTTAGCTGGATTTACCCCAGGTAATAAAACTCCACCTACTCGAACGCTATCTTCTATAAATACTGTATTATTTGGAATTGGATCTGTAAAAATGATATTAGTAGCAGTTGTGTTCCCGATATTTTCTAATAAAACTGTATACGTTAAAAATGAATTTCCAGGTGCGACGTCAGAAAAGATACGGTCCACACTTTTCGTTGCTTGAATAATTGCTTCGTTAATTTGCACTAAAGTTGGATTACTTGTAGCTGTTTCTGTCACTGGCGGCTCGGTAGGATCCACAATGATAGAATAAGTTGTGCTAGATTGATTCAAAGTTGGATTTGTAGCTGGTATTGAGCCAACAATCGCTTGAAAACTAATTGTTATCGTTCCTCCAACCGGAATTGTGTCTAAAGAAATCCCGTTATCTGGTCTAAAGCCGAGTTGTGGGATCGTATTAATTTGTACACTATCAGGGACGAATGAAAGTTCAGGTGGCAATATATCGATAAAAACAGGTGTGTTAGCGGTAGTATTTCCGTTATTAGTGAGCGTAGTTGTATACGTAATTGTATCTCCAACAGCGGCAAAGGCACTGCTTGCAGTTTTCGTTGCGATAACGGAAGCCGAATTTACTTGCGTAAAAGTTGTATTGGATTGAACTGTTCGTGAAACAGGCGGTTCATTTATATCTACAATAAAACTATATTGAAGTGATGATTGGTTTGGAATTGGATTAGGGTTTGGGAGCGTTGTAATGTTTACTTGAAAACTGAGTGTAATCGATGCATTTGTATTCAAGTTACCAATATTGATACCGTTTTGTGGGTTTGCATTTGGAACGGTTACCCCGTTTATTTTAAAGCTATTTGGGACAAAGGCAGTACCGCTTGGAATTGTATCTGTAAAAATAATGTTATTAGCAGTAGTATTTCCTGTGTTTGTAACAGATGAAGTGAATGTAATCGTATCACCAATTGTAGCGAAAGTTGTACTAGCATTTTTATTTAAAACTAAAGTAGCGTCAACAATTGGGGTAGCGGTCGTGTTTGTTACAGTACTACCAACAGCAGGTGATTGGTTTGGATTCACTGTATATTCATAATTTACAAGGGCGTTATTCGTTAAAGTACCGCTAGGAGGAATCTCAAGAATTTTTACTTGGAATGTAAGAAAAGTAGTTCCTCCTGGTGAAATATCGTCTAAATGAATACCTAATGAAGGATCTAATCCAGGTTGAGAAACGTTATTTATCGTAACAGAATTCGGTATGAAGGATGCGCCTGGTCCAAGTCCGTCTGTTAAAACGGTTGCACTAGCAGGGATATTACCCGTATTTGCCATTGCAATCGTATAGGTAACAATATCACCAATTGCAGCATTCGGTGTGTTCACTGATTTCGTAGCGATAATCGTAGCGTTGTTAATTTGAGTTGTTATTACGTTACTTAATGCGTTGGCGGATGCTGGAGGTAAGTTCGGGTCTACGACATATTGGTACGTTGTGTTACTTTGATTTGGGATTGGATTAGGATTCGGGATGGAATTTACTTGCACTTGGAACGAGATGGTCGTATTTGCATTGGGGTTTATTGGATTAATTGCTATGCCATTTGCTGGATTTGCATTAGAGAGTGTAGTGCCGTTTACTGTTACACTATTTGGAATAAAAGATGTCCCGCTTGGAATAGCATCTGTAAATACTACATTTGATGCAAGTGTGTTCCCGCTATTCGTTAAAGTAGTCGTGTACGTAATAATATCATTTATGTTCGCAAACTGTTTATCTGCAGATTTTGCAGCGGTAATCGTTGCATTATTAATAGTCGTCTGTACAGTGTTAGAGGCCACCATCTGCATTACAACTGGTTTGGATGGATCGTACGTGTATTGGAATGTAGTGCTTGATTGATTCGTAAGCGGATTTGGACTAGGAATAGTTGGTACAGAAACTTGGAATGAAACAGTACGTGATGAATTCGCTCCTATCGTACCAATTAAAATGCCGTTAGCAGGGTTTGCATTAGCTATAGGGACACCGTTAATCGTTACAGTATTAGGAAGGAAAATGGTACCAGCTGGAATGATATCTGTAAACGTTACATTAGAGGCAGGGATATTGCCGTTATTCGTTAAAATCGTTGCATAAGTTATGACATCGCCAACATCAGCAAAATTTGTGCTTGTTAGTTTCGTAGCAACAATATTAGCAGTATTAATTTGTGTAGCTACGATATTGCTAATAGCGTTCCTAATAACAGCAGGTAAATTTGGATCTGCGATAAAGCTATATTGGAGTGCAGCGCTGTTTTGAACTGGATTTGGTGAAGGTAAACTATTTGCACTAATTTGGAAAACAATTGTTGTAATGCCGCCTGCTGGAATCGTACCAACTTGAAGGCCGGCACTTGGATCCGCACCTAGCTGTAAAGCACCGCCTATAAAAATACTATTTGGTACGAGAGTTGTGCCAGGAGGGAGTATATCGGTAACGACAACATTATTTGCTGGAGTATTTCCAGTGTTAGCTAAAGCAATGGTATATGTGATTGGTTGCCCAACATCAGCGATAGTTACATCTACCTGTTTGACAATAACTACATTTGCTAAGTTGATTTGTGTACTTACAGTATTACTTACAGATGTTTCTATAGTTGGTGGATCGCCTGGATTTAGAATAAAGCTATATTGTGTACTAGATGAATTTATTGTTGGATTTTGTGTTGGTAAAGAGGTGACAGTTACTTGATAAGAGACGGTAAGTGAGCCGTTCGCAGCAATGGAAGGTAATGGAACACCTATATTTGGATCTGCGTTATTTTGAAGTACACCATTAATAAGGAAAGTGTTTGGGATAAAGGTAGTGCCGTCTGGATTTGTATCTACGAAAGTGGGACTATCAGCAGTAACGCTTCCTTCATTCGTTAAAACGACGGTATAAGTTAATACATCTCCTACAGTAGCGAACCCTTTATCCACTGTTTTTGCTGAAATAACATTTGCGTCATTTACTTGAGTAAATGTAGTAGTTGAAGTAGTGTTCTTACTTACAGGTGAAGCGTTTGGATCCACGATAAAGTTATAGGAAATAGAAGCACTATTTGAAATAGGGTTTGGATTTGGGATGCTAGTTATTACTACTTGGAATGAAGCTGTAATTGTAGTATTCGCATTGATGCTACCGATATTGATGTTAGCTGGTGTAACACCTGGCTGAGTAACATTGTTAACTATAACACTGTTTGGTACAAAGGCAGTACCATTCGCGATTGAATCGGATAGTACTACATTGTTCGCCGCAACATTTCCATCGTTTGTAAGAGAAAAGGTATACGTTAATACATCCCCAACTTCCGCAAACGTTTGACTTACAGATTTATTAGCATGAAGATTTGCTAGTCTAATTGTTGATGTAACAGAATTAGAATTTGCTGTTTTTGAAGTTGGTGGCAGACTTGGGTTTACAGTATATAGATAAGAAGCGAAAGCATTATTAATGATAGGATTTTGGGCGGTAATATTGATGACTGTTACTTGGAAAGAAAGGGTAAAAGTAGCTCCGCCAGGAATTGTTCCGATAGGTAAAGCAACGAGAGAATCTACATTTTGCAAAACTCCGTTTAATGTTACAGTACCAGGAGTCAATATCGTTCCATTTGGAAGTGGATCTGTTAGTTGCACGTTAGTTGCAGCTGTATTTCCACTGTTTGTAATAAGAATTGTATAACTGATTGTTTCGCCAATTGTAGCAAATTGTTTATTTGTTGATTTTGTTAATGTTACATTCGCATTGTTAATTTGAGTGGAAACGAGATTCGAAGAAATGTTTTTTGTAACGGGTGATTGGCTAGGATTGACGGTATATTGATAAGAAGCGCTTGAACCATTAGATACGACATTCGCCGCTGGAATTGTATTTACTACTACTTGAAATGAAACGTTTTTTGTTGTGCCAGTTGGAATAGATCCTATATTCACACCAGTAGCGGGATTTGCTCCAACTTGTGTCGTGCCATCTATTGTTAAACTGTTGAGAACAAAAGTTGTTCCAGTAGGAATGACATCTGTAAAAATAACGTTATTCGCATTCGTATTACCTGTACCTGTAAAGGAAACGGTGTACGTTAGTGTGTCACCAATATCTGCAAAATTTTTATCTACTGCTTTCGTCATTGTTACAGTAGCATTATTCACTTGAGTGGAGACAATATTTGTCGTATCAGTCCCGCTTACTGCCGGTTGATTTGGTACAGGAATGTATTGGTATGTTGTGGTGCCACTATTTAATATTGGATTTGTTTGCGGAATAGAAGGAACGAATACTTGAAATGAAACAGTAGTAGTAGAATTTGCAGCAATAGATCCAATTGATATACCAGTAGCAGGATTTGCTCCTGCTTGAGTAACCCCGTTAACAGTTACACTCCCTGGAATGAAAGTAGTTCCGCTTGGAATTGGATCTGTATATATAACGTTAGTTGCAGCGATATTTCCTATGTTAGCTAAGGCAATACTGTAAGTTAGCGTTTCACCAATATCGGTAAAAAGTTTGTTAACTGATTTTGTGCCATTAATATCTGCGAGGTTAATTTGTGTTCCAGCAGAGTTGCTTGTTGCAAGACCATTAAAAGTCGTTCCTCCGGCGATTGGTGTATATTGAAATGTAATATTAGCAGTGTTAGAAATCGGATTTTGATTTGGAAGGGAAACGACAGTTGCTTGGAAAGTTACTGTACGAGAAGCGTTATTATTAATAGTTCCGAGAGATATACCAGCAGCCGGATTTGCATTTGTTTGCGGGATATTATCTACCGTTACAGTGCCAGGTATAAAGGAAGTACCGTTAGGGAGAATGTCTGTAAAAATAACGTTATTAGCAGGAAGAAGTCCGGTGTTAGGGATAATAACGGTATAAGTGAGAACGTCTCCAATTGCCGCAACACTTTTATTTACGCTTTTCGTTGCTTGTATATTAGGTGAATTTATGTTGATTTGTAAACCGACTGTATTTAACATATACGCGTCTCCGTTAGTTGTTAAACGGATTGCGGCGGACACTTGAGAATTTGTTAAATAAGGGGAAATATCAATGGAAGTAATGTCCCAACCTTGCCTTCCTGCGGAGATATTTGTACTTGTAGAAGCGTTTTGATTTCGCGTTCCAAATGTTCCAGTTGTATCTAAGTTTCCAGCGGCATTATTCACTTGAGAACCAAAGAAATTATTTACAGCATTATTTGGCCCAGATAAAGCATTTAATGAACTGAAATTTGGTCCAAATAATGCTTGATCTCCTATTAAATCTGCATCTCCTTCAATAGAACTTAAAAATAATCTCCCGCTTACAGGTCCTCCTGCAGGTGTTAAAAATCCAGAAACAGCTACATCTGCACTACCAGTATCAGCAGAAACACGGTTACCCGCTACATAAATGGTTAAGTTTCTTGCTGGTAATGTCCCGTTTTGATAAGCCACGATAAGCGTCCATCCAGCCGAATTAATTGTTCCATTAGAAGCATCTATAGGATCTACAAGTCCAGGGACAGCTCCTGTAGTATAAGAACCAGAACCTCCCGCTTGAATAAGGGTTGTTACGTCTGCTGAACGAGTGTAAAAGCCAAATGTAATAGAGTTTGAAACGAATGTTTGATTTGAAGCCGTAACAGCTGAAGGAGTAATCGAGTATGTTGAAACAGGTGTTGTAAAAGAAACTGGATTTCCTAATACACTCGTAATGTTTTGATCACGAGATAAATAGTTTCCACCCCAAACGAGTTCTGCGTAAAGAATCGTACTACCAGCAGGGATATTTAAAATAGCGGTAGAACTATTTTGTGTATAGTTTAATGTTGTACCAGCAGGAAAAGTAGGTACTTGTAAAGCGGTATTCGTAGTTGCGAATGCACCAATTGCCCCGATTGTACCAGCACGATTTTGATTACTAATTTTACTTAAGCCGAGTGTATTTCCTGTAATAGCGAGTGCACCGTTAGTGGTGGTAGAAAATCGATTCGTAATGGGCATGTTGTCACCTCATTTACAATATAATCTTGGTCAAAATAGGATATGTATGTGACAAATAAAGGGAAACATGTACAAGTTGATTTAGTAATAATGATTTAAATGTCTAGATAAGGGGATGGAGAATGCTTGGATTGAGAATAATAGTGGATCGTCTTAGAAAAGAAAATATAGAGGATATTGTTGCATTATCTTCTTATATTGGCTGGGATTATAACGGAGAAGAAATTGAGACTATTTTTGACTCAGGTATTGTATACGGTGTGTGGAATAGGAGGAAGGAACTTATTGCTAGCGCGGCAATAATATTATATGGAGAGAAAGTAGCGTCTATCGGAATGGTCATTGTACATCCAGATTATAAGGGGAGGGGGATTGGAAAGGCGATAACAGATTCATGTATTAAGAGCGTATCGACTCAAACTCCAATTATGCTTATTGCTACGGATGAGGGGAAGCCTTTATACGAAAAGTTAGGATTTAGAGCAGTAAGCTATGTTTGTAAATACATATGTAACTCGTACAATGTGAATGATTATTGTATAGGAAATGAAGATTATATAATGAATTATGAAGAGTGTGATTTAGAAAAAATAATAAAAATAGATGAAGATGCATTTGGAACAAGTCGAAACGAGTTTTTAAAACAAAGAATTATGCAAAGTGATCAGTGCGTCGTTGTAAAGGATACAAAAGAAAATGTAGTAGGATACGGTATAAGTATACAAACGCCAGAAAATAAAATAATAGGACCGATCGCTGCTAAAAATGATGCAATGGCAATGAGAATTGTACATGATTTAGCAAGAGAACATCATGGTAAATTAAGAATTGATGTACCAGAAGGAAAAAAAGATTTTATGAAAAAATTAGAGATTACTGGTTTTCAAAAGGTGAATACACCACCAATTATGATGAGAAATAGTGATCAATTTTTGAAAAGGAATGGGGAACTATACAGTATTGCAGCGCAAATTTTTGGATAAAAAAGAATCCTTCTGAATGAAGGATTCTTTTTTTGTTAATCACGATATTGGTCGTGAGTTGGTTGGAAGAGGTCTTCCTCGATATCTCTCACCATAGAAAAATGATCAACGTTATAATGTCCATGTAGGGTTTTATTATGATGACCAATAATTTGTTCTGCAGATAATACGCTAGAATCAGTTGTGGAATGACCGTTTTTAATTAATGTAACGTCAAATCCTTGTACAGTAGCTGTTCTAACGGCGGTGTCGATGCAATGTTCTGTTTTACATCCACCGATAACGATATGATTAATTTTTTCTTCTTTTAAAAGTTCAAGTAAAGAAGTGCCATAGAATGAGTTTGTTGCTGCTTTATTAATAAGGATTGCAGACTGAGGTACTTTAATTTCATTATGTACTTCAAATCCTTCTCCGCTACCAGAAGCAACATCGATATCTCTTACGAAAACAATAAGGGCATTTGCATCTATCGCTTTCTGTACGGCTGTATTTAGTGTAGATAATAAATCGGTTTTACGAAAAACTTCTTTTTCTTGTTCATTTCCATCCATTAATTCTTGCTGCGCATCGATAATTAATAGTGCTTGTTTCATCGTGTCTCCCCTTTAATATGAAATAAGTGCCACTATACATATTCATTCATATTGCAAGGAAATCCTCTATTGTCTATGCAGTAGACGATAGATTTACAAAGTTGTCAAAGAAATTTCATTCTCATAGCGTGTAAAAACATGTATGATAAGAAGTGGAGAATTTTTGAGTAGGTGGGAATATCATGCAAACAGTAGAAGATTATCTTTCATTCTTACATACGAAAGGATTTAAACTATCAGAGGAAGCGCAAGGGTTTATTATGTTCGGACAAGGATATACTGGTGCATCTGATGGAATTGTGAACGCAGCAATAGAAGCGACAATTAAACATCAATTACAGTTTGATGGGAGTTATTTTGTTGCGTTATTAGAACGATTGAAAGAAGAAGAAATTACAGATAAAAAAAGCGCTAAGGCTTTTATGCGGAAGTTACAAGCGTAACTTCACGCAGCCTGCGCTTCTTTTTTTGTTTTGGAAGGTAATTCAACAAAAACCATGCCTAGGAAAATACATAGGCATCCGAAAATAGCAGAAATAGAAAGTTGTTCGTTTGCAACGAGAACGCCTGTTAAGGCAGCAAAAACGGGCTCCATTGCAAAAATAATTGCTACTCTCGTTGGAGACGTATGTTTTTGTGCTGATGTTTGAATGAAAAAAGCAATGGATGTCGCGAATAGTGAAGTTAGAAATAGAGCAAATAAAAAGGAAGAATTCGTCCATAGTGCTACTGAAAATAATTTTTCCCAATCTTCAAACAAAAAGGCGCAAATAGAAGAAAACATACCGACAGCTAATACTTGCGACGTGCTTAATAATAAAGGTGATATTTTCTTAGAAAAGAAGCCGTTAACGAGAATATGAGCAGCGAAAGCAACTGCACAACCGAGAACGAGTATATCTCCAATGTTTAATTGAAAAGAATCACCAGCTGTTAATAAGTATAAACCTGCTGTTGCTACAGCGATGCCAAGTACGATGAAAATGGTAGCTTTTTGTTTTAAAAAGATAAAAGACAAAATGGGTACCATAACGATACTGAGCCCTGTTAAGAAACCTGCTTTTGAAGAAGTTGTATACAGTAAGCCGAATGTTTGTAATACATAGCCAACACATAAAAAGAACCCAACGATTAATCCAGCGAGGCTACTCTGTTTTATATGTTGTTTTGAAGTTTTTTTTGAGAAAATCATTTGAACGAATAATAAAATAATTCCAGCGAATAAAAAGCGAATACCATTAAAAGTAAATGGACCAACGAAAGACATAGCATTTTGAACGACAACAAACGTAGCTCCCCAAATAAAAGAGACAAATAATAAAGCAAGAGGAGCAATCCAATCTTTTTTCACACTCATACCCCCGTTAATTTTGTAAGATAGCCTTTCTAGCTAATTCATCAGCAACTTTATTTTGACTGCTTGGAATCCACTTAATAAAAAAGAGATCGAAACTTTTTATGTACTGCAATGCTTCCTCTAATAGTGGTGCAAACATTTTATTTTTTGCGTATTCTTTTTCGACAGCTCGCTCAACAAGTTGTGAATCTGTACGAAAAGAGACAATGTTATAATTATGCTCCGTGCAATATTTTAATGCCGCAAGTAAAGCGTGGTATTCTGCTTCATGATTGGACATTGTCCCAAGAGGCAATGATAATTGTACAGCTGGTTGAACCCCTTTAATAAACACGCCTGCACCAGAAGGACCAGGATTTCCTTTTGATGCACCATCAATATATACTTCAATCAAAATGAGAAACCTCCAAATGATGAGATGATCCCCTACTTATATGTTTCCTTGAAGTAGGGGATAGAGTAACTTAGCCGATTGTAATACTATAACGACATGTAAATGTTTCATTCGCTTGTAAAGATTGAATACCTTTTTTTTCCTTGAAATCTTTTGCGGGATGTACTTCATCAGCAATCCCGTACCAAGGTTCAATACATAAGAAAGGTGCGTTCTCACCTGGTGTCCATACGCCGACAAATGGGAATCCGTCAAATTCTACTTTTACAAATTTATTATGTTTATGAGAACGAATAGAGATTTCATCCGTATTCATATTTTCAAAAATAAGCGCATCATTTTTAAATAGATCATATGTAAGTGGTAATTCATTCGTACTTTCAGCGATTAACTGCTTTTTATTTGAAAGGTAAGGTCCTTCTAATACACTTGTTTCTAAGCGTTCAGAACCATTAAATGATAGGTGATAATCTGTAAATGATTCACCCTCTAATAACGGGAAATTAAAACCAGGATGCGCCCCGATTGAGAAGAACATCTCTTTTGAAGTAGGGTTATTCACTTCATATGTTACATGAACGATTTGTCCGTCTAGCTCATAAGAAACGAGTAATTCGAATTCGTATGGGTATTTTTTTAATGTTTCTTCAGTACTAGTTACAATATAAGTGATTTTCGTTTCACTTTGTTCTTTTACAGAGAATGTAAGATCACGAGCCAAGCCATGTTGTGTTAATGAATATGGTTTACCATCTACGTAGTATGTATTATCTACTAATCGGCCGACAATTGGGAATAAAATGGGTGCGCGGCGCCCCCAATAAGTAGAATCACCTTGCCATAAGTATTCCGTGTTGTCTTCTTTTAAGCGAACGCTTTGTAATTCTGCACCTTTGTCAGAAATGGAAACGATCACTTTTTCGTTTTGGATTGTTGCAGTCATGAAGTAAAACCTCCTAAATCTTTCATATATTTCATTATACGTTGTCTAAAAGAAAAAAGGTAGTTCATGATAGGAATCTATTGACGAAAGGAAGGCTACCGCGTAAAATATAATCTTGTTGCTTAAAAAACGAATAACGTGGTTCGAAACCATCCCACGTAAAAAAACTAAGGAGATTTTGTCATGAATATTAGAACATTAGTCGGTAATGGTATTTTAGCGGCATTATATATTGCTGTTTCTATGCTTATTCAGCCATTTGGCTTTACGAATGTACAGTTTCGTATTTCAGAGATGTTTAATCATCTCGTTGTATTTAATAAGAAAGCAATTTACGGAATTGTATTAGGTGTATTTTTAACGAATCTCTTTTTCTCGCCTATGATCGCTTACGATTTAGTATTTGGAGTAGGGCAATCTATTCTTGCATTAGTTGCGACGATTATTTCTATGCGATTCATTAAAGGTATTTGGGCTCGTATGATTTTTAATACAGTTATCTTTACAATTACAATGTTTATGATTGCAATTGAACTTCATCTTGCGTTTGATTTACCATTTATGTTGACTTGGTTAACATGTGCAGTAGGTGAATTTGTTGTCATGGCAATTGGTATGCCTGTAATGTATTGGATTAATAAACGAGTACAATTTGAAAGATTTATGTAATAGATGAAAGAGCTATTCCTAAAGGGATAGCTCTTTTTGTATGTAATCACATTGAATATAATGCTGTGACTCTAGATAAAATATAATAAAATAAAGTGAGGCTTTCATTAGCTGGCTACATATAAGAAGTCTTATATAAGGGGAATCTAGTATGAAATATAAAATTCATTGGTTGTATAAAACAAAGCGCGGTTTGCAGACGGAATTAACGACAGACTATATGAACATAGAAGATGTACTGCAATTTGCAGAGGATTTTGAGAAAACAGGAAGAGTGAAAGAACTATCATTTTATGATGAAATGGATACAGAATGGTCATTAAAGGAAATGAAAAAGCTAAGTAAACAAGTGGAGGAAGAGCCCCAAGAAATAGTCGTTTATTTTGATGGCGGGTATGATGTTCAGACGAAAGAAGCTGGAGTAGGTATATGTGTATACTATAAAAAAGGAAATACAAAATACCGAATTCGCCGTAATGCATATATAGAAGGTATATATGATAATAATGAAGCGGAATATGCATCATTACTATACGGCATGAATATACTCAAGGAATTAGGGATTAAGTATGAAGCAGTTACGCTTCGCGGTGATTCTCAAGTTGTACTGCAGCAATTGGCTGGAGAATGGCCTTGTTATGATGAGCATTTAAATCATTACTTAGATCAAATTGAACAAAAGGCGAAGCGAATGAAATTAAAACTTGTATGTGAGCCGATATCTAGAAAACAAAACAAAGAAGCACACCAATTAGCTACGCAAGCATTAGAAGGAACAGTAATTGATAGTCATAAAGAAATAACCGAATAGAGAGGTGCAAAGGTGGATAAAAAGCAACTCATTACAGAGGTAAATGACTTATTAGAAACGTATTGTGAAGGGTGTTTTTTGCGAGAACATAATCGAAAGACAAATAGTAAGTATTATGCTCATTCCTTTTGTATTAGGCAATGTACAGTTGGAGAAACGTTGAAAAAGTATGGAGAACAGTTGTCATGAAAAAACATCCAGAGAAAATTCTCTGGATGTTTTTTAGTGTCTAGCTTCGTTTAGTTGATGCTCGCATTTGCTTAATTTTTTTTCTTCATTCATCAGAAATGGCTCATCTAAATCTGTTGCCACAGATTTCATAATTTCAAGCTGAGAGCGAGCAGCTTCTACAGCAGTAGTAGCATGCTCTAATGTATCTGGATCCATTGAAATTGTCGCTGACCCTACCATTTTTTGTGCTGTTTCTACACGGAATTTTACTTCTTCAAAATCATTTACTTCTGATCCCATTGCTAATTCCTCCTTTGTATATTGCGCATTTCATATAGTTTTTGCTCTGGAAAACGGAAATATACAAAGGAATAACAAAGGAGGTTACCAAGTTAGGTAACCTCCTGTCATATGTTGGATTAAAGTTTTACTACGTTAGCAGCTTGAGGCCCGCGGTTTCCTTCAGTGATATCGAAAGATACTTCTTGACCTTCTTCTAAAGCTTTGTAGCCGTCGCCTTGAATAGCAGAGAAATGTACGAATACATCGTCAGCGCCTTCCATTTCGATAAATCCAAAACCTTTTTCGTTGTTAAACCATTTTACTT